>DATGRE010000109.1:0-2664 GCA_035303885.1 Zeimonas sp. | reverse complement strand
CGACGATGTGGTCGATCTGCCGGGCCATCATCGCGCGCACGCGCTCGATGCGCTCGGGATCGACGTTGCCCATCCGCATGATCTCGATGCCGGTGCGAAGCGGCGCAAGCGGATTGCGCAGCTCATGCGCGAGGATCGCGAGGAACTCGTCCTTGCGCCGGTCGGCCTCGCGCAGCGCCTCCTCGACACCGCGCCGCTCGGTGATGTCGATGTTCATGCCGACCCACTTGCGAACGATGCCGTCGGCGCCGAACAGCGGCGCCGCGTGGTCGGCGCTCCACTGCACGGTGCCGTCGGCGGCTACGATCCGGTACTCGATCTCGAAAGGCGCGCGCCCTTCGATGCCCTCGCGCCACCTGCGCGCGGTCGCCTCGCGATCGTCCGGATGGACCGCGTCGAGCCAGCCATCGTCGCGCCAGTGACCCGACTGCTGCCCGGTGAGCGCGCACCACGACGGCGAGTACGAGGTCATGCGGCCGTCGGCATCGGCCTCCCACACCGCCTGCGCCATCGCCTCGACCAGCACGCGAAAACGCTCTTCGCTCTCGCGCAGCGCGTCGTCGATGCGCCTTCTCGCGCTGACGTCGCGGAACAGCAGCGCAACGCGGTTCGTCGGCGCGGGATCGGGACGGAACGCGTAGACGTCGAACCAACGCCCGAGCGCGCGCGAGAAATGCTCCACGCTCGCGGGCTCGCCGGTGCGGGCCACCCTGGCGTAGGTCTGCAGCCAGAACGGGTCGAGCTGCGGTGTGAGGTCGCGCACCTTGCGCCCGACGGCATCGGACAGGCCGGTCTGCGCCTCGAAGGCCTCGTTGATTTCCAGGAAGCGGAAATCGACCGGCGTGCCGTTCTCGTCGAACAGCATCTCGACGACGCAGTAGCCCTGGTCGATCGAGTCGATCAGCGTGCGGTACTGCCGCTCGCTCTCGCCCAGCGCCTTGCGGGTGAGCCGACCCCGCGTGACGTCGTGGAAATACAGCGCCCACCCCCAGGGCCGCGGGTACACGCATCCGCGATACCAGCGCCCGGCGGACGCGCTGTAGTACTCGCGCTCGATGCGCTCGCCGGTGCGGGCCGACTCGAGCAGCGCCGCCTCGTCCAGGCCGCCGGGCGCCGCGAGCTCCGGGAAGACCTCGTACAGCCCGCGCCCGAGCAGTTCGTCGCGCGAGCGGGCGAGCTGGCGCTCGGCCGCGCCGTTCACGTACAGGAAGCGGAACTCGCGATCGCAGGCGAGGAAGCCGTCCGAGACGCTCTCGAGCACTTCGATCGCGTCGATCTCGAGAGCGGCCGTGGCCGGAACGGGCGTCATATAGCGGCGATTCTCACCGTCGGCCGCAGCCGGCGCAAGAGCGTACGCTACCGTCGTCGCCGCCCCCCGCCGTCAGTTCAGTGCCAGGCGCGCACGAATCGTTCCGGTCTCGCGATCCGGCTCGAACGTGAACCCGAGACGCCCGGCCAAGCGCAGCATGTCGTCGTTCTCGGACAGGATCTCGCCGACCATCTCGCGGGTGCCCCGGCGACGACAATAGTCGATCATTTTCGTCAGCAGCAGCCGCCCCAGTCCGTGCCCCTTCAGATCGGAGCGAACCAGGATCGCGAACTCGGCGGCGACGTTGTCCGGGTCGGTGACGGTGCGCACGACGCCCAGCGTCTCGATCTCGCCGTCCTCGCCTTCGGCGGTGGCGACGAACGCCATCTCGCGGTCATAGTCGATCTGCGTGAGCCGCGCCATCTGCGAATGCCCGAGCTGACGCACCGAGTCGAAGAAGCGGAAGCGCAGGTCCTCGGGCGTGGTGCGCGAGAGCAGCCGCTGGTGCGCGGGCTCGTCCTCGGGTCGGATCGGCCGCAGCAGGACCTCGCGCCCGGTGTGCAGGCGCGCCTTCTCCTCGAGGTTCTTCGGATACGGCCGGATCGCCAGCCTTCCCGTACGGGGCGCATCGGCGTCGACGCGCATGTGCGCGTCCACGCAGACAACACCCTCGTCGCCGGCGAACAGCGGATTGATGTCGATCTCGACGATCTCGGGGAGGTCGACGACGAGTTGCGAAACCTTCACCAGGGTCAGGCAGATCGCGTCGATGTCGGCGGCAGGCCGGTCGCGGTAGGCACCGAGCAGCTTGTCGATGCGCGTGCGCGCGATCAGCTCGCGCGCAAGCGGCAGGTTCAACGGCGGCAGGCCGATCGCATGATCGCGGATCACCTCGACCGCGCGGCCGCCCTCGCCGAAGAGGATCACCGGGCCGAACAGCGGATCGGTGGTGACCCCGATGATCAGCTGGCGCGCGTTGCGCCGCGGAACCATCGGCTGCAGCGTGAAACCCGTGATGCGCGCGCTCGGCATGCGCTCACCGACGCGCTTGATCATGCCCAACGCGGCGGTGCGCACGGCGTCGGCGCTCTCGAGGTTCAGCGCGACGCCGCCGACGTCCCATTTGCGGGCGATGTCGGGCGAGAGCACGGTGAGCGCCAGCGGGTAGCCGACGCGCTCGGCGACCTGCGTCGCGTGCTCGGTCGACTCGGCGATGCGGGTCGGCACGACGGGGATGCCGTACGCGGCGAGCACGGCCTTCGCATCGGGCTCGGACAGCAGCGAAGCGCCGGCGGCCAGCGCGCGCGCGACGACCGCACGTGCGGCATCGACGTCGGGCCGGAACTCGCTCGGCA
>DATGRE010000108.1:0-5583 GCA_035303885.1 Zeimonas sp. | reverse complement strand
CCTGGATGTCGTCGCCCAGCCCCGGGGCCGAGACGACGACGACGGTGTGCGCGGCGCGCGCGATCTCGACCTCGGCCTGGCCGACGCCGACCGTCTCGACGATGACGTAGTCGAAGCCGGCGGCGTCGAGCACGTCGGCCGCCTCGAGCGACGCGCGGGCCATGCCACCGTGCGCGCCGCGCGTGGCCATGCTGCGGATGAACACGCCCTCGTCGCCGACGTGCTCGGACATGCGGATCCGGTCGCCCATGATCGAGCCGCCCGAATAGGGGCTGGAGGGGTCGACCGCGATCACGCCGACCCGCTTGCCCTGCTCGCGCAGCCGGCGCGTGAGTACCGAAACGAGGGTCGACTTGCCGCTGCCGGGAACGCCGGTGATGCCGATCCGGTGCGCGTGACCGGTCTTCGCGTAGATCTGCGCGAAGGCATCGCGGCATTCGGGCGAGCCTGCCTCGGCACGCGTCATCAGGCGTGCCATCGCCGCATGCTCGCCGCGCAGTGCGCGCTCGACGAGCGCGTCGGAGGAAGCCGGCGCGCGCCCCTTCACCTCGCGCCTCCGTCGTGCAGCGTCTGGGCGAGGCGGCGAAAAACCTCCCGGTCGTCGATGACGCGCCGCGCCTTGAAATCCGTGCGCGGGTAGGTGCCCGGATCGACGACCTCGACCCTCGTGCGCAGGCCGAGCATCGCCTGGATCGACGACGCGATGCGCGTCCGGAACGCCTCGACGGCGGCCGGACCGCGCACGGCCAGCTCCGCCGTCGGCTCCACGCGCAGCAGCAGCTCGTCCATCTGCCCCTCGCGCGTGATGACGATGCGGTGCTCGCCGCCGTAGCCTTCGATCCGGCTGAGCGCCGAATCGATCTCGCTCGGATAGACGTTCTCGCCGCGCACCGTGAACATGTCGTCGATGCGACCGAAGATGCCCTGCGGCAGGCTCGGGTAGGTGCGCCCGCACGGCGTCGGATCGTTCGTCCACAGCGCGAGATCGCCCGAGACGAGCCGGATCATCGGCTGCGACGTGCGCTCGAGATGCGTGTACACCGGGGTGCCGCGCTCGCCGTAGGGCACGCGCTCGAAGGTGACCGGATCGCAGACCTCGGTGTAGCAGATGTCCTGCCAGCAGAGCATCCCCTGCGACGACTCGGCCGTTCCCGCGACGTTCATGAACGGCGACATCTCGGCCATCGATCCGCAGTCGAAGACCTGCGCGCCCCAGGCCTCGATGATGCGGTCGCGCACGCCCGGCACCGACGCACCCGGCTCGCCCGAGAAGAACATCCGCTCGATGCCGAACTCGGCCGGATCGAGCCCCTCCTTGACGGCCGTCTCGGCCAGATACAGCGCGTACGACGGCGTTCCGTAGAACGCCTGCGGACGCATCATGTTCAGCCACTGGACGGCGCGCGAGGACATTCCCGGCGCGCCTGCCCCGAACGGGAACGATTTCGCGCCGAGCCGTTCGGCGCCGGCGAGCGTGCCCCAGCTACCCATGTACAGGCTGAAGATCGCGGCGACGAAGACGATGTCGCCCGGACGGATGCCCATCCCCCACATCACGCGCGCGTGCGCGTTGGCGATCGCGCGCCAGTCGTCGCGGCCGATCGCGAAGGCGGTCGGACGTCCCGTCGTGCCCGAGGTGCCGTGCACGTGGAAGATCTCGCTCTCGGGAATGCAGAGGTAGTCGCCGAACGGCGGCGCACGGTGCTGCGCGGCGCGAAGATCGGCCTTCGTCACCACCGGACAGCGCCGCTCGAAGTCCTCCAGCGAACGCAACTGCTCGGGATGGAAGCCCGCTTCGTCCCATTTCGTGCGGTAGAACGCGCAGCTCGTGTACGCGTAATGGCAGACCTCGCGCAGCCGCTGCACGATCGCGCGCTCGCGCTCTCCGGGATCCATCGTCTCGCGCACCGGAAACCAGTAGCGGCTGCCCTCGGGCGGCCGGTACGCATCGTCGTAGCGTGGAGGCCAGCTCCACGACTCCATCGCCCCTCGCATCGGCGCTCTCCTCGCTGTCCGGCGCTCAGCGCACGCCGCGCTCGGCGACGAGCCGTTCGATGGTACGGATGATCGTGTCGGGCGGCGTGTCCTGCAGCAGGATCTCGTCGACGCCCATCTCCTTCAGCGCGACGACGTCCTCGTCGGGCATGACGCCGCCGCCGACCAGGATGATGTCGTCGACGCCGCGCGACTCCAGCCCGCGGATGATCTTCGGGAAAATCGTCATGTGCGCGCCCGACAGCAGGCTCACGCCGAGCACGTCGACATCCTCCTGCACCGCCGCGTCGACCACCTCCTCGGGCGAGCGGTGCAGCCCGGTGTAGACGACGTCCATCCCCGCGTCGCGCAGACAGCGCGCAACGATCTTCACGCCCCGATCGTGGCCGTCGAGCCCGACCTTGGCCAGCATCACCCGGATCCGGTGGTCCATTCGCGTCTCCCGTGCACGTATGCCTTGGATAGCCTGCTTTCGAATACGATACTATGGTATTTCGTATTCCGTATGTCGAGTTGGATTTTTATGCACCCCGCATCCACCGGCTTCGCGGAGACCGGCGAAGCGACGGCCGCGCAGACCTCGCCGGGACCCGCCGCGCCCGGCAATGCCGCAGCAGCGCGGCGAACGGCGCTCGACATCCGTCTCCCCGAAGCGGCGCCGTCGCTATACGAGCAGGTCTACGCATCGCTGCTCGACGCCATCTGCGCCGGCGTGCTGCGCCCGGGCGATCGCCTGAACCAGGACGAACTCGCCGCGCGGCTGGGCGTCTCGCGCCAGCCGCTCACGCAGGCGCTGACCGTGCTGCGCACGCAGGGCTTCGCGCACGAGGCGGGCCGTCGCGGGCTGGTGGTCGCTCCGCTCGCACGCGATTTCTTCGTCTGGCTCTACGAACTGCGCGAATCGCTCGATCCGATGGCGGCGCGCCTGGCGGCTTCGCGCTGCGCGGCGCTGCCGCCCGACGTCCACACGGCCAGGACCGCCGAAGCGCGCGCGCGGATCGAGCGCGGACGCGCCGCACTCGCGCGCGGCGAGATCGCCGAGCTCACCGGTGCCGACATGGCGTTTCACATCTGGCTGTACGAAGCGGCCGGCAATCCACTGCTCACCGAGACGCTGCGCCTGTACTGGAACCACCTGCGTCGCGCGATGATCACCGTGCTCGAGCCGGTCGGCACCCGCGAGCAGACCTGGGACGAACACGAGGCGATCCTCGACGCGGTGCTCGCCGGCGACGAGCGGCGCGCGCACCGGCTGTCGCTGCGCCACGTCCGCGGCGCGGCACGCCGCGTGATCAAGCCGCTCGGATAGCGCCGAGCCCCTTCGCGCACGGCGCGACGAAACGGCGCCCCCGCCACGGGCGGCGCCCCCGCAGCGGGCGGCGCGCGCATGGCGTGCGGCGCGCCGGCCGAGCCGCGGCGTTCACTGCCCGCGCCAGCGGCGCTCGGCTTCGTCCCATGCGGCGAGCGCCTGCAGGCGCGGCACGCGCGCGAGCCCCGAACGCGAGTCGGCCGACGCCGCCTCGGGAGTGACGAGCACGTCGAGCAGCGCCGGGCGTCTCGCCATCGCCCGTTCGATCGCCGGCACCAGCTCTTCGGCACGCTCGACGCGCTCGGCATGCAGCCCGAACGCGCGCGCCATCGCAGCGTGATCGGCGAACTGCAGCCGCGTCCCGACGATCTTGCCGAAGGTCTGCTGCTGGTCCCGCACTTCGATGCCCCAGGCGCCGTTGTTCGCCACGACGAACAGCACCCGCGCGCCATGGCGCACGGCGGTGTCGATCTCGATGGCGTTGAATCCGAAGGCGCCGTCGCCGGTGACGACGATCGACGGCCGATCCGGGAACGCGAGCGCCGCCGCGATGCCGAAGGGCACGCCGACCCCGATGCAGCCGAGCGACCCGGGATCGAGCCAGGTCGACGGCGCCAGCGCCACGCGCGCGAAACTGAGGAAGTCGCCACCGTCGGCCACGACGATGGCATCCTTTGGCAGCGTCTCGCGCAGCGCCGCGAGCAGCCGGTTCGGGTGCATGAGTCCGTCGGAACCGGACGGCGCATCACGCATCGAATCGAGCAGCCGTGCCGCCCGCTCGAGATGGGCGGCCCGCCGCGAGCGCGCCCATTCGCGGTCCGCGGCCGGCGTGCGCTCGCCTGCGGCCGACACGATCGCATCGAGGGCGACCGCGGGGGTCGCATAGACCTCGACCGCTCCACGCCGGTTGTCGCGCAGCTCCGACGGCGCATCGGCGATGCGAACGAAGCGCGCGTCGCCGAAGACCGCCGGCGAACCGTAGGCGAGCTGGAAATCGAGCCGCCTGCCGACCGTCAGCAGGACGTCGGCCTCGCCCATCACGGTGCCGCGCATCGCCGCGACGACCGACGGATGCTCCTCGGGTACGAGGCCGCGACTCTCGCCGGTGTCGAGATACGGCGCGCCCAGCCGATCGAGCAGGCGCAGCAGCGGCTCGCGCGCCGCACGGGCGCCGCGACCCGCGAGGACGAGCGGGCGGCGGGCCGACCACAGGACGTCGACGGCGCGAGCGATGGCGGCCGGATCCGGAAAGATCGAGCCCCGTGCCGGCGCCGGCACGAAGGCCTCGCGCACGGCCGGTGAAACCTCGTCGAGCAGTGTGTCGGTGGGGAAATCAAGGAAGACCGGCCCCGGCTCGCCGCCCTCGCCGAAGGCCCGCGCGATCGCCTCGTCGAGCTCCTGCAGGACGAGATCGGCTTCGCGTACCGTGCGCGCATAGCGCGTGAGCGGCGCGACGAGCGCGGCGTGCGCGAGATCCTGCAGCGCGCCGCGATTCTCCTGCGGCCTCGGCGGGCAGCCGGAGAGCACGAGCACCGGCGCGCGCGCGACCTGCGCATTGGCCAGGCCGGTCATCGCGTTGGTCACGCCCGGGCCTGCCGTGACGAGCGCCACGCCGAGCGAACCCGAGAGCTCGGCGTGCGCCTGCGCCATGTGCACCGCGGCGCGTTCGTCGCGCACGTCGACGATGCGGATGCCCTCCTCGTGCAGGCGCATCCAGATCGGCATCACGTGGCCGCCGCACAACGCGAAGACGCGGTCGATGCCGCGCTCGCGCAGCGAGCGCGCGAGGACCGACGCGGCGCAACCGTCGGACCGCCCGGCCGGCGCCGTCATCGATGCTCGCCGGCCGCCGCGGTGCGAAGACGCTCGTCGGACGCCGGCCGGCTCGTCGGCGGCTCGTTGATCTGCACGAACAGCTCGCCCGGCTTGACCATGCCGAGGTCGTATCGGGCGCGCTCCTCCAGCGCCTGCTGCCCGGCGCGAAGATCGGCCACCTCGGCCTCGAGCGCGTCGTTGCGTGAGGCGATGCGCGCGTTCAGCGCCTGCTGGGCGGCCAGCTGGCGGTCGAGCTCCCAGACGCGCAGCCACCCTCCCTTGCCGAGCCAGAGCGGGTGCTGGATCAGCGCGAGCAGGCAGGCGAGAACGATGCCGAGCATACGCACCGGGAGCGATACCTCGCGAGACGCCGGCGCGCTGGGCCCGCCGGCGATACGAACGCGCGACCGCCGCGCGTCAGCGCAGATTGTAGAACGCGGAGCGGCCCGGATAGGCGGCGACGT
>DATGRE010000107.1:0-2339 GCA_035303885.1 Zeimonas sp. | reverse complement strand
GGCTGCGCGCGAGGAAGGTGTCGCGCGTCTCGCCGGTGACGATCAGGTCGACGTAGCGCTGCCGATAGCGCAGCTCCTGGTCGGCGATGCCGTGGAACTTGTCGGGCAGCGGGCGCAGCGACTTGGCCAGCAGCCGGACCTCGCTGCAGTTCACGGTCAGCTCGCCCTTCATCGTCCTGAACAGCACGCCGCGACAGCCGATGATGTCGCCGAGGTCCCAGTGCTTGAACGCCGCGTGCACGTCGGCGCCCACGCCCTGGTCGTTCAGGTAGATCTGGATGCGCCCGGTGGCGTCCTGGAGCGTCGCGAAGCTCGCCTTGCCCTGCACGCGCTTGAGCATGATGCGTCCGGCGAGCGAGACCTCGACGTTCTCCTGCTCGAGCGCCTCGCGCGTCTTGAACCCGTAGTGCTCGGCGAGCGCGGCGGCGCGGTGCGCCGGAACGAAGTCGTTCGGGTAGGCCACGCCTTCCTCGCGCAGCCGCGCAAGCTTGGCGCGCCGCTCGGCGATGATCGCGTTGTCGTCGCGCCCGAGGAGCTCCTCGATCGAAGGCGGCCCGTCGGGCGCGCCGGTACGGTCGCTCACCGTTCACACTCCCTGTTTGAGGCTGGCGGCGATGAACTCGTCGAGATCGCCGTCGAGCACCGACCGGGTGTCGCTCTCCTCGACGCCGGTGCGCAGGTCCTTGATGCGCGACTGGTCGAGCACGTAGGAGCGGATCTGGTGACCCCAGCCGATGTCGGTCTTGCCCGCCTCTACCTTGTCCTGCTCGGCGCGGCGCTTGCGCAGCTCGAGCTCGTAGAGCCGCGCGCGCAGCATGCTCATCGCCTCGTCACGGTTGCGGTGCTGCGAGCGGTCGTTCTGGCACTGCACGACGATGCCGGTCGGCAGGTGCGTGATGCGCACCGCGGACTCGGTCTTGTTCACGTGCTGCCCGCCGGCGCCCGACGCGCGGTACACGTCGATGCGCAGGTCGGCCGGATTGATGTCGATCTCGATCGAGTCGTCGACCTTCGGGTAGACGAAGACCGACGCGAACGACGTGTGCCGGCCGCCGCTGGAATCGAAGGGCGACTTGCGCACCAGCCGGTGGATGCCGGTTTCGGTGCGCAGGTACCCGTAGGCGTACTCGCCGTCGACGCGGATCGTCGCGCCCTTGATGCCGGCGACGTCGCCGGGCGATTCCTCGAGCACCTCGGTCTCGAAGCCCTTGCGCTCGCAGTAGCGCAGGTACTGGCGCAGCAGCATCGCGGCCCAGTCCTGTGCCTCGGTGCCGCCCGCGCCGGCCTGGATCTCGACGAAGCACGAATTCGCGTCGGCCGGGTTCGAGAACATGCGCCGGAACTCGAGATCCTCGACTTCCGATTCGATCGCCCGCACGTCGGATTCCACGGCGACGAGCGTCGCGTCGTCGTCCTCCGCCGCGGCCATCTCGAACAGCTCGGCGGCGTCGGCGAGGCGCGCCTCGATCGACGCGATGCGCTCGACGACCGCCTCGAGCGACTTCTTCTCGCGGCCGAGCGCCTGCGCGTGCTGCGCGTCGTTCCAGACGTCGGGGGTTTCGAGCTCGCGCTGGACTACCTCGAGACGCGTCTTCTTCGCGTCGTAGTCAAAGGTACCTCCGAAGCTCGCCCACGCGCGTGCGGAGGTCGTCGATCAGCGATTCGAGTTGGTTCTGGCGCTCGGCTTCCATGGCGGGGGACGTATTCCGGGGACGTATTCGGGAGAACCCGAAATTATAGGCGAGCGGACCGGGGGGTGCCCGGCAGGACCGCTTCGGCGCCGGCTTCGCGACGCAGCGGGCTTCAGCCGGTCTCGAGCGGCTCGACCGCCTCGACGACGAGCCGTGCGCGGGCGACGCCGCGCCAGTCGTCGAGCACGAGCCGGTAGGCGATGCGCGCGCGCGCGGGCAGCGGATCGATGCGCCCGAAGGCGATCGCGTCGAGGCGCCGCCCGCAGGCGCTGCGCAGCTCGGCGCGCAGGTGGCGCTCGCCGACCACCGACTGCCGGGCGACGACGAAATCGTCGTGGAAGAGCGGCGGCGGGAACGCCTGGCCCCAGACCTCGGCGTCGAGCATCGCCACGAGCGCTGCGTCGATGCACGCGGGGTCGAGCGCTCCGTCGGTGAGCAGCGAAGGCGCGAGGCAATCGGGGTCGGCGAAGACTTCCACGGCACGCTCGAGCAGCGAGGCGAAGGCATCGACGTGCCGCACGTGCAGCGTCAGGCCCGCCGCCATCGCGTGTCCGCCGAAGCGCAGCAGCAGCCCGGGCGCGCGCTTGTCGATCCAGTCGAGCGCGTCGCGCAGATGCACGCCGGGAATCGAACGGCCGGAGCCGCGCA
>DATGRE010000106.1:0-2796 GCA_035303885.1 Zeimonas sp. | reverse complement strand
GCTCGACCTGGTCGAGTACCTGCGATCGCTCGACCGCACCTATCCGATCCTGCCGGCGGCCGACGTGAGCGCGGCCCCCGCGGTGCACGCCGCCGCCCGATGATGTCCACGCCATGCTGACCGATCCCCAATCGAGTCCGCGCGCGCAGCAGCGCGAGCACGAGGAGCCTTCCGAAGCGATCCGGCCGATCCCGGCGCTCGCCGCGCTCCTCACCGTGATGGCGGTGTTGTTCGGTGTGGGCTATATTCTGTTTTCCGAGCCGTTCGGGCGTGCCGAGCTCGGAGACCGTCGCACGATCGCCGATCTCGGCCCGCGCGTCGCCGTCGAAGGTCAGGCCGCCGACGGAGGCGCGCTGTACGCGGCGCAGTGCGCTGCCTGCCACCAGGCCACCGGCAAGGGCGTCGCGGGCGTCTTCCCGCCGCTCGACGGATCCGAGTGGGTAATCGGCGACGAGCGAGTGCTCGCCAATATCCTGCTGCACGGCATCGAAGGGGAGATCGAAGTGCTGGGCGCGAAATACCAAGGGACGATGCCGTCGTTCCAGCGCTTGTCCGACGTGGAGCTGGCGGCGCTCGCCACGTGGCTGCGCGCGCAGTGGTCCAACGGTGCCGCGCCCGTCGCCCCGACGACGATCGCACAGGAGCGCGCCGCCGAGCGGCGCTCGGCGCCGTTCGAGAGCGGCGCGCAGCTGAAGGCGCTCGTCGTGCAGCCCGGCACGTAAGGAGAACTCCATGCGACTGACGATGATGACCGACTACGCGATGCGGCTCCTGATGTACGTCGCGCAGCGGCCCGATCGGCTGTGCACGATCGCGGAGGTCGCGCGTGCCTACGACATCTCCGAGGCGCACCTGATGAAGGTCACGCACCAGCTCGGGGTGGCCGGCTGGATCGAGACGGTGCGCGGCAAGGGCGGCGGCATGCGGCTCGCGCACCGGCCCGAGGACATCAACGTCGGCGCCGTCGTGCGGCGCATGGAGTCCGATTTCCAGATTACCGAGTGCTTCGGCGCGGCGAACCGCTGCTCGCTCACCGGCACCTGCGGGCTCACCGGGGTGCTGAACGAGGCCTTGCAGGCCTTCCTCGAGCGGCTGGACGCGCACACGCTCGCCGACGTTCTCCCGCCGTCGCACGACGGCACGCCGATCGGCTTCACGGAACGGCCGCTGCGACGGGTCGCGCGCGAGCGGGTGGCCTAGGGGCCGCGCGCCCCGATGCTGCGCACGGCGCTCGCCAGCGCGCTCGCCGTGCTTCTCGCATGGGCGGCCGCGGCCTGGCTCACGCACGATTTCCGCGTGTTCACCGCCGAGGGCGCGCGCCGCATCGAGGTGCGCGACGCCCCGGTGCCCGCGCCCGCCGTCGCCGTCGACGGCCCCGGCATCGACGCCTCGCCGCTGCCCGCGCTGCTGCGCGGCCACGGCGGCGCCACGATCGTCGACTTCGTCTACACGCGCTGCGTCAGCGTCTGCGCGGCGCTCGGCAGCGGTTTCGCGCAGCTGCAGTCGCGGATCGCCGAGCGGGGCGACGATTCGGTGCGCCTGCTCTCGGTGAGCTTCGATCCCGCGCGCGACGACGTCGCCGCGCTCGCCCGATACGCGCGCGAGCTCGGCGCCGACCCGTCGATCTGGCGCTTCGTCACCGTGCGCGATCCCGATGCGCTCGATCGCCTGCTGCGTGCGTTCCGCGTCGTCGTCATCCCGGACGGCTTCGGCGGCTACGAGCACAACGCCGCGCTGCTGGTCACCGACGCCGATGCACGCCTGCGCCGCGTCTTCGACTACGACGAGCTCGACGAGGCGCTGCATTTCGCGCGTTCGCTCGCCGGGGCGCCGTCCCGATGAGACGCGCGTTCGCGCTCCTTCCCTCGAGCGATGCCGGTGTCGGGCGCGGCCGGCTGCGCCCGCTCGCCGGCGCGGCGCTCGCCTTCGCCTGCCTTTCGTGGCCGCTGCGCTCGCTGCTCGAGTCGGGCATGGCGACCCACATGCTGGTGCAGTTCCCCGCGCTGATGCTCGCCGGTGCGCTGCTGTCCGAGCCCTTCGCCGCGCGCGCCGGTTCGCGCTGGAACCGGCTCGGCATCGCCGGTCTCGCGTTCGCCGCCGGCGTGCTCGCCGTGTCGATGATTCCTCGCCTGCTCGACCTGGCGCAGGTCGACGCCTCGGTCGAGGCGGTCAAGGCGGCGGCGCTGATCGCCGCCGGCGCGGCGCTGCGCCGATCGTGGGCCCGCGCCGGGCTCGTCGTGCAGGGCTTCTTCCTCGGCAACGTGCTCCCGATGACCGCCGTCGTCGGCACGCTGTACCGCGATGCCCCGGTCCGGCTGTGCAATGCCTACCGGCTCGACGAGCAGGCGCTCGTCGGCACTCTGCTCGTCGTCGTGGCGGTCGTCGTCGCCGTGACCTGGCTGGTCGTCGCCGGAATGCGGATGCATCGCGCCGAGATCGCGCTACGCTCGCCCTTCGAGCAGGCGCGCGGCTGCGCGGCACCGGCGGTGCGCCGTCCACTTCACGAGGAGCGACCATGGCCAGAGGACGTATCTACGACGACATCACGCAGACCATCGGCGACACGCCACTCGTCCGCCTGAACAAGCTCGGTGCCGGCTACCCGGGCAGGGTTCTCGTCAAGCTCGAGGGTTTCAATCCGTTCGCGTCGGTGAAGGACCGCATCGGCAACGCGATGGTCGAGGACGCGATCTCGCGCGGCGAGTTGAAGCCCGGGATGGTGATCGTCGAGCCCACCAGCGGAAACACCGGCATCGGACTGGCGTACACGGCCGCCGCCCGCGGCTTCCGGTGCGT
>DATGRE010000105.1:0-4410 GCA_035303885.1 Zeimonas sp. | reverse complement strand
CCGTCGCCGGCGCGCGCGAGCAGCCGCTCGAGGCCGATCTGGCGCGGCCCGATGCCGTCGAGCGGCGACAGCCGGCCCATCAGCACGAAATAGAGCCCCCGGTAGCTGAGCGTCTGCTCGATCGTCAGCTGATCGGCCGGCGTCTCGACCACGCACAGCAGCGAGGGGTCGCGCCGCGGCGATGCGCAGGTCTCGCAGACCTCGAGCTCGGTGAAGGTGTTGCAGCGCTCGCAGTGCCGGATGCGCGCGTGCGCCTCGTCGAGGGCGCGCGCGAGCTTCGCCGCGCCTTCGCGATCGTGCTGCAGCAGATGCCAGGCGAAGCGCTGCGCGGTGCGCGCGCCGACGCCCGGCAGGCGGCGAAACGCCGCGGTGAGCGCCTCGAGCGGTGCCGGCGGCTTCATCGCGTGCGCGTGCTCCTGATGCGATCCGATGCCGGTTTCGCGATGCGATGCCGATCGCCGCTTCAGAACGGCATCTTGAAGCCGGGCGGCAGCGGCAGGCCGGCGGTCATCGCGCCCATCTTCTCGGAGGCCGTCTGCTCGGCCTTGCGCAACGCGTCGTTCATCGCCGCGACGAGCAGGTCCTCGAGCATGTCCTTGTCCTCTTCGAACAGCGAAGGGTCGATGGCGATGCGCTTGACGTCGTTGCGGCAGGTCATCGTGACCTTCACCAGCCCCGCCCCCGACTGTCCCTCGACCTCCATCTGCGCAAGCTGCTCCTGCGCCTTCTTCATGTTCTCCTGCATCTGCTGGGCCTGCTTCATCAGGCCCGCGAGCTGTGCCTTCATCATTCGTCTCTCCGGTGGACTACTGGGACTCGAGCGGACGCACCGACCCGGGAACGATCGAGCCGTCGAACTCCTCGATCAGCGTGCGAACGAAGGGATCGGATTCGATCGACGCGCGCGCCTGCGCGAGCCGGTCGGCGCGCTCCTGCGCCGACACGACGGCCGCGGTGGGGCCCTCGACGCGTCCGACCTCGACGTCGAGCCGGACGTCGGCGCCGAAATGCGCGGCGAGCGCCTCGCGCACACGGCGCACGGTACCCGCTTCGGCCAGCGGACGGATCGGCACCCGCACGCGCAGCCGCAGGCCGTCGGCCTCGAGCAGCTCGCTCTGCTCCATGAACTGGCGAAGAAGGCCGGTGACGTTCAGGCGCGCGGCGAGCGCCGGCCAGTCGCCGTCGAAGCGGCGCGCCGGGCCTTCGGCTGCCGGCGCGCGTGCCGGCGTCGCCGAGGGTGCAGGTGCCGGAGCCGCCGAGCGTGCAGGTGCCGGAGTCTGCGCGGGCGCGGGCGTACGCGCCGCGGTCGCCGGCGCGCGCGCCGGATCGCGGGCTTCGCCCGACGCTCCTGCGCCGGCCGCGGGCGGGCGCGCCGCCGGTGCCCGCGGCGCCTGCGTGCGCACGGCCGACGCGCGGGTCGCCGGCGCAGATGCGGCACGCGACGGCGAAGGCAGGCTCGACAGCGCGGCTGCGCCGGCGCTGCCGCCGCGCGAAACGGACGCCGCCGCCTCCGACGCACCGCGCGCCGGCTCGTCGGGGCGGAACGCGAGCAGGCGCAGCAGCACCATCGTGAATCCGGTATGCGCATCGGGCGCGAGGGCGAGGTCGCGCGCCCCGTGCGTCACGATCTGGTAGTAGACCTGCAGATCCTCGGCGGCGATCGATTGCGCCAGGCGCTGCAGCGTCTCCGGGTCGTCGGCGTCGCCGAGCGCGCCGACCTGCGCCAGCGCGACGCGCTGCAGCCGCTGCGCGAGCTCGGAGAGCGCGCGCTCGAAGGGCGCGTTGGCGGCGAGCATCGCGTCGGCGATGTCGACGAGCGCTCGGCCGTCGCCCTCGACGAGCGCATCGAGGATGCGCGTCAGCCAGCCTTCGTCGACCACGCCGAGCATCTCGCGCACCTCGGCCTCGCGCACGCTGCCGCCGCCGAAGGCGATCGCTTGGTCGAGCAGCGACAGCGCGTCGCGCATGCTGCCGGCGGCGGCTCGCCCGATGCGATCGAGTGCGCCCGCTTCATGCGCGATGCCCTCGGCTTCGAGCACGGTGGCGAGGTGGCCGGCGATGGCCGGCGCCGGCATGTTCTTCAGGTTGAACTGCAGGCAGCGCGACAGCACGGTGACGGGAACGCGCTGCGGGTCCGTGGTGGCCAGCACGAAGACCACGTGCGGCGGCGGCTCCTCGAGCGTCTTGAGCATCGCGTTGAACGCGTGCGTCGACAGCATGTGGACTTCGTCGATGACGTAGACCTTGTAGCGCCCCGCCGTCGGCGCGTAGACCGCGTTCTCGAGCAGCTGCGTCATCTCGTCGACGCCGCGGTTCGAGGCCGCGTCGAGCTCGATGCAATCGACGAAGCGACCCGAGTCGATGCCGGCGCACGCTTCGCAGCTGCCGCACGGCCGCGCCTGCACCCCTTGCTCGCAGTTCAGCGCCTTGGCCAGGATGCGCGCGATCGTCGTCTTGCCCACACCGCGCGTGCCGGTGAACAGGTAGGCGTGGTGCAGGCGCTTCGTCTCGAGCGCGTGCGAGAGCGCGCGCACGACGTGCTCCTGGCCGACCAGGGAATCGAAGTCCCGGGGTCGCCATTTGCGTGCCAGCGCGAGATGGGTCATGTCGGGGAACGCGATCCGGGCGCAGCGCTCGGTGAAAGAGAAGGCTCGCTGCGGAGCCAGGTGGGCGAGCCGGGACCCCGGCACGCGCGGGAAATGGCTGTGGCTGCTTCCTTCCGGACCTGACCAGGTTGACCACGCCGCACTGCGGGGAGGCCCGCCCGCGCCGATTCTAGCAGTCGCAGCGCGTGCACCGAGCGCGATTCCGCACGTGTACCATTCATCGGGAGGGTGCTTCGGTCGCTGCCGAAGCGCCGCAATCCAGGAGGGAGAATGGCGATCCAGCATGTATCCGACGCATCGTTCGAGCAGGAGGTCCTGCAGGCCGAGGAGCCGGTTCTCGTCGATTACTGGGCCGAGTGGTGCGGTCCCTGCAAGATGATCGCGCCGATCCTCGACGAGGTGTCGCGCGAGTACGAAGGAAAGGTCCGCATCGCGAAGATGAACGTCGACGAGAACCAGTCCACGCCGGCGAAATACGGCATCCGCGGCATCCCGACGCTGATGCTGTTCCGCGGCGGACAGGTCGTTGCCACGAAGGTCGGTGCGCTGTCGAAGTCGCAGCTTTCCTCCTTTCTGGACAGCAACCTCTGATTCGGGGTACAATCACGGCCGCCCGATGATGCGTGCGGCCGTGCCGTCCGCTCCGTCCGGCACAAGGCGCGCGGGGTCCGGCGCGACTCGACTCCCACGTCGACTCTCCTCCGCCTGTCCAGGGCTCTTCCAGCCCACGCCTCCAACCCGTTGTCCATAGCTGCGGCGTCCTGAGCCGCCCGTGCACGCCCACCGCACGAGATCCAGCCTTCCCTGCGGGGAGAACCAGCCGATGCACCTTTCCGAACTGAAATCGCTGCACGTTTCGCAGCTGATCGAGATGGCGACCGCCCTCGAAATCGAGAACCCGCAGCGCATGCGCAAGCAGGAGCTGATGTTCGCCATCCTGAAGCGCAAGGCGAAGACCGGCGAGACGATCTACGGCGACGGCTGTCTCGAGGTGCTGCCCGACGGCTTCGGCTTCCTGCGCTCGCCCGAGACCTCGTACCTGGCGAGCACCGACGACATCTACATCTCGCCGTCGCAGATCCGCCGCTTCAACCTGCACACCGGCGACACGATCGAAGGCGAGGTGCGCACGCCGAAGGAAGGCGAGCGCTATTTCGCGCTGGTGAAGGTCGACAAGATCAACGGCGAGCCGCCCGAGGCGAGCAAGAACAAGATCCTCTTCGAGAACCTCACGCCGCTGCACCCGAACGAGCGGCTGGTGCTCGAGCGCGACATCAAGGCCGAGGAGAACATCACCGGGCGCATCATCGACATGATCGCGCCGATCGGGAAGGGCCAGCGCGGCCTGATCGTCGCACCGCCGAAGGCCGGCAAGACCGTGCTGATGCAGCACATCGCGCACGCGAACACGGCGAACTACCCCGACGTCGTGCTGATCGTGCTGCTGATCGACGAGCGGCCCGAGGAAGTCACCGAAATGACGCGCTCGGTGCGCGGCGAGGTCGTCGCTTCGACCTTCGACGAGCCCGCCACGCGCCACGTGCAGGTCGCCGAGATGGTGATCGAGAAGGCCAAGCGGCTCGTCGAGCACAAGCGCGACGTCGTCATCCTGCTCGACTCGATCACGCGCCTGGCGCGCGCCTACAACACGGTGGTGCCGGCCTCGGGCAAGGTGCTCACCGGCGGCGTCGACGCCAACGCGCTGCAGCGCCCGAAGCGCTTCTTCGGCGCCGCGCGCAACATCGAGGAAGGCGGCTCGCTCACCATCATCGCCACCGCGCTGATCGACACCGGCAGCCGGATG
>DATGRE010000104.1:0-2284 GCA_035303885.1 Zeimonas sp. | reverse complement strand
GGAAGAGGCGTGGATCCGCAAGGGGATCGAAGCGCGCCGCACGCGCAACGAGGGTCGCGTGCGGCGGCTCGAGCAGCTGCGACGCGAGCGCGCGGCGCGCCGCGCGCGCCTCGGACGCGCGACGCTCGCGGTCGACGCAGGCGAACGCTCGGGCAGGCTCGTCGTCGAGCTCATCGGCGTGACGAAGGCGTGGGGCGAGCGCGTCGTCGTTCGCGAGTTCGACGCGATCGTGCAGCGCGGCGACCGCGTCGGCCTGGTCGGGCCCAACGGCGCGGGGAAGACGACGCTGCTGCGGCTGATGCTCGGCGAGATCGCCCCCGACTCGGGCGTCGTGCGGCTCGGCACGAACCTGGAGGTGGCGTATTTCGACCAGCTGCGCGCGCAGCTCGACGATTCGGCCACCCTCGTCGAGACGATCAGTCCCGGCGCCGACTGGATCGAGATCGGCGGGCGGCGCACGCACGTGATGAGCTACCTCGAGCGCTTCCTGTTCGCTCCCGCGCGGGCGCGCTCGCCGGTCGGATCGCTGTCGGGCGGCGAACGCAACCGGCTGCTGCTCGCGCGGCTGTTCGCGCGTCCGGCCAACCTGCTCGTGCTCGACGAACCGACGAACGATCTCGACATCGAGACGCTCGAGCTGCTCGAGGAGCTGCTCGCCGACTACGCGGGTACCGCGCTCGTCGTCAGCCACGACCGCGCATTCCTCGACAACGTCGTCACGCAGACGATCGTCGCGCTGGGCGACGGACGCTGGCGCGAGTATGCCGGCGGCTATTCCGACTATCGGGCCGCGAGCGCCGAGGAAGCGGCGCGCGAGCCGCGCACCCGGGACGACGCGGCGTCGGCGCGCGGCCGCGCGGCGGCGCCCGACAAGGCGACGAAAGGCGCATCGACGGCGGCCGGCGCACGCGCATCCAAAACGACCGACGCAAGCACATCCACAACGACCGGCGCAAGCGCGCCAACAACGACCGGCGCAAGCGCCTCGGGCACCGGACCCGGATCGGGGCAACGCGACGCGGCGCAGCCCGCGGCGCCGCGCAAGCGCAAGCTCGGCTACGGCGAGCAGCGCGAGCTCGACGCGCTGCCCGATCGCATCGCCGCGCTCGAAGCCGAGCAGAAGGCGCTCGGCCAGCGCCTGGCCGACCCGCGCAGCTGGCAGGAGGACGCCGATGCCGCGCGGGCGATGAACGAGCGCTTCGCGCAGATCGAAGTCGAGCTCCTCGAGGCGCTCGAGCGCTGGGAGGAGCTCGAGTCGCGACGCGGCTGACTCGCGTTCGCCCGGCGTTCCTCGAGCCAGAGCGAGCGGGTGCACCGACGCCGCGTCAGGACGACGCCGAGTCGCCGATCGCACGCACGCCGCCCGGGTCGGCGACGATCGTCTGCGCCGGCTCGCGCACGGCGCTGCGCGCATCGGCGAGCATCTCCGAGAACCACTGCACGATCGACCGCGTGTACTCCTGCTGGCTGGACGCGCTCGACAGCGCATGGTCGGCCCCGCGAATGCACCGATACGTCAGCGAACGCGCCTCGGTGCAAGCCGCGCGATAGCTCGCGATCACCGGGCGCGGAATCAGCTCGTCGTGCTCGGACTCGACGATCAGGACGTCGCCGCGGAAACGCGCGCACGCGCGCAGCGCGCGGTTCTCCGCCGCCGGAACGAAGCTGCGCCGATAGGCGACGAGATCCTGCTCCCGGTGCAGCTGCAGCTTCGGCAACTCCCAGCCGGCGTCGCGATACAGCGCGGGCGCACGAAGCCCAAGCCAGCGCACCGGCCGCAGCTCGCTGAGGATCGCCACCAGGTAGCCGCCATAGCTGCTGCCGACGACGGCGATTCTCTCGCGGTCGACCTGCGGATGCGCGGCGAGGATCTCGTAGCCGCCGAGCACGTCCCGAAGATTGCGCTCGCGCGAGACGGTCTCGCGCCGCGCGACGGTGCGCGCATGACCGCTCAGGTCGAGCGTCAGGCACACGAAGCCGAGTGCGGCGACCTCCCGCGCCCGCGCCAGGTACTGCTGCTGGGTCGCTCCCCAGCCGTGCACGAAGAGCACGCCGGGGATCTCGACCCCGGGTGCCACCAGGGTGCCATCGATGCGATCGGAGTCGACGATGACGTCGACGTGCCGTTCATGCGTCTTCATCGTCGCGCAGCCGCATGTACTTGGTGATCGGTCCGTGCTGCGCGTCGACGCCGCGGAAATGCACGATTGCGTCGCGCGGCACCACCGGCTCGTCCTCGTAGGACTCGACCGTCTCGGCGCGGGCGCTCACGCGGGCGGGGTCG
>DATGRE010000103.1:0-7192 GCA_035303885.1 Zeimonas sp. | reverse complement strand
CATTTGGAGTGTTCTCGCTCGTGGAGTCGATTCCACGGGCATGAGCGCTTCGAATTACGGCGAACGCCGCGCGCACCGGGAACCAGGGAGCAGGGCAGGGCTTGATGCGCTCGCAGTGTCCCGCGGCCCGCGCGGCGCGCGGATGTCGATCGCGTTCTCGTCGAAGCGGAAGGTACGGCGGCCAGAATGTCCCGCCAGACGGGACAAAATGACCGCGCCGGTTCCAGCGCTGTTCGGATGGCCCGCAAATCGGGACAAACGCCTCGCGCAGACGGCAGCGCAGGCTCGAAGTGCCGAAAATCGGGACAAAATGGCGTGCCTTCCCGTTGCGGCCAGCGCTGCCGCTGGTGCTGCCGCTGGTGCTGCCGCTGGCGCTGCCGCTGGCGTTGCCGCTGGCGTTGCCGCTGGCGCAGCCGTTACCGCTGCCGCGCTGCGCCGTTACGGCTGCCGCCGCCGCCTCGCTGCCGCCGCCGCTCCCTCTCCCCCTGCGCCCGGCGATGCCGCCCGTCGGCTTCCTCACATCCCCGCATCCACGAGCGGGCCTCGCCCTCCGTTACGCCCGTCCGTGCGCCCGGCCGGAAACGTCACCGCTTCGCCAGGTCGCGCAAGGCCTGCAACGTGTTCGGCACGTGCTCGTCCGGGCTCATCGATGAATACGCGTAGGCGATGCGCCCGTCCGTATCCACCACGTAAGACACCCGCTTCGCGTAGCTCGACAGCAGCGGCATCACCGCTCCGTATGCCTTCATGATGCGGCCGTCGGCATCGGAGGCGACCGCGAAGCGATTGCGGCATTCCTCGACCGAGAACTTCTTCAGCGTCTCGATGTCGTCGCCGGACACGCCGATCACCGTCGCGTCCAACGCCCGATATTCGTCCTGCGCCTCGGCGAAGCGATTGGCTTCGATCGTGCACCCCTTCGTGAACGCCTTCGGATAGAAATAGACGACGACGGGACCGTTCGCCAGCGCCTTTGCGAGCGAGAATTCGAAGGTCTCGCCGCCCAGCGCGGCGGGGGCGGTGAAGACCGGTGCGGCGTCGCCCGGCTTCAGCTCGGCCTGTGCCGTCGACGGTGCGACGATCGAGGCGAGCGCGGCGCCGACGGCGGCCACTCGGGAGGACAGCGTTCTCGGGTTCATCGAGAGGTCTCCGGTCGCGGTGTGCGGGTCCCTGCCGGGGGTCTTTCTGCCGTTGTCTTTTGATGGTAAGCCCGCGATGCGCGAAGGCCTGCGCATTCGCGATCGCGGCGGGGACATCGTCGGCCGGGGCATGCCGGAGCAAAGCCATGGAATCGACCGCATCCGGTCGGCGCAAGTCGAGCCCTGCCCGGCCGTTCAAGGACCGGATCGACGCGAAGTCGATCGGCCGTCTCGCCGTCGCGCTGCAACGCGCGTCGCCCGACTTTCCCGCCGACGCCTTCGTGCGCCGGGCGTCGCGGGGCCTCGGCCCGCTCGAGCTGAAAGCGCGCATCGCGCACGTGGCCGACGCGCTCGCGGCGAGCCTGCCCGCCGACTTCCCTGCGGCTGCGGAGTCGATCGAGCGCATGCTCGATGCGCGGCCGCAGGAGGACGGCTTCGGCGGCTGGGAGCTGTGGCCGCTGACCGAATGGACGGCGCGCGCCGGGCTCGCCGACCCGTCGCGTGCGCTGGCCCTGCTCGGCCGGCTCACGCGTCACGCGAGCGCGGAGTTCGCCGTCCGGCCGTTCATCGACGCGCATCGCGACGCCGCGACGGCGGCCCTGCGGCGCTGGGTGCGCTCCGACGACGAACACCTGCGTCGCCTGGCGAGCGAGGGCACGCGCCCCCGGCTGCCATGGGCGCCGCGCCTGCGGTCGACGTCGGAGGATCGGGCCTGGACCGTTCCGCTGCTCGAGCCGCTCGCCGACGATCCGTCCGAATACGTGCGCCGCTCGGTCTCGAATCACCTCAACGTCCTGTGCCGCGAGGACGTGGCGCTCGGCCTGCACGTCGCCGGGCGGTGGTGGCGCCGTGCCGAGTCGATCGCGCACGACGACCCCGAACGGGCCGGGCGGCTGCGCTGGGTGGTGCGTCGGGGACTGCGCTCGCTCGTTAAGGACGGCCATGCGCAGGCGCTGCGCCTGCTCGGGCACGATCCCGACGCCGGACTGCAGGCGCGGGCCTTCCGCATCGGCACGCCGGTGGTGCGGCTCGGCGAGGCGCTGTGCTTCACGCTTACGCTCGCCGGCGTCGATGCGCACGCGGCCCACCGCGTCGTGCTCGATTACGCGATCGGCTTTCCGCGCGCCGATGGTCGTCCCGGGCGCAAGGTCTTCAAGTGGACGACGCTCGAGCTCGCCGCGGGCGAAGCGCGCACCTTCGAGCGCCGCCACCCGATTCGCGCGGTGACGACGCGCACCGCGCGCGCCGGACAGCATGCGCTGGAAGTGCAGGCGAACGGGCGCGTAATCGCGGCCGGATCGTTCCGATTGCGCATCGACGCCGGATAGCGCGGCGAGGCGCGTTCTTTGCGGCAGATCAAGGACGGGGGCGCCTGCAACCGATGTAGTCCAAGGCCTGGACACCGGCGCAACGGAAGTCGCGGCGTTCGACCACGCCGGCCGAGGAGGCATCGTGCTGCAGATCATCGTTCAGGGGCGCGGCGGCCAGGGCGCGCAGACCGCGGGCAACCTGCTGGCCACCGCATTCTTCGCCGAAGGGCGGCAGGTGCAGAGCTTCGCGAGCTACGGCGGCGCACGCCGCGGAACGCCGGTCAGCTCGTACATCCGCGTCGACGACGAGCCGATCCGCGTGCGTTGCGACATCGAGACGGCCGACGCGATCCTGTGCTTCGACGCGAGCCTGCTCGAAGGCAGGCTGTTGAAGAGCGCCGCCGCGCACACGCTGATCGTCGTGAATTCGGCGCAGCCGGCGCAGCATTTCTCGTCGCTGCTGCCGGGCAGTCGCGTCATCGCCGTCGATGCGATCTCGATCGCGCGCCGGCACGGGCTGGGGCGCATCGTCAACTCGGTGCTGCTCGGGGCGCTCGCGCGCGCCACCGGTGAGCCGTCCCTCGAGGGGCTGCAGCGCACGCTGATGGACGAGGCGCCGAAGCAGAAGGAGGCGAACGCCGCGGCCTGCGAGGCGGGCTGGCGCAGCGTCGACGTGCAGCTGCAGCGGAGCGCCGCATGAACGCGCACGATCTGCCTCCGACCGCCTGGACGACCGGCAGCACCGAGGTCTTCCGCACCGGCACCTGGCGCGCACGGCTGCCGCGCCACGTGAGCGCGATGTCGCCGTGCCACGTCGCGTGTCCGGTGAACGGCGACATCGCGCACTGGATCGGCCGCGCGCGCGAGCGCGACTTCCGTGGCGCGTGGGAGATCCTCACGCGCAACAATCCGTTTCCGGCGGTGGCGGGGCGCGTCTGCCATCACCCGTGCGAGACCGCCTGCAACCTGCAGGGCTACGACGAGCCGCTGTCGATCTGCAAGCTCGAGCGGCACGTCGGCGACCTCGGTCTCGCCGAACGATGGTCGTATCCGGCACCGGCGGTTGAGCGCAGCGAGCGCGTCGCGATCGTCGGCGGCGGCCCGTCGGGGCTGTCGGCGGCCTATCACCTGCGCCGCCGCGGCTACGCGGTGACGATCTTCGAGGCGCGCCAGCGGCTCGGCGGCCTGATGCGTGACGGCATTCCCGCGTACCGGCTGCCCCGCGAGGTGCTCGACGGCGAGATCGAGCGCATCGTCGCGCTCGGCGTCGAGGTGCGCTACGGCGAGGCGATCGACACGCCGCAGGCTTTCGCCCGGCTGCGCCGCGAGTTCGACGCGGTGTACGTCGCCGCAGGCGCGCGCCGGCCGAAACGACTGCCGCAGCTCGACTACGAGCGCGCGTGGGTCGTCGACGGCGCGGCCTGGCTCGCGCAGGCGAACGCGGGCCGTGCGCCGGCGCTCGGCCCGCGCGTCGTCGTCGTCGGCGGCGGCAGCGCGGCGATCGACGTCGCACGCAGTGCGCGCCGTGCCGGGCACGAGGTGACGATCCTCTCGCTCGAATCGCGCGAGCAGATGCCGGCGCAGCGCACCGAAGTCGAGGAAGCGCTCGAGGAGGGCGTGCGGCTGATGGGCGGCGTCTCGCTCGTGCGCGCCGTGGAAGGCGAAGCGGGAGCCGACGGCCGGAGGGGCGTGACGATCGAATGCGTGCGCGTGAGCTTCGTGCCCGGCGCCGAGCGCGGACGCTTTCGCGTCGAGCCGATCGCCGGCAGCGAGTTCGCCCTCGAGGCCGACGCGATCGTGCCGTCGATCGGACAGGATCCCGATCTCTCGCCGTTCGCGTCGGCGCTTCCCGCCGACGGCGCGCTGCTTCGGGTCGACGCGCTCCAGGCGACCGGCGTCGACGGGGTCTACGCCGGCGGCGACGTCGCGAGCCTGGCGCGCTTCGTCACCGAGGCGATCGGGATGGGCAAGCGCGCCGCGCTCGCGATCGACCGCGCGTTGTGCGAGCGCGCCGGCCGCGTCGTCGACGAAGCCGCGTGCGACGAAGCCGCCGACGCCGATGCCGCACGCGCTCGCCGCAACCCCGCACTCGCCGGCGAACGCCTGCACGGCTTCGGCATCGACGTGGCGCGCGTCGTCCCGCTCGAGGCGATCGCGACCTTCTACTACCCGAACGCCGCGCGGGTGCCCGAGCGGCGGCTGCCCGTCGCCGAGCGCGTCGGCGACGCCGAGGTGCAGCTCGGCCTCGATATCGAGCGGGCGCTCGACGAGGCGCAGCGCTGCTTCTCCTGCGGCACCTGCATCTCGTGCGACAACTGCTTCCACTATTGTCCCGATCTCGCGATCCGGCGCCTGCCCGGCGGCGGCTACGAAGTCGACGGCGACTACTGCAAGGGCTGCGGGATCTGCGTGCGGGAGTGCCCGACCGGCTCGATGGAGATGATCGAGGAGGTGAAATGAACGACGCCGGGTCGAGGCTGGTGCTCGAGCGCAGCGGGCAGAGCGCGTCGTCTGCGTCCGGGTCGCCGGCGCGCGAGCGGACGATGCTGCTCACCGGCAACCACGCGGTCGCATGGGCGGCGAAGCTCGCGCGGCCGAAATTCGCGCCGGGCTACCCGATCACCCCGCAGACGCCGATCCTCGAGAAGCTCACGGAGTTCCAGGCGGCGGGCGAGTTCGATGCCGAGATCATCACGCCGGAGTCCGAGCACTCGGTGATGGCGGCGTGCATTCCGGCTTCGCTCGCCGGCGTGCGCGTGTTCACCGCGACTGCCTCGCAGGGGCTGCTGCTGATGCACGAGGTGCTGCAGTACGCGAGCGGCGCACGCGCGCCGATCGTCGTCGCGAACGTGAACCGCACCGTCGCCTCGCCGTGGGCCTTCTGGCCCGACCAGACCGATAGTCTCGCGCAGCGCGACACCGGCTGGATCCAGTTCTACAGCGAGAGCGCGCAGGAGTCGCTCGACAGCGTGATCCAGGCCTTCCGTATCGCCGAGGCGGTCCTCGTGCCGGCGATGGTGAGCCACGACGCGTTCTACGTCTCGCACGCGCTCGAGCCGGTGCAGGTGCCGGCGCAGGAGCTGGTCGACGAGTTCTTGCCCGAATACGCGCCGCCGCATCGCATCGATCCGGCGAAGGTCGAGTCGTGGGGCAACGTCGTCACGCAGGAGATGTTCGCCCGTCATCGGCGCGAGCTCGCCGACGCGATGGCGAAGGTGCCGCAGCTCGCCGTCGACGTCGACCGGGAGTGGGCGCGACTCACCGGCCGCAGCTGGGGCATCGTGGAACGATATCGCTGCGACGGCGCGCGCACCGTGCTGGTGGCGATGGGCAGCATGTGCGGCACGGTGCGCGAGGCGGTCGACGAGATGCGCGCCGATGGGCTGGCGGTGGGGCTCGTCAAGGTGCGCCTGTTCCGTCCGCTGCCGGTGGCCGCGCTGCGCGCTGCGCTCGCCGGCGTGGCCGAGGTGATCGTGCTCGACCGCAACTACTCGCCGGGCTGCGGCGGCGTGCTGCACCAGGAGCTGCGCGCGGCGCTGTATGGGATGCCCGGGGCGCCCGTCGTGCGCGGGCTGCTCGCCGGCGTCGGCGGCGTCAACGTCTCGCCGGCGCGCATTCGCGAGTTCGTGCGCGACGCCGATTCGTACGACCCCGGCCCCGATTCCGTATGGGTGAGCTGAGCGGCGCGCCGCGGAGGAAACGATGAGAAGACTCGAAGTCGTCGAAGACGCGATGTTCTGCTCGGGACACGCCGCGTGTCCGGGCTGCATCGAGGCGCTGTCGGTGCGGCACGTGCTCGCGACGCTCGGTCCCGACACGGTGGCGGTCGTTCCGCCGTCGTGCATGGCGATCATCGCCGGACCGCAGCCGTTCTCGTCGCTGCGCATCCCGGTGTACCAGCCGACGCTCGAGTCCAGCGCTGCAGCGGCGTCGGGCCTTCGTCGCGCGCTCGACGCGCAGGGCAAGCGCGACACGCAGGTCGTCGTCTTCGCGGGCGACGGCGGCACCTACGACATCGGCTTCCAGTGCCTGTCGTCGGCGGTCGAGCGCAACGAGGACTTCCTGTACGTGTGCCTCGACAACGAGGGCTACATGAACACCGGCGCGCAGAAGTCGTCGTCGACGCCGCGCTTCGCGTCGACCGGTTCGACGCCCGCCGGCAAGCTCTCGCGCAAGAAGAACCTCACCGAAATCATGGCGGCGCACGAGATTCCGTATGCGGCCACCGCCACTGCCGGCTTCCTGCCCGATCTGGTTCGCAAGGTGCAGAAGGCGAAGACGATCCGCGGCACTCGATTGCTCACGCTGCTGATTCCGTGCATCGACGGCTGGGGGCTCACCGACGACGGCGGCCTTGGCGTGGCGCGCCTGGCCGTCGAGAGCGGCGTGTTTCCGCTGTACGAGGTCGAGGACGGCCATCGGTACACGCTGAACCACGTACGGCGCACGCGCGAGGTGGCCGAATATCTGGCGCCGCAGCGGCGCTACCGGCACCTTGAGCAGCCCGAGATCGAAGCGCTTCAGGACGACGTCGACGCGGGGTGGGAGCGGCTGACGCAGCGGGTGGCGGCGAGCGAGATGCGGGTGGTGGCGTAGGCGCCAGCGGGATGGGAAGTCGTATCGCCGCAGTGATCTTCGACTTCGAAGGTACGCTGGTCGACTTCCAGTGGCGGTTGTCCGAGGCCGAGGCGCAACTGCGCGAAGCCTTCGCCTCGCTCGGCTACGGCACTACGGGCAACTACG
>DATGRE010000102.1:0-3909 GCA_035303885.1 Zeimonas sp. | reverse complement strand
CAACGCCAGCGCGGGCAGTTTCGCCGGGCGGGGCACGGTGTCCGGCAACCTGCAGGGCGTGCACGACCTGACGCCGCTGCCGGGCTCGCTGAGCACCGGCACCACGGCGCTGGCGAACACGAACTTCGTGAACCTGCCGGCCGCCAATATCTCGGGCGTCAATCCGTCGACCTTCGCGATCAGCCTGTTCAACTCTAGCCTGACCCGCTTCCTGAACCTGGAACTGTCGGCGCTCGAAGCCGACCAGCGCGGCAAGGTCGTGTCGAGCCCGCGCGTGCTGACCGCCGACCAGGGCAAGGCGATCATCGAGCAGGGCACCGAGTTGCCGTACCAGCAGGCGACTTCGAGCGGCGCGACGTCGATCTCGTTCCGCAAGGCCAACCTCAAGCTCGAGGTCACTCCGCAGATCACGCCGGAGGGCAACGTCATCCTCGCTGTCGAGGTCAATCGCGACGCGGTCGGGCAGCTGACGCCTGCCGGCTTTGCGATCGACACCCGCCGGGTGCAGACGCAGGTGCTGGTCGAGAACGGGGGTACCGTGGTCATCGGCGGCATCTACGAGCAGTTCGAGCGCAGCAGCGTGAACAAGGTGCCGCTGCTCGGTGACTTGCCGATTGTCGGTAACGCGTTCAAGAACACGAACCGCACCAACGATCGCACCGAGCTCCTGGTGTTCCTGACCCCGCGCGTGGTGACGGACACCGCGATGGCCCGTTGACGGTGGCCTCGTCGGGCACCGCCGACCCGTGCCCGAGGTGACGGTGTCCGGCGCGGCGCCGACCGGCGCCGCGTCCCGCCCGATCGTCCTGGTCGGGATGATGGGGTCCGGCAAATCCACCGTCGGCCGCCGGCTGGCGGCGCGACTCGGGCGCCGCTTCATCGACGCCGACAAGGTCCTCGAGGAGCGCTGCGGCGTCCCGATCGCGACGATCTTCGAGCTCGAAGGCGAGGACGGCTTCCGCCGCCGCGAGACCGCGATCCTCGACGAACTCTCGCGCGCGCCGGCAATCGTGCTCGCCACTGGCGGGGGCGCGGTGACCCGCGCCGAGAACCGGCGGATCATGGCCGAGCGGGGCCTGGTGATCTTCCTGCAGGCGTCGCTCGCCGACCTCTGGCAGAGGTTGCGGCGGGACCGCACGCGGCCGCTGCTGCAGACGGCGAACCCGCGCGAGCGCATCGCCGAACTGCTCGCCGAACGCGAGCCGCTGTACCGCGAGATCGCCGATATCGTCGCGGTCAGCGCGCGCCAGCCGGTCGACGATCTCGTCGCCGATATAATCGACCGCCTCCCAGACGAATTCCGGGCTGGCTGAAGCCTGCCTGCCTCAAGCATGACCGTTCGCGAACTCCGGGTCTCGCTCGGCGATCGTAGCTATCCGATCCTGATCGGAGCCGGCGTGCTCGCCGGCAGCGAAGCGCTCGCGCGGCTCGTGCGGGGCCGCCAGGTGGCCGTCGTCACCAACGACAAGGTGGGCGGGCTCTACGAGGCCCGGCTCGACGCGTCGCTTGCCGGGGCGGCGGCCCGGATCTCGATCCGGTTGCCCGACGGCGAGGCCTTCAAGAACTGGTCGTCGCTCGACCAGGTCTTCGAGCGGCTGCTTCGCGAGCGCTATGACCGGCAGTGCCTGCTGGTGGCGCTCGGCGGTGGCGTGATCGGCGACCTGACCGGCTTCGCCGCGGCGATCTACCAGCGCGGCGTCGACTTCGTGCAGGTGCCGACCACGCTGCTCGCGCAGGTCGACTCGTCGGTCGGCGGCAAGACGGGCATCAACCACCCGCTCGGCAAGAACATGATCGGCGCGTTCCACCAGCCGAGGCTGGTGCTCGCCGACGTCGAGACGCTGCGCACGCTGCCGGCGCGGGAACTGTCGGCCGGGCTGGCCGAGATGATCAAGCACGGGGCGATCGCCGATCCGGGATACCTCGAGCGGCTCGAGCGCGACCTGGCCGCGCTGCGCGCGTGCGATCCGCGCGCGCTCGCCGACGCGATCCTGCGCTCGTGCGAGATCAAGGCCGCCGTGGTCGCGGCCGACGAACGCGAGGCGGGCGTGCGCGCGACGCTCAATTTCGGGCACACCTTCGGCCACGCGATCGAGGCGGGGCTCGGCTATGGGGAATGGCTGCACGGCGAGGCCGTCGGTGCGGGAATGGTGATGGCGGCCGACCTGTCTCACCGCCTCGGGCTGGTCGACGCGTCGGTGGTCGCGCGGCTGCGCGGGACCATCGCTTCGGCGGGCCTGCCGGTGCGCGCCCCGTCGTGGCCGTTCGAGCGCTATGTCGAGCTGATGAGCGTCGACAAGAAGGCCAGTCAGGGCACGCCGAAGTTCGTGCTGCTCGAGCGGCTGGGCCAGGCGACGTTGCGGCGCGTGCCGGACGAGCCGCTGCGCGCGACGCTCGCGGCCTGCTGCGGCTAGGCCCCGGCCGGGATGCGCACTGCGACGGCGCTCGCGCCGTGGGCGGCCGATCCGGCGGCAAGCCGCGGGCGGCAGCACCCGGAACCACGCGCGAGCACGCGCAGCGAGTTCCAGCGAGACCGCGACCGCATCGTCCACTGCACGGCCTTCCGCAGGCTCGAGTACAAGACGCAGGTCTTCGTGAACCACGAGGGCGACCTGTTCCGTACCAGGCTGACGCACTCGATCGAAGTCGCGCAGATCGCCCGCTCGATCGCACGCAGCCTCGGCCTCGCCGAGGACCTGGTCGAGGCGATCGCGCTGGCGCACGACCTCGGGCACACGCCATTCGGCCACGCGGGGCAGGACGCGCTGCACGACTGCATGCGGGCGCACGGCGGATTCGAGCACAACCTGCAGTCGCTGCGCGTGGTGGATGCGCTCGAGCAACGCTACGCGGCCTTCGACGGCCTGAACCTGTGCTTCGAGACGCGAGAGGGCATCCTGAAGCACTGTTCGCTCGAGAACGCGCGCGCGCTCGGCGAGCTCGGCGAGCGCTTCCTGCAGCGGCGGCAGCCGTCGCTGGAGGCACAGGTGGCCAACCTGGCCGACGAGATCGCCTACAACAACCACGACGTCGACGACGGCCTGCGCGCCGGGCTGATCGCGCTCGGCCAACTCGACGGGATCGAGCTGTTCGCCGGCCACCGCCGCACGGTCGAGCGGCTCTACCCCGGCGTCGCCGGCCGGCGGCTCGTGCACGAGACCATTCGCCGGATGATCGACGAGCTCGTGGTCGACCTGCTCGGCGAGACCCGCAGGCGGATCGACGCGGCGGCGGTGCGCTCGATCGACGACGTGCGCCGCGCACCGCCGCTGGTGGGCTTTTCCGACGCGATGCGCGAGCGATCCATGCAGCTCAAGCGCTTCCTTCATGCCGGGCTGTACCGGCACCCGCGCGTCGACGACGTGATGAACCGCGCGCGCCGCGTGGTGCGGCAGCTGTTCGACGCCTACGCGACCGATCCGTCGCTGCTTCCGGACGAGCACCGCGAGCGTGTCGACGCGCTTGGCCTTCGCGCGGTCGCCGACTACATTGCCGGGATGACCGACCGGTTCGCGCTGCGCGAGCATGCGCGACTGACCGGCGACGCGGCGCCCGATCTCGTGTCCTTCGACGCCGGCGTGCTGCCCACCGCGACCGACTCCTGAGTTCCTTCAATTTCGGGCGCTCGGGGCGTATACTGACAGGTTCGTTCGCGGAAATTGCGCTGCACCGCGGTAGAACGCCGTCCCGCGCGGTCCTCGACGCTAGCAAGTACTGACTTAACATTGGTTTTCGGCGGCGCCTCGCCCGTCGGCTTCGCGCCGCGGATTCGTCGCCGCCGCGTACGGCGCGCCGCGCGAGCAGCGCGGTGCGGTGCCGTGCGTGCCGGATTCTGGAGTTGGCATCATGGACGTCCCGCACCGCCCCCCGCAGCACATGTCGGCCTCGCCCCGTGCGACCGGACTGTAC
>DATGRE010000101.1:0-13521 GCA_035303885.1 Zeimonas sp. | reverse complement strand
CCCACCGGTCCACCGCGAACCCCGTACCCCCTCTCGGTCGAGCCCTCCCCGCAATCGCCGATTCGGCGGTCGCGGCGGGCTCCTCTCGCAGACCCGGCGGCTGACGCACGCGTAGCGCATCCCCACAGGCAGCCCCCATCGCCGATCCTCTTCGCAAGCAGCGTCGCAAGCGGCAGCGCGCCGCGGGAGGAACGCCATGAACGGCACGACACACAACGTGGATCCGGCCACGCGGGCCGCCATCGAGCGCGAGCGGGCCGTATGCGCACAAAACTATGCACCGCTGCCGGTCGTGATCGAGCGAGGCGACGACGTCTGGCTGTACGACCTGGCCGGGCGCCGCTACCTGGACTTCATGAGCGCGTACTCGGCGGTGGCGCACGGCCATCGTCATCCGCGGCTGGTCGCCGCGGCGCGCGCACAGCTCGCGCGCATCTGCGTCACGTCGCGCGCGTTCCACAACGACCGGCTCGGACCGTTCCTTGCCGAGCTGTGTCGGCTGTCCGGCTTCGAACGGGCGCTGCCGATGAACACCGGCGCCGAGGCGGTCGAGACGGCGATCAAGGCGGTCAGGCGCTGGGGCTATCGCGTGAAGGGCATCGCGCCCGGCCGCGCGACGATTCTCGTCGCCCGCGGGAACTTCCACGGGCGCACGACGACCATCGTCGGCTTCTCCTCCGACCCCGATACGCGACGCGATTTCGAGCCGTTCGCTTCGGGCTTCCGGCTCTTCGATTTCGGTGACCTCGCCTCGCTGAACGCAGTCGGCGGGGACGACGTCTGCGCGGTGCTCGTCGAGCCGATCCAGGGCGAGGCGGGCGTCGTCGTTCCGCCCGACGGCTGGCTGAGGAGCGTGCGCGAATGGTGCGACCGCCATCGCGTGCTGCTCGTCCTCGACGAAATCCAGTCGGGCCTGGGTCGCACGGGCCGCAATTTCGCGTTCGAGCACGAATCGATCCGTCCCGACGCGATCGTCGTCGGCAAGGCGCTCGGCGGCGGGATCGTTCCGGTGTCCGCGTTCGTCGCCGATGCCGCGCTGATGGACGTCTTCGAGCCCGGCAGCCACGGCTCGACCTTCGGCGGCAATCCGCTCGCCGCCGCCGTCGGCCTCGAGGCGCTGCGCGTGCTGCAGGAAGAGCAGCTCGCGCAACGCAGCGCGGTGCTCGGCCGCCATCTGCTCGAGCGGCTGCGCGCCATCGCCGACGCGCGCCGGATCGAGGTGCGCGGCCGCGGGCTGTGGGCGGGCCTCGACCTGCACGACTGCGGCCTCGATGCGCACGAGTTCGTCGAGCGCCTCGCTCATCGCGGCGTGCTCACGAAGGAAGCGCACGACGCCGTGCGCATCGCGCCCGCATTGACGATCACGAGAGCGCAGCTCGACTGGGGGCTCGAGCGCATCGCCGAAGTGCTCGATGAAATGGCGCCGTCCTCGTCGGGCGCGACGCGCGGACGCGGCGGCGCACGGCGACCGGCGCCGAAGGACGGCCGACGCAGCGCAGCGCGCGGGGCGCCGCCGCATCTGCTGATGTGCCCGCCCGATCACTTCGAGGTGCGCTACCGGATCAACCCGTGGATGCACCCCGAGGCGTGGTCGCTCGATGCCGCACGCCTGGCGCACGAGGCGCGGATCGGATGGCATGCGTTGCACGACGCCTACCGGAGGCTGGGAGCGCGCATCGAGACGATCTCGCCGCAGCCCGGCTCGCCCGATCTCGTCTTCACCGCGAACGGCGCCGTCGTGCTCGACGGCAGGGTGCTGCTCGCCCGCTTCCGCAATCCCGAGCGGCGCGCCGAGGAAGCGCACGTGCGCCGCGCCTTCGAGTCGCTGCTCGCGCGCGGCCTCGTCGAATCGCTGCACGCGGTCGACGACGGCGTCTACTTCGAGGGGGCGGGCGACGCGCTCTGGGACGCCAAGCGGCAGGTGATGTGGATGGGGTACGGCCAGCGCTCGGACCGCGAGGCTCGCGAGGCCGTGCGTCGCGTCTTCGGCGTCGAGACGCTTTCGCTCGAGCTCGCCTCGCCGAGCTTCTACCACCTCGACACCTGCCTGTGCGTGCTCTCGCACGGCGAGATTCTCTGGTATCCGCCGGCGTTCCCCGAAGCGTCACAGCGGCTGGTACGCGCGATCGCGGGGCCCGACGCGATCGAGGCGAGCGACGAGGATGCGACGCGCTTCGCCGTCAACGCGGTCTGCCTCGGCGACGAGCTTCTCGCCTGTCACGCATCGCCGCGGCTGCGCGATACGCTGGCCGAACGCTGCTACCGGGTGCGTGTCGTTCCGCTGGAACCCTTCAACCGCTCCGGGGGCGCGGCGTGCTGCCTGACGCTTCGCCTCGATCTGCGCAGCGCCGCGGCGAAGCGCGCACGCCGGGCACACGCGGCGTAGCCGAGGCCCGCTGCTCGCGACCGAAGGCGGCCGCTACACTGGCCGCGGGATGCGGCTTGGTCGGAGACTCGCCGCATGAGGCGGCTGAACGGAACACTCGCCGCAGGAAGCGGATGAACGGGACACTCGCCGCAGGAAGCAGATGAACGGGACACTCACCGCATGAGGCGGCTCGACGAGATCGACCGGCGCATCCTGCGCGAACTGCAGCGCGACGGGCGCATCACCAACCAGGCGCTCGCCGATCGCGTCGGGCTCTCCCCGCGCGCCTGCCTCGATCGCGTGCGCCGGCTCGAGCGCGAGCGCGTGATCGCCGGCTACCGCGCGATCGTCGACCGCTCGGCGCTGGGCGACGCACTCGTCGTGCATGCCGAGGTCACGCTCGTCGACCAGCGCCAGTCGACGCTGCAGCAGTTTGAACGGCGCGCCGCACAGTGCGAGGAGGTCATCGCCTGCCATCTGCTAAGCGGGCCCTACGACTACCTCGTGCGCTTCGCATGCAGCGACGTCGAGCACTACCGGCGCATCTCCGACGCGTGGATCAACGACCGCTCGCTGGGCGTCGCACGGATCGTCTCGCACGCCGAGCTGGCGACCGTGAAGGAGTTCGTCGGCTACCCGGTCTGACGTTTCAGCGCACCGCGTACTCGATCGTCACCGGCGCGTGGTCCGAGAAGCGCGCGTCGGTGAAGATCTCCGCACGCCTCGCCTTCGCCGCGATTCCCGGCGTGGCCACCTGGTAGTCGAGCCGCCAGCCGACGTTCTTCGCCCACGCCTGTCCGCGGTTGCTCCACCACGTGTAGCGCTCGGGCCGCGGATCGAGCCGGCGGAAGACGTCGACGAAGCCCACCTCGTCGAACAGCTCGGTGAGCCAGGCGCGCTCCTCGGGCAGGAAACCCGAGTTCTTCTGGTTCGAACGCCAGTTCTTCAGGTCGATCTCCTTGTGTGCGATGTTCCAGTCGCCGCACAGGATCACCTCGCGGCCGCTCGCCCGCAGCGCGCGCAGGTGGCGCTGGAACTCGGCGAGGAAGCGGAACTTCGCCGCCTGTCGTTCAGGCGAGCTCGAGCCCGACGGCACGTAGACCGAGACGACGGCGTAGCTGCCGAAATCGAGCTCGAGATAGCGCCCCTCGGCATCGAACTCGGCGCTGCCGAAGCCGCTGCGCACGCCGCGCGGGCGGCGCCGCGCGAAGACGCCGACCCCGCTGTAGCCCTTGCGCTGGCCGCAATCGAAATGCGCGTGCAGGCCGTCGAGCGCATGCGTCGCGCCGTCCAGGTCGCACTCCTGCGCGCGCACCTCCTGCACGCAGACGACGTCGGCGCCCTGCGCGTTCGCCCATTCGACCCACCCGCGCCGCGCGGCCGAGCGGATCCCGTTCAGGTTCAACGTGACGACCCGTATCATTGCGCCGACGCGTTCCTTCTCCCGATGATTCCGAACATGGCAGACGATCTGCGCGCGGAGTTTATCCGCTTCGCCGTCGAGAGCGGCGTACTGCGCTTCGGCGAATTCCGCACGAAGGCCGGCCGCTTGTCGCCGTACTTCTTCAACGCCGGGCTGTTCTGCGACGGCGCCGCGCTCGGCGCGCTCGCCGGCTTCTATGCGCGCACGCTGCTCGAAGCCGAACGCGAAGGACGCGTCGCCTTCGACCTGCTGTTCGGCCCGGCATACAAGGGAATTCCGCTCGCGTCGGCCACCGCCGTCGCGCTGGCGGCGCAGGGACGCAACGTCGGCTTCGCCTTCAACCGCAAGGAAGCGAAGGACCACGGCGAGGGCGGCACGCTGATCGGCGCGCCGCTCGCCGGCCGCGTTGTCATCGTCGACGACGTCATCAGCGCCGGCACCTCGGTGGGCGAATCGGTCGACATCATCCGCGCACACGGCGCGCAACCGGCCGGCGTCCTGATCGCGCTCGACCGGGAGGAGCGCAGCGGTAACGCGACGGAGATCGGCGAGCGTTCGGCCGCGCAGGAGGTCGCCCGCACGTACGGCATCCCGGTGATCGCGATCGCGTCGCTCAGCGACCTGCTGCGCTTCCTCGATTCCGACGCGGCCTTCGCGGGGAACCTGGCGGTCTGGCGTGAACGTGTCGCCGCCTATCGCGCCCGCTACGGCGTACCGGACGAGGGCTGACACGCGCCTGCGGGCGACGCACCTCGTCCCGCGTACGCGCGATCCGCGGCGCCGCACGCACGCGAACGCGGGATTCCGGAGCGGCGCAGAGCCGCACAAGATGGTCTCGAGCCGCGCATGCGCGACGGCCGGGGTGACCGCGCCCTGACGACGACGCAAGCGACGCGCACGCCGCGCAACCCGCGTCTGGCAGCGCATCCGCGGCGCGCGGATAATCGACGGCAGCGTCCGCAGGCGGAGGCGCCATGGATCCGATCAGCGTCCTGGTGGTCGAAGACGAACCGGAGTTCCTCTATGCGTACTGCGAGGCGGTTTCGTGCGATCGGCGCCTGCGACTGGCCGGAGCGGTCGGCACCTGCCGGGCGGCGCGCGCACTGCTCGCGCTCGAGGTTCCCGACGTCCTGCTCGTCGATCTCGGCCTGCCCGACGGCGATGGAGCCGAGCTGATCCGGCAGGCGACGAAGCGGCGCCCCGACTGCGATCCGCTCGTCGTCACCGTGTTCGGCGACGACCGCCACGTGATCGAAGCGATCGTCGCCGGCGCCACCGGATACCTGCTCAAGGGCAGCTCGCACGCCGAGCTCGTCGAGTGCATCCTGGCGTTGCGCGCCGGCGGTTCGCCGATCAGCCCGAGCATCGCACGCCGGCTGCTGCGGCTGATGTCGAGCGCCTCGCCGACCGCGTCGCCGGCGTCGGCACGCCCGGGGTCGGCGGCCAGCGCGTCGATTCTCACGGGCCGCGAGGCCGACATCCTGCGGCTCGTCGCCAAAGGACTGCCGTTCGCCGACGTCGCCGCGACGCTCGACATCTCACCGCATACGGTCGTCACGCACGTGAAGAAGATCTACCGCAAGCTCGCGGTGCATTCGCGCAGCGAGGCCGTGTTCGAGGCGACGCAGCTGGGCATTCTCTGAGCGGCCGTTCCGGTCGCCGCGCTTCATGGCGAGCGGAGCACGGGCCGGGTGGCGGACAGCGCCGGCCGCCGCATCGAGCCGGACGACGTCGGCACTCGGGCGTGCGCTCGCCGTCCTGCTCGCGGCATGCCTGGTGCTCGCGCCGGTTTCGGCGTCGCTCGGCGCCGACGCGCCGCTCACACGCGAGTTCGATCGGGCCGACTTCCTGTTGAGCGATTCGCCCACGCCTCCCGACGCGACGGCGCCGTGGCAGGCGCTCGCGCTGCCCGACCTGTGGGAACGAAGCCGGCCCGGCGTCTTCGGCACCGCCTGGTACCGGGTGCGCATGAATCTGGAGCAGGCCCCGACCGAGCCGTGGCTCGTCTATTTCCCACGGCTGCGCGACGGCGGCGAGCTCTACGTCAACGGCTCGCTCGCCGCGTCGATCCGCCAGTCGGACGAGCGCCACTTCGTGCAGTGGGTGCGTCCGCACGCGCCGTCGATCCCACCCGGGATGCTCACGGCCGGCGACAACGAGCTGCACCTGCGCGTGTCGGTGCAGGAACGCAGCCACCGGATGATGCCGTTCTTCGCCGGACCCGAGTCCGAGCTGCGCCGGCCGTACCAGTGGCGACTGTTCTGGTCGTACACCAGCGCGCAGATGACGGTGATCGCGACGATCTCGCTCGGTCTGTTCGTGCTGGCGATCTGGATCCGACGCCGGATGGCCTTCGATTACGGACTGTTCGGTCTCGCCTGCGTGTGCTGGGGCGTGCGAACGATGATCATCGTGTTCTCGGTGTATCCGCGCGCCATATGGCCGTGGTGGAACGTCGTCTACTACGCATCCACCGGCGGATTCGTCGTCTGCATGACGCTGTTCATGCTGCGCTTCGCGGGGCTGCGCAGTCCCGTCGTCGAGCGGATCACGCTCGCGTATTGGCTGACCGGTCCGCTGCTGCTCGCCATGGGCGGCCAGCCGTGGGACCACATCGTCGGCCGCGTCTACCAGGGAGGGCTGATCGTCGTCTCCGCGGTGATGCTCACCGCCACCGCGATCGTCGGCTGGCGAAAGCGCACGCCCGGGGTACTGCTGCTGTGCGCGGGCGTCGTGTTCGGCCTCACGCTCGGCGTGCACGACTATCTCGTGCTGGTCGGCGTCTTCGACTACCGCCATCCGTACGTGCTGCACCTGTCGGCGATCGTGCTGCTCGGCGCCGTCGCCGGGCTGCTCGCCGACGGCTTCGTACGCAGCCTGCACGAAGCCGAGCAGGCGGCGCGCGTGCTCGAGTCGACGGTGCGCGCGCGCGAGACCGAGCTCGCGCGCAATTACGAGCGGCTGCGGCGGCTCGAGCGCGAACGCGTGCTCAGCGAGGAGCGCCAGCGCATCATGCAGGACATGCACGACGGCCTGGGCTCGCAGCTGCTCTCGTCGCTGGCAATGGTCGAGCGCGGCGCGCTCGACCGCGACACGATGGCGCAGGCGCTGCGCGAGGCGATCGACGACATGCGCCTGGCGATCGACACGCTGGCGCCGGGCCGGGAGGGCCTGATCGAGGCGCTCGCGAACCTCGCGTGGCGGCTGCAACCGCGCTTCCGCGCCGCCGGCATCGCGCTGCACTTCCATCTCGATCGCGCGCCCGACCGCGTCGACCTGCCCGCCGAGGACGCGCTGCAGGTGCTGCGCATCCTGCAGGAGGCGCTGGCCAACACGCTGAAGCACTCGGGGGCGCGTACCGTCGACGTGTTCCTTGCCGTCGACGACGCACCCTTGCGGCTGACGCTGACGGTGCGCGACGACGGGTCGGGCTTCGATACGGAGCGCCCGTCCGGCGGCCGGGGACTCGCCGGAATGCAGCGACGCGCCCGGCAGCTCGGGACCGAGCTGACGGTGCACTCGGACGCGCAAGGCTCGCAGTTGTCGATCGAGGTGCCGCTGCGGGTGCAGGGCAACGCGCAGGACTTCGCCTGATGGCAGGAGCGTGCGGGGGCGCTCGGGTGCGCAAACGCTCGGATGCGCAGCGTTCTCGCCCGTGGAATCGATTCCACGGGTGCAAACGCTTTAAATCGCGGTGACCGACGAGCGAAGTGCGGGGCGCGTGCGCAGGCCTATCGCTCGTCTACAGAATTCGAAAAGAGCCATCAGAACGAGAACCGCACGTCGCACCCACGCGTGGAACACTACTTGTCCACCGGCGGCGTCTGCGTGGCATGCGCCACGCCGCCGGTGGACAGGTCTGCGGCACAGCAACTCGGAGCGCCTCGAGGGCGAAAACGTCCGCCCGTCCGCGGAAACGGGTCGAGTCCAAACTCCCGTTTTCCGGGCGTTTCTCTGCACGCAAGTACTTGCATGGAGAGAAGCGCCCCGCAATCGGGACATCGGACGCGAGCCCCCTCGAGCATGCGGCGAATCGCCCGCTTTTCGGGACCGTTGCCGGCCGACGTCGCGAACCAGCGGGCTCGGTCCCGCCACGTGGCACACCGCCGCCTTGGCGTCCCGCCTGCGCGGCGAGGCAAGCGGTTGCGTGGGCTCGATCGCCCGGAAGGCGCGAGGAACGGCGACTCCTGCTATACGACTTCTGCTGTCCCTCCGGGCTCGACGCCGTCTCCCGCGGCCGGTGGGGGGTTGCGCGGCGCATCGAACGCCGTCGCAACGCAAGCCCTCGCAACGCAAGCCCTCGCAACGCAAGCCCTCGCAACGCAAGCCGTCGCAACGCGAGCCGTCGCGCGCAGACGCTTTCCCGCGCCCGACCCTGCTCGCGCCCGACCCCTGCTTGCGCGGACGCCTTTATCGCACCCGACACCTCGCACCCGACGCCCATCGGAAGCACCCGGCGCCGATGCGCGTCGCGCGCTTCCGATCAGGCGGCCGGCTTGAGCACGAACGTCACCTTCAGCGCCACGCGGTATTCGCTGATCTTGCCGTTCACGACCTTCACCTGCTGATCCTGGATCCACGCGCCGGTGACGTCATCGAGCGAATCGGTCGCGCGTGCGATGCCCTGATGGACGGCATCCTCGAAGCTCTGGTTGCTCGACGCCTTGACTTCGATGACCTTGGCTACGGACATGGCGGCCCTCCTTCGGGTCGAGGCTGCAGCCCGTCCGTTCTAGCATGGATCCGCCGTCAACCGAGCCTTTGCCGCAGCAGTTCGTTCACCTGCTGGGGATTCGCCTTGCCGCGAGTGGCCTTCATCACCTGGCCGACCAGCGCGTTGAACGCCTTCTCGCGCCCGGCGCGGAACTCCTCGACCGATTTCGCGTTGTTGGCGATCACCTCGTCGACGATGCGCTCGAGCTCGCCGACGTCGCTGATCTGGCGCAGCCCCTTCGCGTCGACGATGCGATCGACCGCGTCGGCGTCGCGCGCCTCGCCTGTCCACAGCTCGGCGAAGACGTCGCGGGCGGTCTTGCCGGACAGGGTTCCGTCGTCGATGCGCGCGACCAGCCGCGCCAGCTGCTGCGGTGCGACGGGACAGTCGTCGATCGGGCGCTCTTCGCGATTCAGCGCCGCGGCGAGCTCGCCCATCACCCAGTTCGCCGCCGCCTTCGCCAGCGGCGGCGCACCCGAGGTGCCCGAGGACGGCAGCGCGCGCACCACCTGCTCGTAGTAGTCAGCGAGGCTCCTCGACGCGGTGAGCGTCGTCGCGTCGTAGTCGGACAGTCCGTACGAGGCGACGAAACGCTCGCGCATCGCCGAGGGCAACTCGGGGATCGTGGCGCGCACGCGTTCGATCCACTCCGGGTCGATCACCAGCGGCGGCAGGTCCGGATCGGGGAAATAGCGGTAGTCGTGCGCGTCTTCCTTGCCGCGCATCGAGCGGGTCTCGTCGCGATCGGGGTCGTACAGGCGCGTCTCCTGCACGACGCGCCCGCCGTCGGAGATCAACTCGATCTGGCGCGCCGCCTCGTATTCGATCGCGCGCTCGAGGAAGCGGAACGAATTCAGGTTCTTGATCTCGCAGCGCGTGCCGAGCTCGGCCTGCCCGAGCGGACGGACCGAGACGTTCGCGTCGCAGCGGAACGACCCTTCCTGCAGGTTGCCGTCGCAGATGCCCAGCCAGACGACGAGCGCGTGCAGCGTGCGGGCGTAGGCCGCGGCTTCGCGCGCCGAACGCATGTCGGGTTCGGTGACGATCTCGAGCAGCGGCGTGCCGGCGCGGTTCAGGTCGATGCCGGTCATCCCATGGAAGTCCTCGTGCAGCGACTTGCCCGCATCCTCCTCGAGGTGCGCGCGCACCAGCCGCACGAAGCGTTCGCGCATCGCGCCCGCGGCCTCCGCACCGCGACCCTTCGTCTCGCCCTCCTGCCAATGCACCCGCAGACCGCCGCCGGCGACGACCGGGATCTCGAACTGGCTGATCTGGTAGCCCTTCGGCAGGTCGGGATAGAAATAGTTCTTGCGCGCGAACACCGAGCGCTCGGCGACCTTCGCGCCCACCGCGAGGCCGAAGCGGATCGCGTGCTCGACCGCCGCGCGATTGGCCACCGGCAGCACGCCGGGCAGCGCGAGATCGACGAAGCTCGCCTGCGTGTTCGGCTCCGCGCCGAAGGCGGTGGAGGCGTCGGAGAACATCTTCGAGCGCGTGGCGAGCTGCACGTGCGTCTCGAGTCCGACCACGATTTCCCACTGCATCGCTTCGATCTTCCGTTCGTTTGCGTGGCGCCCGCGCTCAGAAACGCGCGCAGCCGCCGGTGGCCGGATCGAACATCACCGGCCAGGCTTCCTCGTAGATGCCCGGCGAACACCGGCTCTCGCAGCCGGCATGCGCCAGTGTGATGCGCCTCGGATCCTGCCAGACCATCAGCCGGCAACCGCTGCCGTCGCGAGCAAGCAGCTCGATGTACGGCCGGCGCTTCGTCTGCCGGAACTCGGCCTGGCGGAAGCTGCAACCGCCGCGCCGAGCGACCTGCAGCTCCCAGTCGAGCGCGAGCACGCGGTTGTCGCGCACGTTGAGCTGCGCATTCTCGCGGAACCCGTCCTCCTCGACCTGCGCGCAGCGGCCGACGAGATCGATCGGCCGGTCGGGGATCGGCGTCGGCGTCGTCCGCCCGGGTAGCGGGATCGGGATCACCGAGCACGCGCCGAGCGCGAGCGACAACGGCACGACCAACGCGGACGCGAGCCGCGCACCCGGCGGCCGCGCGCGCATCAGGCGGGACGCTGCAGATGCCATGCGCTCGCCTGCTGGAAGGCGTGCGCGACGCGCAGCAGCCGCGCCTCGTCGAAAGCCCGCCCGACAAGCTGCAGCCCGACCGGACGCTCACACTCGCCGAAGCCCGCCGGCACCGACATCGCCGGCAGCCCGGCCAGCGACGCCGGCAGCGTGTAGACGTCGGCGAGGTAGTTGCGCACCGGATCGTCGACGCGCGAGCCGAGGTCCCAGGCGACGCAGGGCGCGACCGGCCCCGCGACGACGTCGACCGCGTCGAACACGCGACGGAAATCGTCGGCGATCAGCCGGCGCAGCTTCTGCGCCTGCAGGTAGTACGCGTCGTAGTATCCGTGCGAGAGCACGTAGGTGCCGACCAGCACGCGGCGCTTGACCTCGTCGCCGAAGCCCTCGGCGCGCGTGTTGCAGTACATCTCGCGCAGGTCGGTGTGGCGCTCCGAGCGATGCCCGTAGCGCACGCCGTCGAAGCGCGCGAGGTTGCTCGACGCCTCGGCGGGTGCGAGCACGTAGTAGGCGGGGATCGCCAGCTCCGTCTTCGGCAGCGAGACGTCGACCAGCTGCGCGCCGCGCTCGCGCAGCGTCTCGAGCGCCGCGCGCACCGCCGCGCGAACGTCTTCGGCGAGGCCGTCGCCGAAGAACTCGGCGGGCACGCCGATGCGCAGACCGTCGATCGGCCGGTCGAGCTCGCGGGTGAAATCCTCGCCGGGGCGCTCGACGCTGGTGGAATCGCGCGCGTCGAAGCCGGCGATCGCCGACAGCACCAGTGCGCAGTCTTCGGCGGTGGTGCCGATCACGCCCGCCTGGTCGAGGCTCGACGCGTAGGCGATGATGCCGTGGCGCGAGACCCGACCGTAGGTGGGCTTCAGGCCGGTGACGCCGCAGAAGGCCGCCGGCTGCCGCACCGAGCCGCCGGTATCGGTGCCGGTGGCCACCGGAACCAGCCCCGCTGCGACGGCCGCCGCGGACCCGCCCGACGACCCGCCGGCGATCGCGCTGCGGTCCCAGGGATTGCGCACGGGGCCGAAGAACGAGTGCTCGTTCGAGCCGCCCATCGCGAATTCGTCGCAATTCGTCTTTCCGATGCACACGGCGCCGGCCTCGGCGAGCCGTTCGACGACCGCGGCGTCGAAGGGGCTCACGTAGCGCTCGAGCATCTTCGAGGCCGCCGTGGTTCGCCAGCCCCGCGTGACGAAGACGTCCTTGTGCGCGACCGGCACGCCGAGCAGCGGGCCGCGCTCGCCGCGGGCGAGCCGCGCGTCGGCCTCGCGCGCCTGCGCGAGCGTGCGCTCGGCCTGCACGTCGATGAATGCGTTCAGGTCGCTCGCGGCAACCCGGCGCAGGCACTCCTCGGCGAGCTCGACCGCCGAGACCTGCCGCTCGTCGAGCCGGGTGCGCAGCTCGCGCAGCGATGCGTGCGCGGGCAAAGCCGAAGTGGCCGGAGCGCTCACTCGATGACCTTCGGAACGAGATACAGTCCGCGCTCGACGGCCGGCGCCATCGCCTGGCCGGCCTCGCGCCGGTTGGTTTCGTCGGCGACGTCGTCGCGCAGCCGCAGCGTCTGGTCGTGCGGATGCGTCATCGGCTCGACGCCGGTGGTGTCGACCGCGCGCAGGCGCTCGAACAGCGCGAGCACCTGGCCGAGCTGCGCGGCGGTACGCTCGAGCTCCTCGTCGGTGAGCGCGATGCGCGCGAGCGTCGCGATGCGCTCGACCTCGTCGCGCGACAGGGGCATCGATGGCACGGATGTGGTCACGGCTAGGAACGTCGGGAGGGGGGCCGGCGCCGATCGGCGCGCAACCTGCGACACGAATGCAGCCGACGGACGGCGCACGAGGCGAAAGAGCGGCAGGAAAACCGTCGGGTAGACCAGGAATTATACGGTATCATGCGACGCGAATTTCACGGGTCGCGAAATGCTCGGGTTCCTCCGCAAATACTTCTCCAACGACCTGGCGATCGACCTCGGAACGGCCAATACGCTGATCTACGTGCGCGCCAAGGGCATCGTGCTGAACGAACCCTCGGTCGTCGCGATCCGCCAGGAAGGCGGTCCCAGCGGCAAGAAGACCATCGCGGCGGTCGGCACCGAGGCGAAGCAGATGCTGGGTCGGGTGCCCGGCAACATCGAAGCGATCCGGCCGATGAAGGACGGCGTCATCGCCGACTTCACCGTCACCGAGCAGATGCTCAAGCAGTTCATCAAGATGGTGCACGAGTCGCGGCTGTTCTCGCCGAGTCCGCGCATCATCATCTGCGTGCCCTGCGGCTCTACCCAGGTCGAGCGCCGCGCGATTCGCGAGTCGGCGCTGGGCGCGGGCGCCTCGCAGGTGTTCCTCATAGAGGAGCCGATGGCGGCGGCCATCGGGGCGGGCCTGCCGGTCTCGGAAGCGGCCGGCTCGATGGTCGTCGACATCGGCGGCGGCACCACCGAGGTCGGCGTCATCTCGCTCGGCGGCATGGTCTACAAGGGTTCCGTGCGCGTCGGCGGCGACAAGTTCGACGAAGCGATCATCAATTACATCCGCCGCAACTACGGCATGCTGATCGGCGAGCCCACGGCCGAGGCGATCAAGAACACGATCGGCTCGGCGTTCCCCGGCTCCGAGATCCGCGAGATGGAGGTCAAGGGTCGCAATCTCTCCGAGGGCATCCCGCGCAGCTTCACGATCACCTCGAACGAGATCCTCGAGGCGCTCACCGATCCGCTGAACCAGATCGTCTCGGCGGTGAAGATCGCCCTCGAGCAGACGCCCCCCGAACTCGGTGCCGACATCACCGAACGCGGCATCATGCTCACCGGCGGCGGTGCGCTGCTGCGCGACCTCGACCGACTCCTGGTCGAGGAGAGCGGCCTGCCGGTGCTCGTGGCCGAAGACCCGCTCACCTGCGTCGTGCGCGGCTGCGGAATGGCGCTCGAGCGCATGGAGAAGCTGG
>DATGRE010000100.1:0-4655 GCA_035303885.1 Zeimonas sp. | reverse complement strand
GCACAACACCGAAGCGGTCGAGGTGGGCCCTCATCGGCTCGCGTCGGCGCGCATCGTCGAGCATCGGCCGCAGCGCCGACGCGCTTTCGACGAAGTGAAGGAGGAGGTGCGCCAGCGCCTCGTCGCCGAGGAGGCGCACCGGCGCGCGGTGCAGGCGGGCGAGGCCCGGCTGGCCGAGCTGCGCGAGGGCGACGCCAAGGGCGAGGGTTTCGGCGAAGCGCGCACCGTTCGCCGTGCGGTCACCGACGACTTTCCCGCGGCCGCGATCGACCCGGTGTTCCGGGCGCCGGCCGATCCGTTGCCGGCGTACGTCGGCGTCGACCTCGGCGACCGCGGATACGCGATCTACCAGATCGTGCGCGTCACGCCGCCCGACGAGGCGGCGGTGGCGCAGCGGCGCGAGGCGTATCGGCAGCAGCTCACGCAGGCGTACTCCCAGCAGCTGCTGGCCGACTACGTCGCCGCGGTCGTCGCCGATGCCGACGTCACACGCTATCCGGATCGCCTCGGCGGCGAGAACCGCTGAATCGCGCACGGCGCGCAAGCGGCGCGGGGGGCGCAGTAGCGCAGGAAGGGCGGGCCGCCGAAGGGCCGCAAGCGGCGGCTCAGCCCGCCGCGCCCGCCTTCTCCGCCAGGAGCGCGGCCGCGCGGTCGTGCGCGTCCGCGGCGCAGTCGAGCGTGAGCACTTCGCCCGAGTCCAGCTGCGCGTAGTTGCTGCGCATCGAACGCTCGTAGGCCGGATCGTAGTGCCGCTCCAGCAGCGATTCGACGAACGCCTGCCAGCGTTGCGCGCGCACCATCGATTTCCATTCGTCGACGCGCGCGTGCCCGTGCAGCGGCAGCAGCCGTTCGAGGCGTCCGAAGAGCTGCTCGGGATCCTCGACGAAATGGCGATACTGCTCGAGCAGCAGGCGCGCGCGAAGCTCAAGCGGTGCCTGCAGTTGCGTGCAGGGTGCCGCGCGCATCGCCGCGATCACCGCGTCGGGAACGTGGCAACGGCCGACGCGCCGGCTTTCCGATTCGACAAATACGATCCGCGCGGGGTCGAAGCCGCGCAGCGCATCCCAGAGCGCCGTCTCGAAGGCCTTCTGCGACGGCTGCGTCTCGTCGGGCAGCAGCCCGAGCACCGAGCCGCGGTGCCGCGCGAGCGACTCGAGGTCGAGCACCTGCTCGCCGCGCGCGGCCAGCTGCTGCAGCACGAGGCTCTTGCCGCTGCCGGTGCGGCCGGCGATCACGTGCCAGCGCAGGCGCGGCGGAAGGCGGGCCAGGTCGTCGAGCACGTGCCGGCGGAACGCGCGATAGCCGCCGTCGAGCACGCTGGGGCGCCAGCCGACGGCGGCCAGCACCGTGGCGAGGGCGTCGGAGCGGTTGCCGCCCCGCCAGCAGTAGACGAGCGGACGCCATTCGGGCGGCTTCCCGGCGAGGACGCCCTCGAGCAGCGACGCGATGTTGCGCGAGACCAGGGCCGCGCCGATGCGGCGCGCGGCGAACGGCGATTCGTGCTTGTAGAGCGTCCCCACCCGCGCACGCTCGGCGTCGTCGAGCACGGGTGTGCTGATCGCGCCGGGAAGGTGGTCCTCGGCGAACTCCGACGGACTGCGTGCGTCGAGGACGGTGTCGAAGCGCGCCGCGTCGGCGAGCGCGTCGGCGACCGCGATGCGTCGCGGCGACTTCACGCGAGTTCTCCGGCCGTCGGCGTTGCGGGCCGGACGTGCGAACCCGCGCCGGGGAGTGATCGCCAAAAACCCGTAGAATGCATGCCAGTATGAAAGTATTCGATCTCGTCTGCGAGCACGGGCACGCCTTCGAGGGCTGGTTCGCATCGGCGGCCGCCTTCGACGAACAGCTCTCCCGTGCGCTCGTTCGCTGCCCGATGTGCGACAGCGTGCAGGTGCGCCGCACGCCGAGCGCGCCGCGGCTGAACCTGTCCTCGTCGGCGGCGCCGTCGCGCGACGAAGCGGAGGCGCAGCGCGGCGGCCAGACCACGGCGATGCCCACCGTCGCGCAGCTGCGGGCACTGTGGTTCGAAGCGGCAAGGCACCTCGTGCGCAACACCGAGGACGTCGGCGAACGCTTCGCCGAGGAGGCGCGTCGGATCCACTACCAGGAAGCGCCCGAGCGCGGCATCCGCGGCGTGACCACCGCCGCGCAGCGAGCCGAGCTCGAGGAAGAGGGCATCGAGGTCTTCAGCTTTCCGATCCCGGCCATCGTCGAGGAGCCGCTGCAGTAGCGCGCGCCTTCCGCGTGGCGCGCGCCTTCAGCGCTTCGCGTACTGCGCCGCGCCGAACAGGATCTCGCGCGCCTTGTCGTCCATCTGCGGCTTGCGCCGGTCGGCGAGCACCTGTATTGCGCGCTGCACCGCGGCGCGCCTTCCGATGCGCTCGAACCACCGCTTGACATTCGGGTAGTCGTCCAGCGCGATGCCCTGGCTTTCGTGCGAGCGGATCCACGGCCAGGTGGCGATGTCGGCGATCGAGTATTCGTCCGCCGCCAGCCAGTCGCGTCCGGCGAGGCGTCGATCGAGGACGCCGTACAGGCGCTTCGCTTCGTTCGTGTAGCGCTCGATCCCGTACGGAACCCGCTCCGGGGCATAGATGCGGAAATGGTGCGCCTGTCCGAGCATCGGACCCACGCCGCCCACCTGGAACATCAGCCACTGCAGCACGTCGTAGCGGCCGCGCGTGTCGAGCGGCAGGAACTTCCCCGTCTTCGCCGCTAGATAGACGAGGATCGCGCCGGATTCGAACAGCGAGATCGGCTCGCCGTCGGGGCCGTCGTGGTCGACGATCGCCGGAATCTTGTTGTTCGGGCTGATCGCGAGGAAATCGGGGGAGAACTGCTCGCCGGCGCCGATATCGACCGGGCGGACGGCATACGGAAGGCCGCATTCCTCGAGCAGGATGTGGACCTTGTGGCCGTTCGGAGTCGGCCAGGTGTAGACGTCGATCATTCCTCGTCCTCGTCGGGAGTCATCGTGCCGGCAGGTGCTTCGCGAGCTCCAGGCGCGCGATCGCCTGCCGGTGGACCTCGTCGGGTCCGTCGGCGAGCCGCAGGGTGCGCTGGTGGGCGTACATCGAGGCGAGGGGAAAGTCGTCGCAGACGCCCCCGCCGCCGTGCGCCTGGATCGCCCAGTCGATGACGCGGCAGGCGACGTTCGGGGCGACCACCTTGATCATCGCGATCTCGGCGCGTGCCTGCTTGTTGCCGACGGTGTCCATCATGCGCGCGGCCTTCAGCGTCAGCAGCCGCGCCTGGTCGATCAGGCAGCGCGACTCGGCGATGCGTTCGTGCCAGACGCCTTGCGCGGAAATCGGCTTGCCGAAGGCGACGCGCTCGTTCAGGCGGCGGCACATCAGCTCGAGCGCGCGCTCCGCGGCGCCGATCGAGCGCATGCAGTGATGGATGCGGCCGGGGCCGAGCCGGCCCTGTGCGATCTCGAAGCCGCGGCCCTCGCCGAGCAGCAGGTTCTCGGCCGGGACGCGGACGTTCTCGAATCGCACCTCGCAGTGACCGTGCGGCGCGTCGTCGTAGCCGAACACGCCCAGTGGGCGCACGACGGTGATGCCGGGGGCGTCGGCCGGAACGACGATCATCGACTGCTGCTGGTGGCGGGCGGCCTGCGGATCGGTCTTGCCCATGAAGATGTAGACGCGGCAGCGCGGATCGCCGGCGCCCGAAGTCCACCATTTGCGACCGTTCAGCACGTAGGCGTCGCCGTCGCGTTCGATGCGCGCCTCGATGTTCGTCGCGTCGGAGGAGGCGACCGCCGGCTCGGTCATCGCGAAGGCCGAGCGGATCTCGCCGGCGAGCAGCGGATCGAGCCATTGCCGCTTGACGGCCTCCGAGGCGTAGCGCTCGAGCGTCTCCATGTTGCCGGTGTCGGGCGCCGAGCAGTTGAACACCTCGGGAGCCCACGCGACGCGCCCCATGATCTCGCACAGCGGTGCGTAGTCGAGATTCGACAGGCCTTCCGGCGCGCGCTCCGAGCGCGGCAGGAAGAGGTTCCACAGCCCTGCTTCGCGCGCCTTCGGTTTCAGCTCGTCGACGACGCGCGTCGGTACCCAGGGGTTTCCAGCCCGTCGGTTCGCGGCAATTTCCTCGTGATATCGGCGCTCGTTCGGATAGATGTGCTCGTCCATAAAACGCAGCAATCGATCCTGCAGCGCGCGGGACCGTTCCGACGGCTCGAGATTCAGGTTCATCGACGTATCGCTCACGCTCACCCCTTCACTCGCTGCGCGATGCGCCAGCCGAGCTCGGCCAGCGGGCGCGCCCGGCGTCCGGCTTCGACGGCCTTCGCGTTCGAAGCCGTGCCGTCGACCGCGCGCTTCATGATGCCCTGCAAGATCGCGGCAAGGCGGAACAGGTTGTACGCGAGATAGAAATCCCAGTGCTGGAGCACCCGTGCCGGGTCGCGGTTCGTGCGTTCGCAGTAGCGCTCGACGTACTCGCGCTCGCCGGGGATGCCCAGTGCGGCGTGGTCGAGCCCGGCGATGCCGCGGAACTGCCCCGGCTCGATGTGCCAGGCCATGCAGTGATAGGAGAAATCGGCGAGCGGGTGACCGAGCGTCGACAGCTCCCAGTCGAGGATCGCACGGATGCGCGGGGTCTCGGCGTCGAAGACGAGGTTGTCGAGCCGGAAGTCGCCGTGCACG
>DATGRE010000099.1:0-3678 GCA_035303885.1 Zeimonas sp. | reverse complement strand
GTCGAACGGAACGGGAAAGGTTTTCCGATTCAAAGACTTGGAGAAGCTCGCGAGCGCTGGGCCGCCGTCTCGGTTTCGACGCTGTAAGGTGTATCGACGCGGAATAGTTCCGCGCGACCCAAGCCGTTTTCGGGCATGCGGTGCGCGCTCGCCGATCAGTCGAGTCGCTTCATGTAGTCCTTGGTGAAGAATCGGTCCGGAAGCTCGACGAGCCGCAGGTTGCTGTACTTCATCACCGAGACGTCGGCCGGCTTCAAGGCATCGGTCAGCACCAGCCGGGTCGGTCGCACCTGCGCACCGAGCTTCTCGAACGCCTCGTAGGAGCAGGTCTTCAGCAGCCGGCCCGAGACCGAATAGAACTCTGCCTTGAATGGATGCAGGTTGGACTTCCGTACCCAATACTTCACTCTCGGATACGTGACGCCGCGCCGGGCGGCGACCAGCTCGAGCACGTGGTATTCGTCGCCGTCGATCGTCTCGCTGCCGACGAGCGTCGGATCGTAGTCGCCCGCGAAATTGGCGCGCGCGAGATCGCCGTTGGCCACCTGTCCGGTGAGCCGCTGCGACAGCGACAGCCGCACCGGCTGCGAGACGCTCGGCATGAAGATCCACAGTTCGCGCGCGCGCATCAGCATGTTCTGCCCGCGTTCATTGGCGGGCGCGAGCGTCTGCACGATCGTGTTCTCGTTGCCCTTCGAGGACACGCGGTAGACGCGCGGCTCGAGCGTCTCGCCGCCGCTCGTCGATTCGACGGTCACGTCGACCTGGAACGATTCGCTCGGGAAGCGCACTGCGTCGGCGCGCTCGACGATCTCGCGTGCGAGCGCTTCGTCGCCCGGCGCCGCGCTCGCGGCGCTGGCCCCGGCGCCGCTCTCGTCGCCGGGCGCTTTGTTCGTCGCGCGCGCGCCCCCACCGGTCGCGCCGGGTGCCGGGGAAGGCGTCTCGAGCGGCGGCGTCTCCTGCGCACCCGCCGCGAGCGGCAGCGAGACGAAGAGAGAAAAGATCGACAGCGCGACGTGCGCGCGAAGCAACAACAGCATGTTCGGCTCGTCGTAGGGGATCGGTTACATTCGCGGGAGGTCCGGGGGTGCGGCTGCTTTCCCGGTCGATCGGGAAATCGCGATGTCGCTCGTCACACTCGAACACGTATCGAGACAATACCGGCTCGGCACCCAGCAGGTCGACGCGCTGCGCGACGTCGATCTGAGCATCGACGAGGGCGTGTTCCTGGCGATCGCCGGGCCCTCGGGCAGCGGAAAGTCTACCCTGCTGAACCTCATCGGCTGCATCGACACGCCGACCGCGGGCCGCATCGTGATCGACGGTCACGACGTGAGCGGGCGCACGCCCGATCAGCTCGCCGACTACCGCGCGCGCACCGTCGGTTTCGTCTTCCAGACCTTCAATCTGTTCCCGGTTCTGTCGGCGTGGGAGAACGTCGAATATCCGTTGCTGCAGTTCCGCGAGCTCGGCCGCAAGGAGCGGGAGGCGCGCGTCGCACGCTTCCTCGACCTGGTCGGACTGACGAAGCATGCGAAGCATCGGCCGAACCAGCTCTCGGGCGGACAGCGCCAGCGCGTGGCGATCGCGCGCGCGCTCGCCGTCCAGCCCCGCATCGTGCTCGCGGACGAGCCCACGGCGAACCTCGATCACGAGACCGGCAGCGAGATTCTCCGGCTGATGAAGGCGATCAACCGCAAGTACCGGACCACCTTCGTGTTCTCGACGCACGACGATCGGGTGATCGCCGCCGCCGACCGGCTCGTGCGCATCGAGGACGGCCGCGTGATCGCGCTCGGCGTGCGCAACGGATCGAAGTGGACGATGGTGCAGACGGAGGCGCCGGCGCTCGAGGAGGCAAGACAAGAATGAAGAATGCGATGCACGGGCGTTGCGCGCCGTTTGCCGCGGCGCTCGCCTTCGCGGCGACGACGATCGCCTTCGCGGCCGCGCCGCTCGCCGCGCAGCCGGTCGCCGATCTGTCGCTTGGCGGCGGCCTGTCCGCCGAGCCCGCGACGCGCTGGAGCGGCTGGATCCAGGCCGACACTGCCTATGCATGGCGCAGCCCCGGGCACTTCACGCATCTGCGCACGCTCGGCGAGATCGCCGGGCGCGGCCAGTGGGGCCAGGGCTTCAAGTGGCGCCTGTCGGCGCGCGCCAATCTCGATGGCGCCTACGCCTGGTCCGACCACTACCCGCGCGCCGTGCGCGAGGACCAGCGCGCGTGGGCGCGGCTGCACGAGGCCTACGTGGACTTCTCGCGCGGCGACTGGGAGTTCCGCATCGGCAAGCAGAACGTCGTCTGGGGCGAGATGGTCGGGCTGTTCTTCGCCGACGTCGTCTCGGCGAAGGACTTGCGCGACACGGTGCTGCCCGAGTTCGACCTGATCCGCATTCCGCAATGGGCGGCGCGCGCCGAGTGGTACCGCGGCGACTCGCATCTCGAGCTCGTCTGGCTGCCCTGGCCGGAAGTCGACGACATCGGTAAGCCGGGCGCGGAGTTCTATCCGTTTCCGCCGCGCTTCGACGGATTCGGCTTCGAGATCGAAGGCGAGCGGCGGCCGTCGCGCCGGCTGTCGAATTCGGGTCTCGGTATCCGCCTGTCGACGCTCGTCGGCGGCTGGGACTGGACCGGCTTCGTCTATCGTGCGCCCGACACGCAGGCGGCCTTCTTCCGCTCGATCGTGCCAGGTCCCACCCCCACCGTCGTCTACGAGCCGCGTCACGAGATGGTCACGCGGGTGGGCGGCACCGTGTCGAAGGATTTCGACGGCATCGTCTTCAAGGCCGAGGCGGTCTACACGCGCGGACGCGGCTTCCAAGAGCTCACGCTCGGCCCGGGCGACGGCGTTGCCGATCTGCGCACGATCGACTGGATCGCCGGCGTCGACCTCACGCCGGCCGACCGCTGGCGCGTCAACGCGCAGTTCTTCCAGCGCGCGTTCCTCGACCACCGGCGCGAGATCGGCATGAAGCGCTACGAGAACGGCGGCAGCCTGCTGGTGTCGCGCGAGATCACCGATCGGCTCGCCGGCGAGTTCCTCGCGATCACCAGCCTGAACCGCAGCGACCGGCTGCTGCGCGCGATGCTCACCTGGGCGTACGACGCGAACCTGCGCTTCCGTGCGGGCGTCGACGTGTTCGCGGGCCATCCGCTGGGCATGTTCGGCCGCTTCGAGGACAGCGACCGCGTGTGGGCGGAGGCCCGCTACACGTTCTGAATCAGACGCCGAGCAGCTCCACCTCGAAGAGCAGCGTCGCGTTCGGCGGGATCACGCCGCCGGCGCCGCGCGCGCCGTAGCCGAGATCGGGCGGGATGATCAGCCGCCGCGTGCCGCCGACCTTCATTCCCGTCACCCCTTCGTCCCAGCCGCGGATCACGTATCCGGCGCCGAGCGGGAACGAGAACGGCTCGCCCCGGTCCTTGCTCGAGTCGAACTTGCGGCCGGCGGCGCCATTCTCGTAGAGCCATCCGGTGTAGTGGACGCGAACCTCGTCGCCGCGTTGCGCCTCGTCGCCGCCGCCGGCGATCACGTCTTCGTACTGCAGGCCGGAGGCGGTCGTCTGGTAGGTCATCGGGGGGCCTCTTTCCAGGTGTGTTCGGAGTGGCCGCCGGTGCAGCGGCCGCGACGCGGCTCAGGCCTTGCGCAGCCGCTTGATCAGGCTCGAGGTGTCCCA
>DATGRE010000098.1:0-5332 GCA_035303885.1 Zeimonas sp. | reverse complement strand
CAGCTTCCGGAGAGGCCCCTTGCAAAGCGGACATACGAGAATCTCGAGAAGGCGTGCGTCCATGGAGCGTCTCGATCAGCCAGTCGACGAAGGCGGGCTCCGGTATCGCGCGCACTTCGAGGAACCAGCAGCGCGCGTCGGCCCAGGCCGCGCATTTTACGGCGTCCTTCTCGGTCATGACGACGTAGCTCGCATCCAGGCCGGCGAGCGCCGCCGCATCGATTACTGCGTGGTCGGCGAGCGCGAGCATGCGTGCGTCGATGCCGAGCGTGCGCAGCGTCGCGAAGAAGCGCTGCGGCGCACCGGTGGCGGCGATCCCGACGACGCGGTCGCGGCCGACGCGCCGCGCGAACGCGTGCGCCGGCACCGGCGCCGCAGCGCCGTCCAGTGCGACGAAGCGCAACGGCTCGATGCGAAAGCCGAAGGCGCGCGGATGCGGCAGCGGTGCGCGCGCCTGGCCGTTCAGTGCGATCGCGTCGACCGACATCGCCTGTGACAGCGGCGCGCGCAGCGGACCGGCGGGCAGGCATCGCCCGTTGCCGACGCCGCGTTCGTCGAAGACGGCGATCTCGACGCTGCGCGCGAGCCGCGCGTGCTGCAGGCCGTCGTCGCTGACGACGACGTCGATTCCGGGGTGCTCGGCGAGCAACCGTTGCAGCGCCGCCGCGCGGTCGCGTCCCGCGGCGACCGGACGCCCGGTACGCCGCGCGAGCAGCACGGGCTCGTCGCCATGCTCGAGCGCGTCGGCTTCGGGCGGAACCATCCGGGGATCGCTGCGACGCGCGCCGTAGCCGCTGGCGAGCACGCCCGGGTGCCAGCCGCGTTGTGCGAGCGCCTCGACCAGCGCGGCGACCAGCGGCGTCTTGCCCGCGCCGCCGACGACGAGATTGCCGACGACGACGACCGGCACGGCAGGCGTCGCGAGACGGGCGATCGCCCGGCGGCGATGCGTCGCCACCCGTGCGGTGAGCGCGGCCAGCGGCGTCAGCGCGACGCGCAGGACGCGCTGTGCCGCGGACGGCGTGCGCGAGTACCACAGCGCATGCAGTGCGGCTTCGAGCCGCGAACGCCGGTGCGCGGTGCGACCGCCCGGGCCCGTCGAATGGCCCGAAGGAGCGGCGCGCACGGCCTTCTAGCGCGCGCTGCGCGTCGGCGCGGCCGTCGCGGCGTCGGTCTGTGCGGCGAAGGTGACTTTCGCGACACCGGCTTCGCGTGCCGCGGAAAGCACGGCGATCACGTCCTGGTGGCGCGCCGCCGCGTCGGCGTGCACGACGAGCACCGGCTCCTTGCGATCGGTGGCGATCCGGCGCAGCTCGGCCGGCAGGCCGTCGCGCGGCACGAGCTGCGCGCCATGCTCGCTCAGCAGCCGGAACTGCCCGTCGGCCGAGACGCCGATGTCGATCTCGCTCGGTCGCTCGGTGGCGCTCTCGCCGGCCGCGTTGGGCAGGTCGACCTGCAGCTCGGTGAACTTCGAGTAGGTGGTCGTGACCATCAGGAAGATCAGCACCACCAGCAGCACGTCGATCAGCGGGACGAAGTTGATTTCCGGCTCGTCGCGCCGGAGTCCGCGGCGGAAATTCATCGCTGCGCGGCGCGCAGGTGATCGACCAGCCGCAGCGACTGCTGCTCCATTTCCACGAGGAACGCGTCGACGCGCGCGCGGAAATGCCGGTAGGCGATCATCGCCGGGATGGCGATCAGGATGCCGAGCGCGGTGTTGTACAGCGCCACCGAGATGCCGTGCGCGAGCTGCTGCGGGTTGGTTCCACCGGGCGCCTGGGCGCCGAAGATCTCGATCATTCCCACGACCGTGCCGAACAGGCCCAGCAGCGGCGCGACGGTGGCGATCGTGCCGAGCGCCGACAGGTAGCGCTCGAGCTGGTGCGCGACGGCGCGTCCGGTCTCCTCCATCGCCTCCTTCATCAGCTCGCGGCCGGCGCTCTCGTGGCGCAGGCCGCTCGCCAGCACGCGTCCGAGCGGCGAGTTCACCGACAGGCGGTTGAGCATGTCGGGGGTGATCGATTGCGTGCGGCGCAGGCCGAGCACCTCGTCGAGCAGCCCCGGCGGCAGCACGCGCGACCGCTTCAGCGACAGGAAACGCTCGATGATCAGCGCGACGGCGGCGATCGAGGCGACAATGAGAAACCACACGGGCCAACCGGCCGCCTGGATCAGGGACAGCAAGACGTTTCTCCGGGTACCGATGACGCCGAAAAGGCACGCAATTGTCGGTTTTTTTTCCACCGCCCAGCAAGTGCATCCGTCGAACGGCGGTGCACGCAACGGCGACGGCGCCCGGCGGCCCGGCGCCCCGGCCGGCCCGCGGCCGGGATGTGCGCCGCCTGGGGACAACTCTGTGAACAAGATGGCCGCCGCGGGGCGTGCCGTGCGGAAATCAAGCGACGTGCCCGCGCGCTTTCCCACGGTTGAATCGGAATGTCAAGCGAAATCAATCAGTTGACGAGCACGACCGCGATGTGGCAGGCACGTTCCGTCCGAATTTCGAATCGGCGCGGCGTGTGGATAGGTTTGGCCCGGAAAGGCGCATGAGTGCTCGTTTTGCGCCTGCAAACGAAGCAGCGGCGCGGGAAATCCTGACGGTCTCCCAGCTGAACCGCGCCGTTGCTGGCCTGTTGCAGCGCAGCGTCCCGCCGGTGTGGGTGTGTGGCGAGATCTCGAACGCCACCCGGGCGGCGAGCGGCCACTGGTACTTCACGCTGAAGGACGCCGGCGCGCAGGTGCGCGCCGTCATGTTCCGCGGCCGGGCGCAGTTCTTGACCTTCGTCCCGCGCAACGGCGACCGCGTGGAGGCGCGGGCCCTCGTCACGCTGTACGAGCCGCGCGGCGACTTCCAGCTCACCGTCGAGGCGATGCGGCCGGCGGGTGCGGGCGACCTCTTCCAGCGCTTCGTGAAGCTCAAGGAGAAGCTGCAGGCCGAGGGGCTGTTCGACGCCGCGCGCAAGCGCCCGCTGCCCGCGTTCCCGCGGACGGTGGGCGTGATCACCTCGCCCCGTGCGGCGGCGTTGCGCGACGTCCTGACGACGCTGCGCCGTCGTGCGCCGGGCGTCGCCGTCGTCCTCTACCCCGCGCCGGTGCAGGGCGCCGACGCACCGGCGGCGCTCGTCGCCGCGCTGCGCGCGGCGGCGCGGCGACGCGAGTGCGACGTGCTGCTGCTCGTGCGCGGCGGCGGATCGATCGAGGACCTGTGGGCGTTCAACGACGAGGCGCTCGCCCGCGCGATCGCCGCATCGCCGATTCCCGTCATCAGCGGGGTCGGGCACGAAACCGACTTCACGATCGCCGATTTCGTCGCCGACGAGCGCGCGCCCACGCCCACCGGCGCCGCCGCGCGCGCCGTGCCCGATCGTCGCGAGCTCGCCGAGCGGGTGCTGCGGACGGCGGCGCGTCTCGAGCGCGCCTGGTGGCGCCGAATCGAAACGATCGAGCAGCGCCTGGACACCGCCGCGCGGCTGCTGCGCTCGCCGTCCGAGCAGTGGCAGCTGCGTTCGCATCGCCTGCACACGCTGTCGCAGCGCATCGTCGCGTTCGGAAGGCTCTCGCTGCAGCAGCGTGCGATGCGGCTCGAGCGGCTGTGCGCGGCGCTGCGTGCGCCGCGCACCGACGTCGCCGAGCAGCGGCTGGCGCACGCGGCGCGGGCGCTGCAGCGCGCGACCGCCGATCGGCTCGCGCGGCTCGACGAGCGCACGGCGCGCGCCGCCGCGGCGCTCGAGCTCGTCAGCCCGCGCGCGGTGCTCGAGCGCGGGTACGCGATCGTGCACGACGCGGCCGGTCACGTCGTCGCGTCGGTCGAATCGACCGCACGCGGCGACGCGCTGCGCGTCACGTTGCGCGACGGGCGGCTCGACGTGGCCGTGCAGTCGAGCATGCGCGAGACGCCGCCGTCCGACGACGGCGATCGATCGATCGACAGCGGATCGCCCGCGAGTGGACCTCCGGCTGCGGGGCCATCGTCATCGGCCTAGAATCGGAGATCACCCGTGCGCCCGCGCGTGATCCGACTCCGCGCTCGCGCCCGATCCGAACGAACTACAAGGAGAACCCGCATGGAGCATCAGCTACCCCCTCTTCCCTACGCGATGGATGCCCTCGCGCCGCACATCTCGAAGGAGACGTTCGAGTATCACTACGGGAAGCATCACCAGGCGTACGTCACGAACCTCAACAACCTGATCAAGGGCACCGAGTTCGAGAACATGAGCCTCGAGGACATCATCCGGAAGTCCTCGGGAGGCATCTTCAACAACGCTGCGCAGGTCTGGAACCACACGTTCTTCTGGTCGTGCATGAAGCCGGGCGGGGGCGGGCAGCCGTCGGGTCCGCTCGCCGATGCCATCTCGCGCAAGTGGGGTTCGTTCGACGCGTTCCGCGAGACCTTCTCGAAGAGCGCCGCGACGAATTTCGGCTCCGGATGGACCTGGCTCGTGAAGAAGCCCGACGGGTCGCTCGACGTGGTCAACACGAGCAACGCCGGCACGCCGCTCACGACCAGCGACGTCCCGCTGCTGACGCTCGACGTCTGGGAGCACGCGTACTACATCGACTATCGGAACGCGCGCCCGAAGTTCATCGAGACCTTCCTCGCGCACCTGGTGAACTGGGACTTCGCGACGAAGAATTTCGGCTGATCCCGCTTCGGCCGGTCCCCCGGCCGCCCGCTCCGAGGGGTCACGGGCCCGCCTGCCGGCGCCTTCGCGGCGGCTTCGGGCATGCGCCTTGCCTGCGTCGTTGACTTGCGGATCCCAACAACACAGGAGCGGTGACCATGAGCTGGCTCTGGACCCTGATCATCGGACTGATCGCCGGGGCGATCGCCAAGTGGATGATGCCGGGACGCCAAGGAGGCGGCATCATCATGACGATGATCCTCGGCGTCGTCGGCGCCTTCGTGGCGACCTGGATCGGCCAGGCGGTCGGCTGGTACAGCCAGCCGGGCGAGGGTGCCGGACTCATCGCCTCGGTGATCGGTGCACTCATCGTGCTCTGGATCTACGGGCTCGTGACGCGAAGACGCGAAGCCTGATCCGACGTTCTGCTCGGGCCCGGTGCCCTGCACCGGGCCCGCTCGTGTGTGCGCGCGGCGTCGGTTTTTCTTACATCCGTCGTCGTGGCTCGCGCGCGCTCGCCGTTGCGGCTTTGCGGGCCGCCGCTGCGCATTTCACTGCGCTCGGCCGGCGCCCCGCATGCGCACCGCCGACGCTCGGCATGCTCGATCGGCGCTCAGCGGATCGCGCCGAAGAGTTCCGGCTGGCGCAGGCGCGCGCCGGGCTGCAGTCCGCGTCGGGCGAACCAGCCCTGTTCCATCTCGAGCGCG
>DATGRE010000097.1:0-14679 GCA_035303885.1 Zeimonas sp. | reverse complement strand
GCACGTGATCGGGCATCAGCACGCAGGCGATCACGTCGAAGCGCGCACCGAGCCGTTGCCACAGATCGGCGCAGGCCGCACGCGTGCGCAGCGGACGCGCTCCGTCGGCGGCGCGCGCGACGAGGTGCAGCAGCTCGACGTGGCCGGGATCGTGCATTGAGATGACGAGAATTTGCCGTGCCGGCATGTTGCACGGAACCGCGGAGCGCCGCAGTCGGACGGATGGACGATGCGATGAGCGTCTATGACGAACAGCCGATGTGGCCGGAGGATCCGGTCGTCGAAGTTGGGTGGGCGGAGGACGAGTACGGCGACGTGTGCACGGAGACAAGCGGCCAAGCCAAAGAGCGTGCGTTCGCCCGAACGGCCCGAGCAGAAGCACACTCGCCCAGCGCTCGCCGGCAAGCGCCCGCTCGCCAAACGCCGGCCCGCTCAAGAACGGCTCGCCTCACGCAAGCTCGCACGTCCAGACCTCCGCTCGCCCCCACACGCAGGTCATCGATCAGCGCCCTGATGCGCTTCGCATCGACGAGCGCGGTCAGAGGCTTGCGCCTGACAGCGAGAGTCTTGCGTTCGGCGCGCGCACGGATCTGCTTCTTCCAGCGATCGGGGTTCGCTGCGCCGGCAGGCGCTGTGGAGTGAACTCGGAGCCCACCGCCTGGCGACTCGCGACGGAGAAGTCCCGAAATGCGGGAGAAACGGAGCACGCACGAGAGTTCGTGTGGGCAATCGCCTGGAAAGCGGGCGTTTCGACGCGTGCTCCAGCTTGCCCGTAGCGAATTGCCCGAGGAACGGGCGTTCGGGTTCCCGAACCTCACACGGTCGCGGTGAACGACGTTGTGCAATTCGAGTGCAAGATTAGATCGACGAGCGTCTTGCCGACCCACAGTTTGCACGCGCCTTGCCCAATCCCATCGGAGCGCGAAGCTCAAGACAGCCTGCCTTCCTTGGCGTGTAGAACACGGGTTGCCCACCGGGTGCTTCGCAGTTGTGGGCAACCCGCCCCGCGGCCTGAGAGGGGCCGGGCGGGTTGCCCACAACCAAGCCCGGTGGCCAACCCTGCCGCTCGGGTTATGGCAAGAGCGGCGCCGGCCCTACGGAGCGATTGGGCATGAACTCGCCGTCACCGCCTGGACGACTGCGACTGCGTCTGCGACCCCGAGTCGGACGCCCCCTGCGACCGCATGCTCACCGTCGCACCCTTGCGCAGATCGTCCAGCGTCGTCTCGGCCATCTTCTTGTGCTCCTGCAGGGTCGGCAGCGTCTGCTGCGCGAACTGCTGGATCTGCGGGTCGTCGGCCGATTTCGCCGCCTTCTGGAACTGCGAGATGTCCTTCTTGTGGTCGGCGTTCATCTCCTTCATGTACTCGCGATCGAATTCGTCACCGGAGAGCTTCGACAGCTTGTCGTACGTCCGCTGATGCTTGGAATCGAGCTTCGACGGCAGTTGGACGCCGTCGTCCTTCGCCAGGGTGGACAGTTGCTCGATGGCCTTGGTGTGGTCCTGGACCATCCGCGAGCCGAACTGCTTGACCTCGTCGCTCGACGCCTTCTGCTGCGCCAGTTGACCGAGTCGCACCTCGGCCATGCTGCCCAGCGCGGCCTCCTCGACGAACTTCTTGTCGGACCGCGACAGATTGCCGCCCGAAGCCTGCTGGCCGCTACGGTTCTGCGCCGTGGCACCGCTCGTCGACGAATCTCGCGACGTCATGCCGCCTCTCGTCGACTCGTCGCGCGACATCGAGCCGCTGCTGCCGCTCGTCGATCGGTCGCGCATCGCGCCGCTGTCCCCGCCCATCGCACCGGTAGCGCCCGAGCGATCGGCGGCCGCCGCGCCGCCGGACGTGCCGCTCTGCCCCGCGGCCATGCCGGTGCCGGACGACGTGGTGCCCGACGCGCTGCTGCCGGCGCTGCCCTGGGCGAATGCGCCCATCGAAACGCCGAGCGACACGACCGCTGCCGCGATCGCACTTTTACGGAAGGAGGAGTTGGACATTTTCGGGACCTCACTACTGGTCGTTGAACGACCTGATGCGCAATCCCGATGCCTGCGCCGCTGCCGCGCGATGCTCGAGCGCGACGCGGCCGACGGAGATGCATGCGCGCAGCGCCCGTTCGCGCACCGCGATTCCCGATACGGACGGAACTGAAGCGGAAGCGTGAAACGAAGGACGCGTGCGTCTACCCGGCGCCGCCGTCGCTGCGCGCGCCGTCCTCGGCATGCGTGGACGTGTCGGGGAAGACGCCCGTCGACAGGTAGCGATCGCCGCGATCGCAGACGACGAAGACGATGGTCGCGTTCTCGACTTCGGCGGCGATGCGCAACGCGATGCAGCAGGCGCCGGCCGCCGAGATCCCGGCGAACAGTCCCTCTTCCGCGGCGAGCCTGCGCGCCATCTCCTCGGCTTCCTGCTGCGTCACGCCCTCGAGTCGATCGACCTGCGCATGGCGGTAGATCTTCGGCGTGTACGCGGGCGGCCACTTGCGGATGCCCGGGATCGACGCGCCTTCGGCCGGCTCCGCGCCGACGATGACGATGTCCGGATTGCGCTCCTTCAGGTAGCGCGACACGCCGGTGATCGTTCCGGTCGTGCCCATCGCGGAGACGAAATGCGTGATCTCGCCGCCCGTGTCGTTCCAGATCTCGGGGCCCGTCGACCGATAGTGCGAGCGCCAGTTGTCGTCGTTCGAGAACTGGTCGAGCAGTCGCCCGCGGCCTTCGCGCTGCATGCGCTCGGCGAGATCGCGCGCGCCCTCCATGCCGCTCGCGCGCGAGACGAGCACGAGCTCGGCGCCGTAGGCGCTCATCGCGCTGCGCCGCTCGGCCGTCTGGTTGTCCGGCATGACGAGCACCATCCGGTAGCCGCGCGCAGCGGCGGCCATCGCCAGCGCGATGCCGGTATTGCCCGACGTGGCCTCGATCAGCGTGTCGCCGGGCCGGATCTCTCCTCGCGCCTCGGCACCCTCGATCATCGCGATCGCCGGACGGTCCTTCACCGAGCCCGCCGGGTTGTTGCCCTCGAGCTTGCCGAGCAGCACGTTGCCGCGCGCCTCGAGCACGTCGCGTCCGATGCGTTGCAGGCGCGCGAGCGGCGTGCGCCCGATCGCATCCTCGACGGTGGGGTAGTTGCGTCGCCTCGGCGTGCTCATCGGCCTCGTCGCCTCAGTGCGCGACCGGACGCTCGTCCGGCAGCTTGATGGCGCCGCGCAACTCGCAATCGAGGATCGCCTGGCGCAGGCGCTCGATCGCCGGCATTCGCGTGAAGCTCTTGCGCCAGGCGAGCGAGACGCGGCGCATCGGAGGCGGCGACGCGAAGGGGATGTAGCGCAGCAGGTCGTCGTCGTCGCGCGGTGCGTTGCATGCGGTGATCGGCAATACGCTGATGCCGATCCCCGAGGCGACCATGTGGCGGATCGTCTCCAGCGACGAGGCCTCGAAGGTCTTGTGGATGCCGACGCTCGACTGCGAAAAGCGCGACAGCTCCGGGCAGACCTCGAGCACGTGGTCGCGGAAGCAATGGCCGCTGCCGAGCAGGAGCATCGTCTGCTCCTTGAGCTCGACCGAACGGATCGACTCCCGCTGCGCCCAGGAATGCGCGCTCGGCACCGTGACGACGAAGGGTTCGTCGTAGACGCCGAGCGTGACCAGACCCTGATCGGGGAACGGGTCGGCGAGGATCGCCAGATCGATCTCGCCCTGGCGCAGCAGCTCGAGCAGCCGCACCGTGAAGTTCTCCTGCAGCAGCAGCTGCATCTGCGCGGCGTCCTCGATCAGGCGGCGCACGAGCTGGGGCAGCAGGTACGGAGCGATCGTGTAGATGACGCCGACGCGCAGCGGGCCGGCGAGCGGATCCTTGCCCTGCTCGGCGATGGCGCGGATCGCGGCCGTCTGCTCGAGCACGTGCTGCGCCTGCTCGACGATGCGCGCGCCGATCGGCGTGACGGTGATCTCGGCGCCGCCGCGTTCGAACAGCTGCACGCCGAGCTCCTCTTCGAGCTTCTTGATCGCCACCGAGAGCGTGGGCTGGCTGACCAGGCAGGCTTCGGCGGCCCGCCCGAAATGTCGCTCCCGCGCCAGCGCGACGATGTACTTGAGCTCGGTAAGGGTCATCGGGCGGGAATGATAGCGTGCCGGAGGTGGGTGCGGGTGGTGGCTTCGGGCAAAGGCGCGGGTCGGGTCAGGCCTTCAGGTACTCCTCGCGGGCGCCGAGCCAGCGGCGCAGATGGGTGTCGACCTGGGCCGGGGTTTCGCGCAGCATGCGGGCGGCGGCTTCGCGGGCGGCTTCGACGAGTTCGGTGTCGCGTTCGAGGTCGGCGAAGCGCAGCAGGGCGTCGCCGGACTGGCGGGCGCCGAGGAACTCGCCGGGGCCGCGCTGTCGCAAGTCGCGACGTGCGATCTCGAAGCCGTCGGTGGTCTCGTACATCGTCTTCAGGCGCTCGCGGGCGGCCGGGGACAGCGGCTCGCGGTACAGCAGCACGCAGACGCTCTCCTTCGCGCCGCGGCCGACGCGGCCGCGCAGCTGGTGCAGCTGTGCCAGGCCGAAACGCTCCGCGTGCTCGACGATGAGCAGCGACGCGTTGGGAACGTCGACCCCTACCTCGATCACCGTGGTGGCCACGAGCACCGGCAGCGTGCCCGCGGCGAAGGCCGCCATCACCTCCTGCTTGGCTGCCGGCGGCAGCCGTCCGTGCACGAGGCCGACGTCGAGCGGCGCGAGCGCGTGCGCGAGCGTCGCATGCGTGTCGATCGCGGTCTGCAGGTCGAGCGTCTCGCTCTCGTCGACGAGGGGGCACACCCAGTAGACCTGGCGGCCGGCCTGCGCCGCCGCGCGCACGCGCGCGATCACCTCGTCGCGCCGCGCGGCCGAGACGAGCTTCGTCGTCACCGGCGTGCGTCCCGGCGGCATCTCGTCGAGCACGGAGACGTCGAGGTCGGCGTAATAGGTCATCGCGAGCGTGCGCGGGATCGGCGTCGCGCTCATCATCAGCTGGTGCGGCAGCTCGCGGCCCGACTCGATGCGCGCGCGCAGCGCGAGCCGCTGGGCGACGCCGAAGCGATGCTGCTCGTCGACGATCGCCAGGCCGAGGCGCGCGAACTCGACGCGATCCTCGATCAGCGCGTGCGTGCCGATCAGCAGGTCGACGTCGCCGGCCGCGGCGCTCGCGCGCACCGCGCGCTTGCCGCTCTCCTTCAGCGAGCCCGAGAGCCACGCGATGCGCACGCCGAGCGCCTCGAGCGCAGGCCGCAGCTTCGCGTGATGCTGCTCGGCGAGGATCTCGGTGGGCGCCATCATCGCGGCCTGCCATCCGCTGCCGATCGCCTGCGCCGCCGCGAGCGCCGCGATCAGCGTCTTGCCGCTGCCGACGTCGCCCTGCAGCAGGCGGTTCATCGGCTGGCCGCGGGCGAGGTCGGCCGAGATCTCGGCCCAGACGCGGCGCTGCGCGCCGGTGGGCGCGAAGGGCAGCGACGCGAGCAGGCGCTCGGCGAGCCGGGTGTCGGCGAGCTTCGGCGCCGGCTGCGCCGCACGCGCCGCGCGGGCCCGCGCGAGCGAGAGCTGCTGCGCGAGCAGCTCGTCGAAGACCACCCGCCGCCACGGCGCGGCGCTGCGGTCGGCGAGCGCCTCGACGCTGGTCGACGGCGGCGGCCGATGCAGGATGCGCAGCGCCTCGGCCACCGGCGGCAGGCCGAGCCGCCCGACGATATCGGCCGGCGCGGTCTCGTCCCAGTCGAGCGCGTCGAGCGCGGCGCCGATCGCTTCGCGCAGCTTCGCCTGCGCCAGACCCGAGACCGTCGGATAGACCGGCGTGAGCGTCTTCGGCAACGCCTCGCCGCCGGAGACGAAGCGGCACTGCGGATGCACCATCTCCGCGCCGAACAGGCCGGCGCGCACGTCGCCGTAGGCGCGCACGCGCCGCCCCACGGCGAACTGCTTCGTCTGCGAAGGATAGAAATGGAAGAAGCGCAGCGAGATTGACGCGGTCTCGTCGCGCAGCTCGACGCGCAGCACGCGGCGCGGTCGGGGCACGATCTCGCTGCGCACGACCACGCCCTCGACCTGCGCCGCCTGTCCGTCGCGCACGTCGGCGATCGGCACGATCCGCGTACGGTCCTCGTAGCGGATCGGCAGGTGCAACACGAAATCCGACGCCTCGCGCAGCCCCAGCCGCGCGAAGCGGGCGTCGTCGCCGCGCTCGCCGGCGCGGCGCGCGCGCGAGGCGGTCGTCACGGGGTGGGCGGATTCCTTCCGTCGAGCACCATCACCGCCTCGACCTCGAACAGCGCGCCGCGCGGAAGCGAGGCGACGCCGACGGTGGAGCGCGCCGGATAGGGCGCCTCGAACCACTTCTGCATCGCCTCGTTCACGCGGGGGAAGTCGGCGAGGTCGGTGAGGAACAGCGTGAGCTTCACGCAATGCGCGAGCGATCCGCCGGCCGCGGTGCACACCGCGCGCAGGTTGCGGAACGCCTGCTCGATCTGCGCGTCGATGCCGCCTTCGACGAGCGCGCCGCTCGCCGGGTCGAGCGCGATCTGACCGGAGAGATAGACGGTGTCGCCGGCGCGCACCGCCTGCGAGTACGGTCCGATCGCCGCCGGCGCATCGGAAGTCTGGACGATCGATCGTGCGTTCATTGAGGCTCCGTGGATTGAGGCTCCCTGGTTTCCGACAGCGGAAAAATCAGGCACGTGGTCGATCCGCAGGCGTAGAGCCGTCCGGCGGCGTCGACGACCCGGCCCTCGGCGATCCCGAGGCGGCGCGTGACGCTGACCACTTTCGCCTCGGCCCGGACCGGGCCCGTGCGGTCGGTGAGCGGACGCACGTAATTGACCTTCAGCTCGACCGTCGTGTAGCCGACGCCCCGATCGAGTGCGGAGTGCACCGCGCAGCCGAGCGCGGAGTCGAGCAGCGTGGCGACGTAGCCTCCGTGCACGCTGCCGATCGGGTTGTAGTAGTCGGTTTTCGGCGTTCCCTGGAACGCCACGGCGCCCCGGGTCACCTCCACCGGCACGAAATCGAGCGCCTGCATGATCGGCGGCGACGGCAGCTCGCCCCGGCCGATGCGCTCGAGGAACTGCAGCCCCGAACCCGCGGCCATTTCCTCGGGCGCGATCTTGCCGGGGGCCGCCATCAGCAGGCGCACCTCGCGCTCGCGCGCCAGCCACCGCTCCAGCGTCGCGTCGGCGACGGGATCGCGCTGCGTCGTCGTGGTATCCATCGCTTCCTCGATCGCATGCGCGTCGGTTCGTGCGCACGCCCAGGCATCGTATCAAGAGGCGCTCAGACGGGCTCCGGAAGGAACATCGTCTCGAAGGCGAGCGCCATCACCGCCATCAGCAGCGTCGCGCCGATCAGCAGCGCCGCGATCGCGACGAAGACGTTCGGCCAGCCGCCCTGCGAGCGCCGGGCGGCCTGCGCGTTGTAGCGTGCGTCCCAGCGCTCGTCGGGGGTGATGCTGAACAGGATCGCCTCGAGCATCGCAGCGACGACGACGAGGCTCGCGACGAAGAATCCCGGATGCCGGTACCACGGTTCGGCGCGCAGCGCGAATCCGATCGCGGGCAGCGCGATCAGCGGATAGACCGGCCACCAGCGCGCGCCGAGGTACCGGCGATGCGCGCCGGAGAAGCCGACGAGGAACGCGAGCAGGCCGGCGACGAGCCGGGAGCGGAATCGGGCGGCGGCGGTCACGGACGCGGGGGAGCGGGCGGGAGCGTTCACGGGCGCGATTGTCGGCGAGGACCGGGCCGCACGCCAAACCGGGCAAGGCCGCCCGCGCTGATAGACTCGACGCTTCCCGCCCTGCCCGTCGTCCCCGATGCTGCACGAATCCACGCCCGACTGCACGGACGCGTCGGACGAGCCGCGGCATTCCGCCTCGCGCGCTGCGATCCGGATCCGCGGCGCGCGTCAGAACAACCTGAAGAACGTCGACGTCGACATTCCGATCGGCGAGCTCGTCGTCGTCACCGGCGTGTCGGGCTCGGGCAAGTCGTCGCTCGTCTTCGACACGCTGTACGCGGAGGGCCAGCGCCGCTACGTCGAGACCTTCTCGGCCTACGCGCGCCAATTCCTCGACCGGATGGACAAGCCGCAGGTCGATCGCATCGAGGGCGTGCCGCCGGCGATCGCCATCGACCAGACCAATCCGGTGCGCACCTCGCGTTCGACGGTCGGCACGATGACCGAGCTGAACGACCACCTGAAGCTGCTGTTCGCGCGCGCGGCGACGCTGCACTGCCGCGGCTGCGGACGGCCCGTGCGGCGCGACACGGTCGCCAGCGTGCGCGACGCGCTCGAACACCGCGCCGCGGCGGCGGGCGATCCGCGCATCGTGCTGAGCTTTCCGGTGCCGGTGCCGGCGAATTTCGGCGAGGCGGAGATCCGCGCGCATCTCGACGCGCAGGGCTACACCCGCGTGCAGTCGCGCTCGGACGAAGGCGGACGCACCGTGCTGCACGTCGTGCAGGACCGCTTCCGCACGGGGAGCGTCGAGCCCACGCGCCTGGCCGACTCGATCGAGGCGGCGTTCCGCCGGGGTCACGGGCGCCTGACGCTGCACGTGCTCGACGACGACGGCAGCGAGCGCGAGCGCTGGCGCTACAGCACCGGACTGCACTGCGCCGACTGCGATCTCGCCTACGCCGACCCGCTGCCGAGCCTGTTCTCGTTCAACTCGCCGATCGGTGCCTGCGAGCACTGCCGCGGTTTCGGCCGCGTGATCGGCGTCGATCTCGGCCTCGTCGTGCCCGACGAAGGCAAGACGCTGGCCGAAGGCGCGGTCAAGCCGTGGCAAACGAAGAGCTTCGCCGAGTGCCAGCGCGACCTGATGAAGTACGCCGCGCGCGCCGGCGTGCGCACCGACGTGCCGTGGCGTGCGCTCACCGACGACGAGCGCCGCTGGGTGATCGAGGGCGCGCCCGACTGGACCGGCAAGTGGGAGACGCAGTGGTACGGCATCCGCCACTTCTTCGACTGGCTGGAGTCGCGCGCGTACAAGATGCACATCCGCGTGCTGCTGTCGAAGTACCGCTCGTACGACACCTGCCCCGCATGCGGCGGCGCGCGTCTCGTGCCGGAAGCGCTGATGTGGCGCGTCGGCGGCGACGAGCACGGCGAAGGCGGCCACACGATCCACGAGCTGATGCTGATGCCGATCGACCGGCTCGCGGAGTTCTTCGCGCGCCTGCGCCCGCCCGCGCCGCTCGACGAGGCCATCGCGCTGCTGCTCGACGAGATCCGCAACCGGCTGCGCTTCCTGCGCGAGGTGGGCCTCGGCTACCTGACGCTCGACCGGCAGTCGCGCACGCTCTCGGGCGGAGAGGTGCAGCGGATCAACCTGACCACCGCGCTGGGCACCTCGCTCGTCAATACGCTGTTCGTGCTCGACGAGCCGTCGATCGGGCTGCACCCGCGCGACATGGGGCGCGTCATCGCGGTGATGCAGCGGCTGCGCGAGGCGGGCAACTCGCTGGTCGTCGTCGAGCACGACCCGCTGGTGATGCGCGCCGCCGACCGCGTGCTCGACGTCGGGCCGGGGCCCGGCGAGCGCGGCGGCGAGATCGTCTTCTACGGGACGCCCGAGGCGCTCGTGCGCGCCGACACGCTCACCGGCGACTATCTGGCCGGGCGTCGCGTCGTCGATGCCGGGCGGCGCCTGCCGGTCGGCCCGTCGACGAAGCGGCTGGTGCTCGAAGGCGCGCGCGAGCACAACCTGAAGCTCGACAGCGTCGAGTTCCCGCTCGAGCGGCTCGTCTGCATCACCGGCGTGTCGGGCAGCGGCAAGTCGACGCTGGTGCAGAACGTGCTGCTGCCGGCGCTGCTGCGCGCGAAGGGACGGCCGACGGAGACCCCCGGCGCGCACGACCGGCTGCTCGGCGACGACTGGATCGACGACGTCGTGTTCGTCGACCAGTCGCCGATCGGCAAGACCGCGCGCAGCAACCCGGCGAGCTACGTGGGCGCCTTCGACGCGATCCGCCGGCGCTTCGCGTCGGCACCGCTCGCAGGCGAGCGCGGCTACAGCGCGGGAACCTTCAGCTTCAACACCGGCGACGGCCGCTGCCCGACCTGCAGCGGCAACGGCTTCGAGCACGTCGAGATGCAGTTCCTCTCCGACGTCTACCTGCGCTGCCCCGACTGCAACGGAAGCCGCTTCCGCGACGAGGTGCTCGAGGTGACGGTCGAGGGCGCCGACGGCGTGGCGCGCTCGATCGCCGGCGTGCTCGAGCTCACCGTGCGCGAGGCGCTCTCCGTCTTCGGGGCCGAGCGCGAGGTGCGCACGAAGCTGCAGCCGCTCGCCGACGTGGGCCTCGACTACCTGCGCCTCGGCCAGCCGGTGCCCACGCTGTCGGGCGGCGAGGCGCAGCGCCTGAAACTCGCCGGGCACCTCGCCGAAGCGGCCGCGCGCGGCCTCGGCGACGCCGCGGCACCCGGCCACGCGTTCGCCAAGGCGGGCCGGCGCGGCACGCTGTTCCTCTTCGACGAGCCGACGACAGGACTGCATTTCGACGACGTCGCGACGCTGCTGCGCGCGCTGCGCAAGCTGCTCGCCGCCGGGCACTCGCTGCTCGTCATCGAGCACAACCTCGACCTGGTCCGCGCCGCCGACTGGATCGTCGATCTCGGGCCGGAAGGCGGCGAAGCCGGCGGCCGGCTGGTGGCGGCGGGCACGCCCGAGGAGGTGATGCGCGAACCGCGCTCGCATACGGGCGCGGCGCTGCGCGACTACGAGGCGCAGCTCGCGAATGCCGGCGCGCCGGCCGCCGCCGAACGCGTCGTGTCGGACGCGGCGCTGCCGGTACGCAACGTGCTGCGCGAGCGTGCGCGCTCGTCGATCTTCGTGCACCACGCGCGCGAGCACAACCTGAAGAACGTCGACGTCACCGTGCCGCGCGAACGCTTCACCGTGATCACCGGCGTCTCGGGCTCGGGCAAGTCGACGCTCGCCTTCGACGTGATCTTCGCCGAGGGCCAGCGCCGCTATCTCGAGTCGCTGAATGCCTACGCCCGCCAGTTCGTGCAGCCGTCGGCGCGCCCCGACGTCGACGGCGTGTTCGGCATTCCGCCCACCGTCGCGATCGAGCAGCGCGTGAGCCGCGGCGGACGCAAGAGCACGGTGGCCACGCTCACCGAGATCCACCATTTCCTGCGCCTGCTCTACACGAAGCTCGGCGAGCAGTACTGCCCCGATTGCCGCGTGCGCATCGAGCCGCAATCGCGCGACGCGATCGCCGCGCGCATCCTGCGCGACTACCGGGGGCAGCACATCGGGCTGCTGGCGCCGCTCGTCGTCAAGCGCAAGGGCGTCTACACCGAGCTCGCGAAATGGGCGAAGGCGCGCGGCTTCACGCACCTGCGCGTCGACGGCGCGTTCCTGCCCACCGAGCGCTTCCCGCGCATCGACCGCTACGTCGAGCACGACATCGAGCTGCCGGTGGCCGCCCTGCGCGTCGATCCGGCCGGCGAGGCGTCGCTGCGCGACGCGCTCGATCGGGCGCTCGCGCACGGCAAGGGACTGGTGATGGTCGCCGCGCCGCTCGACGCGCTGCACGAGGCGAGCGCCGACGGCGACGGCGACGCCTGGGCCGCGGCGTGCGGCGCCCTGCAGACGCGGCTGTTCTCGACGAAGCGCGCCTGCGCGTCGTGCGGAACGAGCTTTCCCGAGCCCGACCCGCGGCTGTTCTCGTTCAACTCGAAGGCCGGCTGGTGTCCGTCGTGCTTCGGCACGGGCGTGCGCCTGCCGCACGCGCCGAAGATCGTCGACACCGGCCGCAGCGAAGACGACACGACGAGCGGTGCGCTCGGCGACCAGGCCGAGGTGCTCGCCGAATTGGGCATCGCCGAGCGCCGCGCGCCGTCGGGCACCCGGTCGTCGACGCGCGGTGCGGCGGTGCCCGAGCGCAGCGACGACGAGATCGAGGCCGAGCTGCGCTGTCCGCAGTGCGAGGGGCAACGCCTGAACCGCAACGCGCTCGCCGTGCGGCTGCGCGGCAAGTCGATCGCCGACGTGGCGCGCATGCCCGTTCTCGATTGCGCGCGCTGGATCGACTCGCTCGAGCTCGACGGCCGCGAAGCCGAGATCGCGCGCGACGCGCTCGCCGAGATCCGATCGCGGCTCGGCTTCCTCGCCGAAGTGGGGCTCGGCTACCTCGCGCTCGAGCGCAGCGCACCGACGCTGTCGGGCGGAGAGGCGCAGCGCATCCGCCTCGCCGCGCAGCTCGGCTCGACGCTGCAGGGCGTGTGCTACGTGCTCGACGAACCCACGATCGGGCTGCACCCGCGCGACAACGGCGTGCTGCTCGACACGCTCGAGACGTTGCGCGACAAGGGCAACACGCTGCTCGTCGTCGAGCACGACGAGGACACGATCCGGCGCGCCGACCACGTCATCGACATCGGTCCGGGCGCCGGACGCCTCGGCGGACGCATCGTCGCCTGCGGATCGCACGCGTCGCTCGCGCGCCGGCCGGAAAGCGTCACCGGGCGCTTTCTCGCACAGCCGCTCGCGCACCCGCTCGCCGCGCCGCGTCCGACCGCGGCGGGCACCGACGGACTCGACTGGCTCACGCTGCGCAACGCGCATTTGCACAATCTCGCCGGCGTCGACGTGCGGATCCCGCTGGCGCGCCTGACCGTCGTCACCGGCGTCTCCGGATCGGGCAAGTCGACGCTCGCACGCGACCTGCTGCTGCGCGGCGTCGCCGCGCTCGTGCACGCGCGCAACCGGCGGGCGGCGGCGCCGCGCATCCGAGGCGTCGACGCGATCGAGAACTGGGAAGGAATCGCGCGGGTGCTCGAGGTCGACCAGACGCCGATCGGCAAGACGCCGCGCTCGTGCCCGGCGACCTACGTCGGCTTCTGGGACGCGATCCGCCGGCTCTTCGCCGACACGGCCGAGGCGCGGCTGCGCGGCTGGGGCCCGGGCCGCTTCAGCTTCAACACCGCCGGCGGACGCTGCGAGGCCTGCGAAGGCCAGGGCATGCAGACGATCGCGATGAGCTTCCTGCCCGACGTCAAGGTGCCCTGCGACGTCTGCGGCGGACAGCGCTTCAATCGCGAGACGCTGGAGATCGCGTTGCGCGAGCGCTCGATCGGCGACGTGCTCGCGATGAGCGTCGACGAGGCGCTCGAGTTCTTCGCCGCGCATCCGTCGATCGCGCATCCGCTGCGACTGTTGCAGGACGTCGGTCTCGGCTACCTGACCCTCGGGCAGCCGAGCCCGACGCTGTCGGGCGGCGAGGCGCAGCGCATCAAGCTGGTCACCGAGCTGTCGAAGGTGCGCATGCCGGCGAACGGCGCCGACGACCTGCGCGGCGCCGCGGCGCGCACGCGCGCCCCCGCGGCCGGACGCAAGACGTCGGCGACGAACACCCTCTACGTGCTCGACGAGCCGACGGTCGGACTGCACATGGCCGACGTCGAGAAGCTGATCCGCGTGCTGCACCGCCTCGTCGACGCCGGCAACACGCTCGTCGTCGTCGAGCACGATCTCGACGTGTGGGCCGAGGCCGACTGGATCGTCGACCTCGGACCCGAAGGCGGCACCCAGGGCGGGCGGGTCGTGGCCGCCGCGCCGCCGGCCGAGCTCGCCGCGCGTCACGACACGCACTCGGCGCGCGCATTGCGCGCCTTCCTCGCCCGCGGGGCCTCGCCGGACGAGCCGAGGCGGACCGCGATGCCGCGGACGCGCGCCGGCGCGCAGCCACCCGGTGGCGAGCGGTCGGCCGGATGAGGCGTCGGAATCGGCGGCGAAGCCGGCGTCAGTCCTTCCGGTACACGTTCAGCTTCAGCCGCTCGCGCTCGATCGCGGCAGCCACGGGCGGCTGCTGCGCCACGCGCTGCACGTGCGCCCACAGCTTCGGCAGCGTATCGGGATCGATGCCGGCGAAGCCCCCCCAGCGAAGCAGCGTCAACGAGTAGAGATCGAGCAGCGACAGGCGCTCCCCGAGCAGGAAGCCGTCGCCCGCTTCGGCCACCCACTGCTGGATCCGCTCGAGGTACTTGCGGTACTGGACGATCGCGAAGGCCTTGATCGACGCCTGCGCCGATGCGTCGTCGGTGAACCGATCCGGCATGAAGACGTGCGTGAAGGTCGGATGCACGGTGTTGTTCATCCACGCGAAGCGCGACATCGCCTCGGCGCGCGCCCAGGACTCGGTGGGCAGCAGTCCCGCCTGCGGGAAGCGCCGATCGATCCAGTCGCAGATCGCGACGATCTGGGTCAGCGGCTTGCCGTCGACGACGAGGGTCGGCACCTGGCCGTTCGGATTCAGCGCGAGGTACTCGGGCGCGCGCTGCTCGCCCTTGTGAAGCTTGACGGGATGGGCCACGAAATCGTGCCCGGTGGCGGCCTTCACGATTTCGAGCGCGGCGTGCGGCACGAAGGAACAGGCGCCCGGGCCGAAATACAGTTCGATCATGGAGTCTCCGGTGTCTCGAGGTACGCCGACGGCATCTTCGGCGCCGCCGGCGAGTATACGAGGCACGCGTACGGGACGATTCCGCGACGCGTTCCATCGGGTCCCTCGATCCGATCGCACGGATTTCCTCGTCCCGCGCTGTAACGCGCGCGCGCCATGTTTCATCGCTGTAACAGTCTCCGGCCGTGCTGCTCGAGCAATCGAGCCGGCGGATCAACGACTTGCGTACGTCCGCGCGTCGGCATGGTCCTTGCGTTCAC
>DATGRE010000096.1:0-19034 GCA_035303885.1 Zeimonas sp. | reverse complement strand
ATGAATCGATCGGTGGCGCGGCGCGCCGGTTCAGGCAGCGCCGCCAACGTGGCGAGCGCGAAACGGAGGCTGGCATCGCCACCACCTAGTCACGAGAGGCCCAAGCACCCGCACTGCCGAAGCGTCGCGCAAACCCAAGCGACCCCGCGACCGCCCCTCACGCCGTCCCCAGCAACCCCGCCTCGACGAGCACGTCCACCCCGTCCGCCGCGCGAATCGCAGCCGCCGGTATCGCCTCGCCCGCACGCCAGCGCCGCACCGCGTCGCACTTCGATTCGCCCGTCACGAGGAACAGCACACGCCGCGCCCTGCTCAATCGTTCGGCACTCAGCGAGACCCGCTCCGCGGGCGGTTTGGGTGCGTCGAAGACCGCGAGCACGGACGGCGCATCGACCGCGCCGGCCCGATCGAACCCCGGAAAGAGACTCGCCGTGTGCCCGTCCTCGCCAAGCCCGAGCAGGACGAGATCGAACCGGTCGACTTCGGCGATCGTGCGTTCGTACGACCGCGCCGCTACCGAGGCACCCCGCTCCGCCGGGATCCGATGCACCTGCGCCTCGACGACCGGGACGTGCGCGAGCAGCGTCTCGTACGCCATCCGGTCATTGCGCTGCGGATCGCTCTCCGGGACGCAGCGCTCGTCGCCGAAATAGACCTCCCAGCGCGTCCAGTCGGTGGGCAGCGCGACGAGCTTGCGGTAGACGTTGCGCGGCGTGCTGCCGCCGGCGAGCACGATCCGAAAGCGGGGCCGGGCCGCGAGCGCAGCACGCGCGGCTTCGCCGATGCGCGCCACCGCTTCGTCCTCGAGCGCCGCCGCATCGGGCATCGGGTGCCAGCGCACCCGTGGCGCCCGGTCATTGTGATGCGGTGCCCGGTCGTGGCCCTGGGGCGCCTCACCGTTTCTCGTCGACGTCATCGAACGCCATCCCATTCGGCTCGGCTGTCGCGCTTATTCCTCCCTGCGCACCGCGTGCCCGCCGAATTGGTTGCGAAGCGCCGCCAGCAGCTTGTCCGCGAACGAGTCGTCGTCGCGCGAGCGCAGCCGCTCGATCAGGGATTGCGTGATCACCGGCGCGGGCACGTTCAGCGCGATCGCCTCGGCGACGGTCCAGCGCCCCTCGCCCGAGTCCTCGACGTACGGCGCGATGCCCTCGAGCGTCGGGTTCTCCTCGAGCGCGCGCGCGACGAGATCGAGCAGCCAGGAGCGGACTACGCTGCCGTGGCGCCAGATCTCGGCGACCTGGTGCAAGTCGATCTCGAAGTCGGGCTTGTGCGACAGCACCGAAAAGCCTTCGGCGTAGGCCTGCATCAGCCCGTACTCGATGCCGTTGTGGATCATCTTCGTGAAGTGCCCGGCGCCGCTCGGTCCCACGTGACCCCAGCCGCGGTCGGGCGCCGGCGCGAGCGCCTCGAAGACCGGCCGCAGGCGTTCGACGACCTGCGGATCGCCGCCGATCATCAAGCTGTAGCCTTCGGCGAGTCCCCAGACGCCGCCGCTGGTTCCCACGTCGACGAAATCGATGCCGCGCTCGGCGCAGGCGCTCGCGTGGCGCTGCGAATCCCGGTAGAACGAGTTGCCGCCGTCGATCAGCGTGTCTCCGCGGGCGAGCCGGTCACGCAGCGACTGCACCGTGTGCTCGGTGATCACGCCCGCCGGCACCATCGTCCACACGACCCTCGGCGGCTCGAGCGCCGCGACGAGCGCGTCGAGCGAGTCGACGGTGCTGCCGCCACCCTGCGCAAGCGCCTGCCGTGCCTGCGGCTCGGGATCGTAGCCCGTCACGCGGTGACCGGCGCGCACGAGGCGGATCGCGAGATTCGCGCCCATGCGGCCGAGTCCGATCATTCCGAGGTGCATGTCGATCTCCGATGGTCGGGGCCTTCGGTGCCGGTTCCGGCGCCTTGTCCATGGCGGTGGTCCCGGCGGACGGCGTCGAGCCACCCGCCCGCGAAGCCCGCCCGACGCAGTCCGTTCACGAGGGGCGCGCAATCGCGCATCAGCGCCCAGATCAGCCCGCTGCGGTGATTCTCGATCATCAGCACGTTCGGCCCGAGATTCAGGCCGAAGTGGTACGGCGAGATCCAGCCGGGCCCGTCGCCGGCACGCGCGAAGGTCGCGTTGTACGTGGCGCGGAACCCGTAGCGGTACCGATCGTGCAGCTGCAGGTGCTCGATGCAGTGATGCAGCGTCGGCAGCACGATCTCCGGCGCGAAAGGCAGCGATGCGACGACCCCCCACGGGGCGAGCGTCCCGTCGTCGGGCCCGAAGGGAACGCCGCGGCCTTCGTAATCGTGGAAGCGGCGCCGGATGCCGTCGATGCGCTTCGTCGCCGGACCCGGTCCGTCGCTCGCCGTGATCCCCCAGGCGTTCGCGCCATAGCCGCGGAAGCGCCGCGGGTTCTCGGATGCGTAGCGCTGCTGCACCAGCGTGGCCCGCCGGCTGTTCTCGAAGTAGTCGATGCGCTTCTCGCGCATGAACGCGTCGCGGATCCCGCGGAAATCGACCCAGACGTGCGACAGCTGATGCGTGAAGAGCGGACCGGCGTACAGGTAGTCGATGTCGTAAGAGCGGATCCATTCGTACGATGCACACCACGCGGCCCACGCGCTCGGCGGCACCGGATGCGTGGGCGAGCCGAGTGCGAGCAGATACAGCAGCACCGCCTCGTCGTAGCCTTCCCACCGATAGCGCAGGAAGCCCGACTCGGGCCGCCATCCATGGCCGAGCGTCCGCGACCGGCCGAGCGCCCACTTCCAGTCGACGCGTTCGTACAACCGCCATGCGAGCTCGCGCAGTTCGCGCTCGTCGGCGGTGTCGCGATCGAAATACCGGGCGGCGCACAGCATGCCGGCGACCAGGAATGCCGTGTCGACCGTCGAGAGCTCGCAGCGCCACGCGCGCCGGCCGCTGTGCAGGTCGAGGAAGTGGTAGTAGAAGCCGCGGTAGCCGCTCGCCTCGGGGCTGTCGCTTTGCTCGCTGTCGCGAAAGAAGCGCAGCGTGGCGAGCACGCGCTCCCGTGCCTGCGTGCGCGGAATGAAGCCGCGCTCGACGGCTACCGGGTAGCAGGCCAGGGCGAGACCCGTGGCGGCGATGCTCGCCGGCCAATCCGCGGCCGTCTTGTCGCGAACGAGGCCGTTGCCGGGGTTCGTCTCGTGCAGGAAGTAGTCGAAGGCGCGCTGCTGCATGCGCTGCAGCCGGCGTTCCTCCGCGCGCGGTGCGTCGCCCATGTCGGACGATCGTACCGCGCGTGCGCGTCAGCGCAATCCGAAGTAGATGTTCGCGGTAAGGAAACCCTGCTTGCTGCCGCAGTCGAAGCGCTTGCCGCCGAACCGGTAGCCGTGCAGTCCCGGAGACTCGATCTGCCTCGCGAGCGCGTCGGTGAGCTGGATCTCGCCGCCGCTGCCCGGCGGGAGATCGACCAGCGTCTTCAGGATGGACGGATGCAGGATGTAGCGCCCGACGACCGCGTAGGTGGACGGGGCGTCGTCGACGGCCGGCTTCTCCACGATCGACGTGATCCGCATGCGCGGGCCCTGCTCCTCGGCGGGCGAGACGATGCCGTACTTGCTCACGTCGGTACGCGGAACCTGCTCGATCGCGACGACGCTCGCGCCAGTGGACTCGGCCAGCGGCAGCATCTGGCTGAGGACGCCTTCCGGATGTCCGTCGATGAGATCGTCGGGCAGCAGCACGGCGAAGTGCTCGTCCTCGCCGATCATCGGCGCGGCGCACAACACGGCGTGCCCGAGGCCGAGCGGCGCGGGCTGGCGCACGAACAGCACCTTCACGTGCGGCGGCACGATGTTGCGCACGAGCTCGAGCGCCTCCAGCTTTCCCTTCGCCTCGAGCTCGGCTTCGAGCTCGGGCATGCGATCGAAATAGTCCTCCACCGCGCGCTTGGAGCGCCCGGTGACGAAGATCAGCGTGTCGCAGCCGGCTTCGATCGCCTCGTCGACCGCGTACTGGATGATCGGCCGGTCGACGATGGGCAGCATCTCCTTCGGGATCGACTTCGTCGCCGGCAGGAAACGGGTGCCAAGTCCGGCCACCGGGAATACGGCCTTTCGCAATTGCATGATGTTCGACTTCTCGGCGGAAGGTACCGTGGATGGTACAGCGCCGGGACGGAAACACCGGCGATAGAATGGCCGCGCGATGGAACCCTGGATCTCGGTCAGCAGCACCCGGGATGCCGCGCGTGTGGACGGCCGCGACGGCCCGGCCCGCTTCGAGCCCGCGCGCCTGGAAGGTTTCGAGAGCGGTGCGCGCTTCGGCGTATGGTGGATGCCGGTGGAGAGCGAACCGCGCGGGACGGTCCTGTGCGTGCAGCCGCTGGGCGACGAGCGCCGTTGCGCGCGGCGCGTGATCGCCGCCCAGGCGTGGCGATTGGCCGCGCGCGGCTGGGCCGTGCTGGTGCCCGATCTGTACGGCTGCGGCGACTCGCCGGGCGAGTCCGCCGAGATCACGCTCGGTGCCTGGCGCAACGACCTGCTTCGCTGCGCGATGCTCGTGCGCCAGCGCGCGCCGGGGCCGAGCGTGCTGTGGGGCGTGCGGGCGGGCGCGCTGCTCGGCGTGGACGTCGCGGTGGCGCTCGACCAGCTGGTCGACGCACATCTGTTCTGGCAGGCACCGGAGAGCGGTCGCGCCGCCGCCGACGTGCTGGCCGCGACCTCGGCGCTTCCGTCGCGCCTGCTCTCGGCGCTGAGCGAGTTGCGCATGCACGCGCCCGCCACCGTCGAGCGCGGATCGCCGCCGGCAGTGGCCTTCATCGAGATCAACCCCACGCCCGCCTCGCTCGGCGACGTCTCGCTGCCGACGCGTGCGCTCGCCGAGTCGTGGCTCGATGCCGGCTACGTCGCCGGAGCGCGTGCGGCACGATGTCCGGCGTTCTGGGACTCCGCGCAACTCGCGCGACCGCTTCCGGATGCGCTGTTCGACGCGACCGAGGATTTCCTCGAGTCGATCCACTGACCGACGCGTTCATCGCGCGCCGATCGGATGACTTTCGAACAGCCTCGCCTGATCGGCGGCGTCACGGCTTCGCTGATCGGCGTGGCGACCGCGGTGGTGCGCACGTCGGACGTCGCCGCGCTCTTCGCGCCGATGCCCGGACAGCCGCGCACCGGCGCGCATCGCCTGCACGTGCGGCTCGCACGCGAGCTGGCGGCCGTCGGCGTGCCGTCGCTGCGCTTCGATCCGGCCGACGGCGGCGACACGGCACCCGGGGCCGAACAGGCCGCGCGCTACGAGGGCGACCTCGTGGCCGCCGCCGAGGACCTGCGGGCGCAGCACCTCGACGCGGGGCTCGTCTTCATCGCGATCGGCGACGCGGCGCTGCCGCTGGCGCGCTCGCTGCGGGCGATCGGGGCGGCATCGCTGCCGTGCAGCGCGCTGTGCTTCGTCGATCCGCGGCTTCCCACCGTGCGCACCGTCGAACCGCGCGGCACCTGGCGGCGCGTCCTGCGTCGCCGCTCGCCGACGATCGACGCGATCGACGACCCGGCGTCGCCGCTGCACGACGACGAGCGCACGTGGTTCGCACTGCCGCGCGCGCTGCGCGCGATGAACGCGACGCTGCACGTGGCCGCGGGACACGACCTGCATGCGCGCGAGCTGACCCGCAACCTGCTCGGCGAGGATCGCGACTGGCAGCGCGCGCTGCGCGACGGCGAGGCATTCGGCCGCATCGACGGCGCCGACGCCAGCTACTCGCAACCGCAGCACTGGCGGGCGCTCGTCGAATGGCTCGTACAGCAGATCACGCACCACAGGCACCGGGGACGCTGAAGCTGCGTTCGCCGCCGAACTGCAGCCATCCGGGCGAACGGCGGCGGCTGCCGTCGGTGTCGGGATCGACGCGTGCGCGGGGCGGCGCAGGCGCGGCGCTCGACGCGGGCGACGGCGGCGATCCATGCTCCGGCACCAACGATGGCGGCGTCGACGGCTCCGGCGGCGCGGGCGGGAATGGACGCGATGCCGGAAGCGGAGGCGATACCGGAGTCGGAAGCGATGCCCCCGACGACGGCGGCGGCGGGGAACCGGCGAACGGCGAAGCGGAGGCGATGCGCACCGGCGACTGCGAGCGATGCCGCGTCTTCGCACTGCGTCGCGCCGGGCTCTGCATGCGCACGGTCGCGCTCACGCGCACCGGCCAGCGCGGGACGATCCGCCCCTCCCGGTCGGGTGCTCGATGGATCGCGCACGCCCAGGCGCGGGACGCTGCCGCAGCGGGCTCGCCGAGATCGACGAGACCGGCCCGGCGCCGCGACGGCGCGTCGCACCCGTCGACGATCCGCGCCATCCACGACGCGATGCGGCCGACCAGCGGAACCGCCAGCGGGACGCCGTAGCGCAGCTCGAGCTTCAGGACGTTGGCGTCGTTCAGCGTCTGCTGCGAGCGCGCGCCGATCGGCTCGCGCCCGCGCATCGTCGCGACATCGCCGGCAGGTGCGCGCAGCCACGGATATTGCAGGCTGTCGTTCGGGATCTCGGGCACGCCCGGCATCGGGCGTCCGTCGTCGTCGAGCGCCGGCTCGGCCCAGTCGGCGAAGCTCTCGAGCGTCGGTGCGAGCTGAAGCCAGTCGATCCAGCCCGCCGCGAGCCCCTGCGCGAGTCGCGCCTGTGCCGCCGCCAGCGCGGCGGCCTGCCCGCGCGGCATTCCCGCGCTTTGCCAGAACGGAAGCAGGCCGCGCGCGAGGCCGGCCTCGATCGCGTCAGGGCGCGCGTGCGCGACGCTGCCGGCGCGTGCAGCTTCGAACAGGCCGTACTCGAGCGCGGTACGCGCGTGCAGCAGCAGCGCCCATTGCAGTGCACCGAGCCCGAGCAGCAGCACGATCGGTGCGGCGAGCAGCGTCTCGACGAGCGCGCTGGCGCGTTGACGGCGCGCGGGGCAACCGACGGATCGCGACGGCAGGACCTTCACGGACGCGGCTCGCCGCGGATGTAGTCGACGCGCGGTGCGTCCGAGGCGTTGCGGCTCGGTGCACGTCGGGACTTGGCCGTGCGTTGCGCCGGCGCGGTGCCGCGCGCGTCGTCGGCCGCGCTCGCCCCTCGTGAATCGGACAAAGGCGCACGCGACGACCAGATCGCGTCCAGGCTGCGCTGCGTGCGCTCGACCTCGCGCGCCAGCGGCGCGGCGTCGCCGATGGCCGCCGCGGCCGCGGGCCCCAGGCGCTCGAGCGTGCGCAGTCCGCGTCGAGCGAGCTCGAGGTCGATCAGCGCGATGTTGTAGATCGCCTTCGCGCGGATCGCGGGATCGATCTCGACGCCGTCGATCGCACGGACGGCCGCGCGCCGATACGCGGCGAGCGCCTTGAACCAGTCGCGGCGTCGATGATGGACATTGCCCAGGCGCAGCCAGGCCTGCGCGTTCGACGGCCGGCGCTCGAGCAGGCGCTCGTACAGCGCGATCGCCTCGTCGAGTCGGCGCGCGCGATACGCGTCCTCGGCATTCGACTGCAACGACGCGAGTTCGGCCGCGGTGGCGTCGCTTGCGCCCGAGGCGGCCGCGTCGGCCGGCAAGACGGCCGGGGCCTGCGGCGCATCGAACAGGTCGACCCCGCCCGGGCCGAGCCCTCCTTCGGTGGCGCAGGCCACCGGTGCCAAAGCCGTGAACGCGAGCGCCACCCTTGCGATCGTCCGCCGCATCATCGTTCCTCCCCTGGTGATTCGCCCGTTTCGGCCGATGCTTCGCCGATCGGGCACAGCCGCATCCGAGGGCGCAGCCCGAGACGGCGCGCCTCGCCCCCGCGCAACTCGAGCACCGCCCGTGCACGCAGGACCGCACGCACGCTCCCGGGACGCACGTCTTCGCAGATGCGCAGCACCACGCCGTGCGCGCCGACGAAGACGAGATCGAGCGGCCCGCGAACGCCGCAGGTATGCACGGCGCGGCACGGTTCGATCCACAGCCCGGAACCGGGCGCGGGCAGCGGTTGCGCGATGAGTCCGACCAGGCGCTCGACCGCACTGCGCGTGCAACGCACGCGCAAGCGGATGCCGCCCGGTTGCGCGACGACGATCGGGACGACGTCATTCACAGAATGCCCTCGGCCAGCAGCCGGTGCACGATCGGAAAGAGCACGATCGCGAACGTGCCGGGAAAGATGAACAGCACGAGCGGCAGCAGGATCTTCACCGGCGCTTCCATCGCCAGCCGCTCGGCACGCAGGAAGCGTTCGGTGCGGCGCTGCTCGGCCTGTGCGCGCAGGATCGGCGCGAGGCTCGCCCCTTGCCGCTCGGCGGCGATCAGCGCGGCGACGACGTTCGACACCGCCGGCAACGCGAGCCGCATCGCCATCGCGCGCAGCGCGTCGTGTCGCGCCTGGCCTGCATGCACGTCGCGCAACACGCGCGCCCATTCGTCGCGCAGCGGCCCGGCCGGCCCGTGCTCGACGGCGTGCGCCAATGCGGCGCCCAGGTTCAGCCCCGCCTCGATGCACAGCGTCACGACATCGAGGTCGTGCGGCAGCCGGCGAAGGATCGCGTGGCGCCGGCGCGCGCCACGCTCGCGCAAGGCGATGCCGGGCATTGCGGCGCCGAGCACCGCCGCGACGAGCGAGGCCCCGAGCGAGAAGGCGTCGAGGACGCCGAGCAGCGCCCCGGTACCCATCGCACCGGCGATCGCCAGAACGAGCTGCCCCGCAGCGAACTGCTCGGGCGCGATCGCCGCATCGAGCCCTGCCCGCGCGAGCGCGGCCCGCAGGCGCTCGCGTGTGCCGGCGCCGAGCATCGGCGCGACGCCGGGCGCGAGTCGGGCGACGACCGGCCAGCCGAGCCGCCAGGCCACCGGCAGATCCGGCGCCGGTTCCTGCGCGACGGCGGTCGGCGCGCGCGTAGCGGCCGCCAGCAGCGCCCACGCGAAGAGCGCCGTGGCCACGAAGGTCGCGGCGAGCGCGACGAACAGCGAGCCGCTCATACGTCGATCGCGACGATGCGCCGGATCGCGAGAAAGCCGACCGCCTGCAGCGACACCACTGCGGCGCAGACGGTCCATCCCTGCCAGGTGGTGACGAGCGCGCGCATCGCGAACGGCTCGACGACGAACAGCGCCGCCGCGAGCAGCGCGGGCAGCGCGCCCATCACCCATGCCTGCAGGCGTCCCTGCGCGGTGAGCGCGCGGATCTTGCCCTCGAGGGCCAGCCTTCGCCGCATCGAATCGGCGAGCGACTCGAGCGTGCCCGCCATGCTGCCGCCGGCCGCGGCGCCGATGCGCAGCGCGGACGCGAACAGCACGCTCTCCTCGATCGGCATCCGTCTCGCGAACGACGCGAGCGCGTCGTCGAGCGCGACGCCGAGCCGCTGCTCGCGCAGCAGCAGGCCGAACTCGTGGCGCGCCGGCGGCCCGATCTCGTCGGCCGACTGCGCGATCGACTGCAACAGCCCGCTGCCCGAACGCAGTCCGCCGGCGATGAGCATCAGCACGTCGGGCATCTGCTGGCGGAACGCCTCGACGCGACGCCGGCGCAGGCGCGCGAGTGCCCAGCGCGGCAGCAGCGCCGCCGCGAAGGCGACGCCGAGCGCCGCCTGCCACGCCGCCGTCGCCCACCATGCGGCGAGCGCGGCCGCGAACGTGAGCAGGTGCTGCACTGCGAGGAGCCGGCCCGCATCGATGAAGAGGAACGCTTCGTGCATGCGCACGCCGACCCCGCGCTCGAAGCGCTCGCGGTGTCGCGCCGCATAGCGCGTCGCAAGGCGCAGGAGCAGCACGAGCAGCGACGCGGCCGCGCCGAAGGCGCCGGCGAGCGCGATCGCGAGCAGGACGTTCGACGCGGAGACGCTCATCGTGCCTCGCCGCGGAAGATCGACAGGTCGAGCGCGATTCCGTCGTCGCGCAGCCGCTCGTAGAACTGGGGAACGTTGCCGCAACCGACGAAGCGTCCGGCGACGCAGCGGAACAACGGCTGCATCAGCACGCGCACCCCCTCCAGCCCGGTGAGCTCGACGATCTCGACGACGCGCCGTCGTCCGTCGGCCGAGCGTGCCTGATGCACGACGACGTCGATCGCCGCGACAATCTGCTCGCGGATCGCGGCGACCGGCATGTCGACGTCGGCCATCAGCACCATCGTCTCGAGCCGGGAGACGACGTCGCGCGGACTGTTCGCGTGCACCGTCGTGAGCGAGCCGTCGTGGCCGGTGTTCATCGCCTGCAGCATGTCGAGCGCCTCGCCGCCGCGACACTCGCCGACGACGATGCGATCGGGACGCATGCGCAGCGCGTTGCGGACGAGATCGCGGATCGTCACCTGCCCGCGTCCCTCCGCATTGGCCGGCCTCGCCTCGAGCGTGACGCGATGCGCATGCGCCAGGCGCAGCTCGGCCGCGTCCTCGATCGTGACCACCCGCTCGCCGGGCTCGATCAGGTTCGACAACAGGTTCAGCAACGTCGTCTTGCCCGAGCCGGTGCCACCCGAGACGACGACGTTGCGGCGCGAGCGCACGCAGACGGCGAGGAAGTCGAGCATCGGCTGCGACAGCGAGCCGTTCTCGACGAGATCCGCCGGCGAGAACAGGCGATGGTTGAAGCGGCGAATCGTGATCGCCGGCCCGCGCACCGCGAGCGGCGGGAGGATCGCGTTCACCCGCGAGCCATCGGGCAGGCGCGCGTCGACCATCGGCGACGATTCGTCGATGCGCCGGCCGAGCGGCGCGACGATGCGGTCGATCGCCGCGCGCACCGCATCCTCGCCGGTGAACGATGCGCCGGTGGCCTCGAGCCGCCCGTGTCGCTCGACGAAGATCTCGTCGGGCGCGTTCACCATGATCTCGGTGACCGTGTCGTCGCGCAGCAGCGGCTCGAGCGGTCCGAGGCCGATCGCTTCGTCGAGCACCTCGCGTGCGAGCCGGTCGCGATCGACGTGCTCGGGCAGCGCGCGTTCGCCGTGCGCGAGCTCGCGTAACAACGCCTCGATCTCGTCGTGCAGCTGTCGCGCACTCAGCTGGCGGATGTCCTGGCGGCGCAGGTCGATCGCGGCCAGCAGCCGGCGGTGGAGCAGGCGGCGCCAGGGGACGAGATCGTCCGGCGCGGCATTCGGGCGCGCTCCGGCCCCGGAGCCGCCGGCGGCGACGCCGAGATCCAGGATGGAATTCGCCTGCGCACCGCGCGACGCGACCGACCGGTTGCCGTCCACCGCATCCGGTGCCCGATCGCACGCTGCCCCCGAGCTCGCGCCCCGCTCGGCTGACGATCCTCCAACGCCCGTGGGATCCTCACCCCGCCACCCGCGCGCGCCCGCGTGCACGCGCAAGCGGTATCCGCCGATCGAGATCTCGTCGTCGTCGTCGAGCGGCGCGTACTCGGCGATCCGCTCTCCGTTGACCCAGGTGCCGCCGAGGCTTCCTCGGTCGACGAGCTTGAATCCGTGCTCGATGCGCACGATCTCGGCGTGCGCGCGTGCGACGCGCCAGCCGGGCAGGTGCACCGCGCTGTCCGCGCGGCGCCCGATGCGCGCCGGGAAACGGTCGATGCGCACCGAGCGCAGCTCGCCGTCGCCGCTTTCCACCGAGAGCGTCAGCATCATTCGGCCATCTGAAGGCGCTCGCGCGCCTGCTCGACGCGCTCGGCACTGCGTTCGATCGCCGCGCGCTGCGTCTCGCTCGTCGGCGTCACAAAGCGCGGCGTGATGAAGACGACGAGCTCGCTGCGATTGTTGCGAAACTCGCGCGAGCGGAACAGCGCCCCGAGGATCGGCAGCTCGCCGAGGCCCGGCACCTTGTCGATGGAGCGCGATGCCTCCTCGTTGAGCAGTCCGGCGATGACGAGCGTCTCGTTCTCGCGCAGGTTCACTTCGGTTTCGGCGCGGCGCTTGGTGAGACCAGGCACGTCCTGCACCTGCACGCCGAAATCGATCGCCGAGATCTCGGTGGCGATCTTCGCGGCGATCACGCCCGATTCGCTGGCGACCGGCGCGACTTCGAATTTCACGCCGTACTCCTTGAATCCGACCGACACCGTGCCCAGCCCGCTGGCGAAGGGCACCGGCAGCTCGCCGCCGGCGATGAAGCGCGCCGACCCGCCGCTGCGGCACGACAGCCTCGGCTCGGCGAGCACGAGCGCGTCGCCGTTCTGCACCAGCAGGTTGATGACCGAGCCGATCGAGGTCGCGAGCCCGAGCGCGGTGGCGAAGGGCGCGACGCGCGGTCGTACCTCGAGTCCCGCCTCCGCCGCCGCCCCGCCGACCCGGAACGCGTTGCTGCGATGGAGATCGCCGATGATCCCGAAGCTCGGACCCTGCGCCGTGGGGTTCCAGCGCACGCCGATCTCGTCGAGGCGGTCGCGCCGGATCTCGACCATCCGCACGTCCATCTCGATCATCCGCTCGACCCCGACCCGGCTGATCAGGTTGACGATCTGCGGATAGCGACGCGCGATCTCGAGCATGCGCGCCGCTTCCTCCTCGGCGATCTCGTTGCCTTCGAGCACGACCTTGTCGCCGACGATGCGGGCACGGATGCGACTGCGCTCGCCCAGCATCGCGCGCACCTCGGCGAGCAGCCGGTTCGCGTCGGCCGGAACCACGTGGATCTCGAAGCGGCTCTCGGTGCCGTCGACGCCCCACAGATGCAGCGTGCTCTGGCCGGGCGCCTCGGGAATCACCAGCACCTGCCCGCCATCGAGCGCGGTGGCCTGGAGGACCTTGCCGTTGCCCACCGCAATCCGCTTGAGCTCGCCCGCGCGAATGAGATGCACCTGTCCGACGTGCAGCTCGACCGGGATCGGCGGAAGCGACGCGGCCAACGCGATGCGCAGCAGGCACGCGAGGACGAGCGCGGATGACGCGACGGAGCGCAGCGCCACGCGCGCGCCGGCGGACGCGACGCCGGCGTGCCGGCGTGCGGGAACGCGGATCGTCATTGCGTCTCCTCGGGACGGGCGGCTGCGGCTTCGCGTTCTTCCTCTCGCCCGAAGTCGTGCAATCTCCACGCGGTCCGCTCCTCTTGCGCTTCGGCGCCGGCCGCGTGCGCGGTGGAGACCAGCGCACCGCGTCCGCCGACGATGATCTCCGGTCCGGGCGGCCGCGGCGCGACGGCGCCGGGCGGCGACGGCTCGATGCCGAGCAGCGCGTTCAGATCCAGCGCGCGTTCGGGCAGCGGCTGGCGATCGTCCGGATTGCGCAGCATCGCGGTGAGCTTCCCGGTGCGCTGTGCGACGATCAGCCGCTGCGCCTGCGATGGCGACACCTCGACGGTGATCGCCGTGAAATGACGCATGCCGCCGCGCTCGCCCGCCTCCGCACGCAACTGCCGCCCGGTGGCGAGCACGGCGACGTCCTGCAGCAGCGTCGACGTGACTTCCTGCGCAGGCGGCGTACCGGGCCCGACCGGAGGCCGTACGGTGAACAGCAGGTCGATCCGGTCGCCGGGCTGCAGCATCCCCGAGACCGAGTTCACCTCGTCCACGAGCACCGACATCGCGCGGATGCCCGGGCGGATGCGGCTCGAGAACGTCGCGTCGTCGACGCCGGCGATCGCCTGGGCGAGCAACGGCTCGCCGCTTCGCATCGGCTGCGTGATGCGTGCGCCCGCATGCTCGTCGAAGCGCTCCGGAAGGACGGCGCTTCCCGGGACCAGGTCGGCGGGGATCTCACGCACCGCCATGGACTCCGGATCGACGAGTGCGCCGGCCTCGAGGTCTCGCCGCGCGACGACAACCGCCACGGTGGCGGTCGTGCGCGCCGGCTCGAGGCGTGCCCTTTCGATCGCGAGCCGTTCGGCGAGATAGCCGCGTGCGCCGAACACCGCGAGCGCACCGAAGCCGATCGCGGCGACGAACAGCACGATCGAGCGATGACGCGCAGCGAAAGCGGCGACGCGCCGGGCGGCCGCGAGCGGATTCTTCATGGCATCGAGATCGTTTCGGTGAAACGTTCGTAGCGCTCGGCCACGGCGTCGAACAGCGCCTCGAGCGGGCTGCTCGGACCTGCGGTGATCGCCAGCACGAACAGCGCGACGACGAGCAGGTACTCGACGATCGACTGTCCGCGCGAACGCACCCGGTTCATCGCGCCGTCTCCACGTGATGCAGCACCGCGCTCGCGCCGTTCGGCTGCCGGTGCAACGTGACGAGCAGCTCGGCCGAGCGAGCGCGGTAGAAGCGCGCCCGGTCGTCGCGCCAGCGCAGCGCCTCGGGCGTGCCCTTCGGGCCCATCGGCTCGAAACCCTCGGCGCGCAGGTGGCGATCGAGCTGCCGTTCGGCGTCGTCGAGCGATCGTGCGAAATGCGCGACGAGCGTCGTCGCCTTTCGCTGCGCATCGCCGCCCGAACTCAGCTGGCGCACGACGTGCGCGCCGGACGGGACGAGCCGGGCGAGCGCATCGGCGTTGGACGCTTCGGGCGCACGGTTCCACTGCGTGAGCAGCCCTTCGCTGCCGCCGTGGCGCGACGCGCGAAGCTGCAATGTCTCGAAACCCTCGACGCCGTCCGGCGCGAGCGGGTGATGGCCGGCGTTTGCGCGTCGCGACAGTACGAACCACTCGCCGGCCTGCGCCTGCACGATCGTGTCGGCGCCCTGCGCGCGCCAATGCCGTTCAACCTCGGCGAGCGCGGCGCGCGGCGCGAGCCGGCTCTCGACCTGCAGGACGACGACGGCATGGCCCGCGAGCGAGCCGTGCGGAATCGCGACGCGGACATGGTCGATTCCCGGCAAGGCGTACCCGGCCGGGTCGTCGAACGGCAAAGACGAATCCGCCGCAGCGAACGGCACCTGCGGCTGCGCCGCCGCCAACGGCAGTGCGGCGAGCAGCAATGCGGCGGGCACGGCGCTCATCGTGCGATCCGGTCGGGCGGAACCCGATCGACGTCGGTTTCGTGCGGGCGGAACTCGGAAGCGCTCGGCTCGAGCCCGGCCGCATCCATCAACCGCAGCGCCCACAGCGTGAGCTGGTAGCCCGCACGGAAGCCCGTCTCGTGCACGGCATCGACGCGCTGTCCCCTCTCGACGCGCGCCTGTACCGTGTGTTCCGCGCTGCCGTACGGCGCGGAAGCGTTCCAGGCATCGGTGAGGATCGCGGTGCGCGCGTGCATCAGCAGCGGCCGCGAATCGAGTCGCGCGAAGCGCTCGTTGCCGGCCTCGCTCGGCGAGACGAGCATCTTCACGTCGGAGACGGCCAGCCCGGCGTCGATCGACAGCCCGAAGCGCGACGGGCCTGCCAGGCGATCGAGCAGCGATCCGGCACCGCTGCCCGCCCGTCCGATCGCCGTGCTGCGCCCGGCGTCGAAGCGTGACGGTGCGACGGCGATCGAGACGTCCGCATACCGCTCGAGGAGCGCGCGGCCGCGACGGTCGGTCCACAGCGCGTTTCGCTCTTCCGCCGGCGCATGCTCGACAAGCACGTCGCCACTGAGAACCTCGCGATCGATCCGGCCGAAGTGCCGGCGCCGAACGTCCTCGGCGAGCGCCAGGCGCCCGGACGCGTCGCGGCAGTCGTCAGGGCGGACCGTGCATTCGAAAGCGAGCGTGCGCGAGGCGGCGATGCTCGCCTGCTGCATCGACTGGAATTTTCCGAGCAGCACCACGAGCAGCGCCATCGGAACGAGCGCCGCCGCCGCGACGAGCGCCTCGACGAGCGCCTGGCCACGCTGCGCGCTGCGCTCAGTTCGCATAGAGCACCGCCGCCGCGCGTTGCGCTTCGCTCGGCTCGCCGAGCCGCGCCTGCCAATAGGGGCTGTACAGACTCGCGTACTCGATGCGCGCGGGGGCGCCCGGCGGCCGGCGGAAATACGCCTCGCCGACCGCCATCGCCCACAACCGGTTGCCGGCGAAGGCCTCGAACAGGCGCAACCGGCCCGCGCCGACGTCGAGCGCATTCGCCGTGCGCACGTTTCGCGCCTCCGCACGCGCGAGCACCACCACCTGCGAGACCGGAAAGCGGCCGTCGGCGAGCGCACCGTAGTTCAGCTCGCGCACGCGTTCGATCCCGCCGTAGCGGTCGAATCCCGCGAAGCCTTCGCCCGCGATCTCCCTCTCGGCGAGTGCCGTTGCCGCTCGGTTGTCGGCGGTGGATCCGGGGTTGCCGACGATGCCCGGCGACGACGAGCCGTCGGAGGCCTGCGCAGCACCCCAGCCCACGGGCAGCCATTCACGCTGACGGCAGCTTCGGCCGAGAAAGCCGCTCCTGCGCCAGTTGTGGATCGAGCCCGTGTCCGCCGCCTGCCAGCGCTCGAGGTCCGGCGCCATCTCGGTGCCGCCGCGCTTGCGCCACCAGCGGAACCAACGGTCGACGCTCGTGGTGCGACCGAAGCACGACGAAGGCAGGAGCAGCAGCCGCAGGTCGTCGCGGCGCGGACCGCGCACGAAGGCGTCGAGCGAATCGACGGTGAGATCGCGCAGCCGCGCGCGGTCGGCGTCGCTGTCGTAGCGGCGCGTGAAACGGGCGAAGGCGCCGGCGTCGCCGAGCGCGAAGGCGAAGAACGATGCGTCGTTCGCGCGCACCACTTCGTTGGCGACGGCGCCCAGCCCGAAGGCATCGGCGGCGAGCTGCAGCGTTTCCTGGCTGCGCGCGAGCAGCGACTTGTAGCCGGTGAGCGGCGCCGCACGCACGCGGATCTCCTCGGCCGCGGTGGCCTCGGTGAGCTCGCGCGCGGTGCGTGCCACGGAGGCCGCCGCCTCGAGGACCGGCGCGGCCGGCGGCCACGCCGCGGCGAGCGTGCCCGCGTTGGACGTGAAACGCTCGAAGTACTTCGCCCACGAGACGAGCGTGACCGCCTGAGCGACCGCGACCTCCTGCGCGAGGATCGCACGGTTCGCGTAGGCGTGGAAATTCAACACACGCGCTCGCCATACGGCCGCGCTCCAGGCTGCTGCGTCCGCCGCGTTGACGAGCCGCTGCTTGGTGGCCACCACCTGCCCGGCGCTGAACAGGAAGAACAGCGCGAACAGGCCGGCGAGCAGCAGCACGAGCGCGAGCACGAGCACCTGCCCGTGCTGCGTCGATCGGAGTGCTCGCATGCGCACGGCGACACTCCGCTCAGCGGTTGTTCGCGTCGTAGTTGTCGAGGCCCTTACGCGCGTTCGCGTTCGTCGAAGCCGTGGTCGCGTTCGTCTGCGCGTTGGCGATGGCCGTGGACGCGGTCTGCCCGGATACCTCGAGCGCGAGACCCGCGGTCTGATTGCGGATCGTCTGGCCGAGCAGCGTATAGACGCCGATCGCCGCGACGGCGATCAGCGCGACGACGATGATGTACTCGGTCATCCCCTGGCCGCGTTGGCGGCGAGGACCGGTGTCGGAGGCGGGAAGCGGATGCATGGGGCGGTCTCCTGAGCGCGGTACAAGAAGCGCAGGAACCGTTATAGGCGTGTGCATCGCACGCCGGAATTCGACGATCGACCGAGTCGGCGGACTAGGTGCTTCGTCGAATGCAGGGCGAAAAAAAGGCCGGCGCGAAGCCGGCCCTCGTATGAACCCGAAGCGGGAAGCTTCAGGCCGCCTTCTTCTTCGCCTCGTTCTTCGAATCGAAGAACTGCGCGTCCTCGGTCGAACCCTTCAGCGCCGCCGTGGACGCCTCGCGCTCGACGGTCGTCGTCACCGCGTCGAAATAGCCGGTGCCGACCTCGCGCTGGTGCTTCACCGCGGTGAAGCCCAGCTCCGCCGCCGCGAACTCGGCTTCCTGCAGCTCGACGAACGCGCTCATCTGCTTGCGCGCGTAGCCGTGCGCCAGGTGGAACATGCTGTAGTTCAACGAGTGGAAGCCGGCGAGCGTGATGAATTGGAACTTGTAGCCCATCGCGCCGAGCTCGCGCTGGAACTTCGCGATCGTCTCCTCGTCGAGGTTCTTCTTCCAGTTGAACGACGGCGAGCAGTTGTAGGCGAGCATCTTGCCCGGGAACTGCTTGTGGATCGCCTCGGCGAAGGCGCGCGCGAACTTCAGGTCGGGCGTGCCCGTCTCGCACCAGATGAGATCGGCGTAGGGCGCATACGCCAGACCGCGCGAGATCGCCTGCTCGAGCCCGTTGCGCGCGCGGTAGAAGCCTTCGACGGTGCGCTCGCCGGTGAGAAACGGCCGGTCGTTCTCGTCGATGTCGGAGGTGACGAGATCCGCGGCTTCGGCGTCGGTGCGCGCGAGCAGCACGGTCGGCACGCCGCAGACGTCGGCCGCGAGGCGAGCGGCGACGAGCTTGGAGACCGCTTCGCGCGTCGGCACCAGCACCTTGCCGCCCATGTGGCCGCATTTCTTCACCGACGCGAGCTGGTCCTCGAAATGCACGCCCGCCGCGCCCGCATCGATCATCGACTTCATCAGCTCGAAGGCGTTCAGCACGCCGCCGAAGCCGGCTTCGGCGTCGGCCACGATCGGTGCGAAGTAGTCGATGTAGTCGGGATCGCTCGGGTTCTTGCCTTCCATCCACTGGATCTGGTCGGCCCGCGTGAGCGTGTTGTTGATCCGGCGCACGACGGCCGGAACCGAGTTCGCCGGATACAGCGACTGGTCGGGATACATCTCGCCGGCAAGGTTGGCGTCGCCGGCCACCTGCCAGCCCGACAGATAGATCGCCTTCAGGCCCGCCTTGACCTGCTGCATCGCCTGGTTGCCGGTCAGGGCGCCGAGCGCGTTCACGAACGGCTCTTCGTTGATCAGCTGCCACAGCTTCTCGGCACCGCGGCGGGCGAGCGTGTGCTCGACCGGCAGCGAACCGCGCAGCCGCACGACGTCTTCGGCCGTGTAGCCGCGCTGGATACCGCGCCAGCGCGGGCTTTCAGACCATTCCTTCTGAAGCTTCTGCGCTTCGAGTTCGCGGGACGACATGAGGATTCTCCTGGACGAGTGGAAGACCGTTTCGGCGGCGAACGCCGCCCTGGGGAACCGGTGGTTCCGGCGGCTCGTAATCGTCGTCGAGATGGGGGAAAGCTTAGCGATTTGTGATGCGACGCAATATCGAAAATCTGTGCTGTTGTTCAAAAAATTTTACTGCTACTTTTCATATGCTTAGCTAGCTCTTTTCGTATTGCAGAACGTCATTTGCAAGCCATGAAATGAATGGGTGGTGCGCTGCACCGCGGAATTTTCACATTGCGATATGGCGTTTTCGCATTCG
>DATGRE010000095.1:0-2003 GCA_035303885.1 Zeimonas sp. | reverse complement strand
TGACACGCGACTTCGAGGCGACGGTGATCGCCACCGCGCTTCGCCACACGCGCGGCCGCCGCGTCGAGGCCGCGCAGCGCCTGGGCATCGGACGAAACACGATCACCCGCAAGATCGGCGAACTGGGCCTGGACGAGCCCGAGCGCGACGACTGACGCGCCCGTCGAGTGACTTTCGGCACGCGAGCAACGCGCGCACGAGCCGGTACCTCGGCGCAGCGCGCGAATCGGTAGACTTCGCGCGCGGGAGGATCGGATCGAATGTCAAACGAAGGTTTCGCCGACGCGATGCGGCGCGCGCTCGGCATGCAACTAATGACGGTGATCGGCGCCGTCGCGCTGCTGCTGCTCGGATGGGTGATCGGATTGATCGCCGCGGCCGCCACCCGGCGCGCGCTCTCGCTCGCGCAGGTCAACGGCAGGCTCGCGCCGGCCCTCGGCCGCTCGGTCGATCTCGAGCTGCTCGTCTCGCGGCTCGTCTTCTGGTTCGTGCTGCTCGTGGCACTCGTCGCCGCCTTCAACACGCTCGACCTGCAGATGGCCTCCGCGCCGTTCGCCGCGATGATCGGCGACGTCGTCTCCTACCTGCCGCAGATCCTCGCGGCGCTCGTGCTCGCGCTGCTCGGCTGGCTGCTTGCGCTGCTCGTGCGCAACGGTCTGACGCGGCTGCTCGATCGCACAACGCTCGACGAGCGGCTGAGCGCCGAAGCCGGCATGCGCCCGATCGGCGAAAGCATCGGCCACGTCGGCTACTGGGTCGTGCTGCTGCTGTTCCTGCCGATGGTGCTCGGTGCGCTCGGACTGCAGGGGCTGCTGCTGCCGGTGCAGAACCTCGTGAACCAGCTACTCGAGTTCGTGCCACGGCTGTTCGGCGCGACGATCATCGTCGTCGTGGGCTACTACGTGGCGAAGATCGCACGTGGCATCGTCGCCAACCTGCTGGTCGCGACGCGCGTGCAGTCGTTCGCGCGAAGCCTCGGCATGGGCGAGGCAACCGACCTTCCGCGCCTGGCCGGTACCGTCGTCTTCCTCGTCATCTTCGTGCCGACGCTGATCTCGGCGCTCGATGCGCTCGCGATCCAGGCCGTCTCCGAACCCGCGACGTTGATGCTCGCCGAGTTCGTCGCCGCCGTGCCCGAGCTGCTCGCGGCCGCGCTGATCGTCGCGCTGACCTGGTACGTCGCACGCTTCGTCGCCGCATTGACGGCGAGCGTGCTCGAGGGCGCCGGCCTCGACCGCCTCGCCGCGCGAACGGGGCTGGAGCCGATGCTCGGCTCGCTGCGCCTGTCGCAGCTGATCGGCCGCCTGCTGCTGTTCTTCGCGATGCTGCTGGCGGTCGCCGAGGCGGCCAATCGGCTGCGCTTGGGGCAGGTGAGCGAGCTGGTCGGCGCCTTCATCGTCTTCGGCGGCGACGTGCTGCTCGGCATCGTCATCCTGCTCGTCGGGCTGTGGCTGGCGAACCTGCTCGGCGCGGCGGTCGCGCGCAGCCCCTACGAGGGCGCGCGCTGGCTCGGGGCACTGGTGCGCACGCTGATCATCGGGTTGGTGCTCGCGATGGGCCTGCGCGCGATGGGCATCGCCGATTCGATCGTCAATCTCGCCTTCGGGCTGACGCTGGGCGCGGTGGCGGTGGCCTTCGCGCTGTCCTTCGGGCTCGGCGGGCGCGAGCCGGCAGGGCGCCTGCTCGAGCACTGGCTCTCGAAGCTGCGGCGCTGACGCCGGCGGCGAGGCGCTGCGCGCGTTCGCGCGCTCGGAGGCGATGCGCTGCGCGCTTCGGCGCGCTCAAAAGCGGATCGGATTCGGACCGGTGCGGAACGAGGCGGGCGAGAGCAGGCTGTCGATGTCGCTCGCGGCGGCGGCCGGCTCGGTCGCTCGTTCCGCTGCGGATGCGTCGGGTGGGCTCGTCGGGCGGCCGGCCACGTCTTGCGGCGCCCGCAGCGGGACGATCCGGCCGGGGTTGCGTCCGGCAGGGAGCATCGACGCCTTCGGGTAGCCGGTCGCATC
>DATGRE010000094.1:0-28371 GCA_035303885.1 Zeimonas sp. | reverse complement strand
ATTCCACGCGTTCGATCGCTCCCATTCCGAGCGAACCGCCGGGCCAACATCTCTAGCTGACGAACGCGGCGGGAACCGGATCCTCGCCGAGCGCATTGCGCAGCACCGCCCAGTGCATCGCCTCGTCGCCGAGGATGCTCGCCGCGGCTTTCGACAGCTCGCGGTCGTCGAACAGCGGCACGGCGCCGAGATACGCGCTCACCGCGCCCTTCTCGAGTCCGGCGGCAAACCGCAGCACGTCGGCCTGCGTCTTCAGCTGGTCGGTGGGAAACTGGTACTCGGCCTTGGCCGAGACCGGCTTGCCGCCGAGCTTCGAGACCGTGGCGGCGAGCAGATCGGCATGTGCCTTGTGATGACCCTGAAATGTGAGCGCTAGCTCGCGTACGTTCTTCTGCAGCAGTCCGCTGTCGGCGCCGACCTGGTACGCGGCCACCGCCTCGAGCTCGGCGCCGAGCGCCGTGTTCAGGATGCGCGCGTCCTGCGCGGGATCGGAAGGCTTGCCCGCGGCAAGCGCCGGGCGCCCGGCCAGCAGCGCGATCGCGCCGGCCGACAGCAGCCGGCCGGAGCCGCCGAGCCACGCGCGGCGATCGATGGGTTCGAGAAAGCTGGAACGAAGGAGGAAGGACACGATGATTCTCCAATGGCATCAGGCGCGCGCGCCGGGTTCGTGATCACGGCGGCCGAAGGCGCGCTCCCGGCCCAGCCGCTCGAAGACGCCGGCGACGATGCGCTCGCAGCGCTCGCCGGCGAACGAGAACGTGTCGGAGATCGCGAGATCGAGCTCGCGCGCCAGCGATTCACGCAGCATCGAGCGCGCGCGGAAATGACGGGTGCGCACGGTGGCTTCGGGAATGCCCAGGCACGCGGCCACTTCCTCGACGCTCATCTCCTCGACGGCGCGCAGCATGAACACCGTGCGGAATGCTTCGGGCAGCTCGTCGATGCGCGATTCGAGCACGCGACGCAGCTCGCTGCGCTCGGCGAGACGGTCGGGCCGTTCGGATTCGGACAGCTGCATGTTCGGTTCCCCGGCGAAAATCGCGCTGTCGACCGTGGTGTCGAGCGGAATGATTTCCGCCCGCCGGCCGCCGCTGCGCAGGCGCCCCAGCGCCTCGTTGACGACGATGCGCACGAGCCAGGTCGCGAGGCGCGATTCGCCGCGGAACTCGTGCAGCTTGCGATACGCCTGCAGCCACGCCTCCTGCACGCTGTCCTCGGCCTCGGCCTCGTTCTTCAGCACGCTGCGCGCCGTCCGGTACAGCAACTGGTTGTGGCGCTGCATCAGGGTGCGGAACGCCTGATGGTCACCGGCGATCACCTCGCCGACGAGGTCGACATCGGTGCGCACGGGCATCGGGCGCGGCTCCTCGAGCGCGTACGGGTTCATCGGGCGACTCCCAGCGGACGGTGTTGCAGGTTCCAGCGCATTCGACCATTGGATGCCGCGAAGCGCGATCCCGTTCCCGCGTTCGGTGCGGCTCGCGTCGAGGCTCGCGGGACCGGGCAAGGCGCCCTCGCCTCGAGGGGGCACCGGAGCGTGCCGGGTGCGGGGGCAGGGTGCGGCCCGTGCCGCACGCCAGGCTGCGTCGAAGCGCCGGGCCGTGCCGCGCGCCGCCGGACGGCGTCGGGCGGCTACGCGCGCCCCAGCGCCCGCTGCGCCGCTTCCTGCACCGCCTCGCCCAGCGTCGGATGCGCGTGGATCGTGCCGGCGATGTCCTCGAGCCGTGCGCCCATCTCCAGCGCCAGCGCGAAGGCCGACGCGAACTCGGATACCCCGGCGCCGACCGCATGCATCGCGAGCACGAGGTGGTTGTCGGCGCGCGCAACGACCCGCACGAAGCCCGAGTCGCCGTCCAGCGTCAAGGCGCGCCCGTTCGCGCTGAACGGCACCATGCCGACGCGCAGCTCGGGATGGACGCGGCGCGCCTCGTCGAGCGAAGGGCCTACGGCGACGATCTCGGGGTCGGTGAAGCAGATGGCCGGGATCGCCCGCGGCTCGAACACCCGCTTGCGGCCCGCGATCCGGTCGGCGACGACCTCGCCCTGCATCATCGCCCGGTGCGCGAGCATCGGCTCGCCGGTGACGTCGCCGATCGCGTAGACGCCCCGCATCGACGTGCGGCACTGGTCGTCGACGCGCACGTACGGTCCGTCGCGATCGAGGTCGAGCTCTTCGAGCCCGCATTCCTCGACGGCCGGGCGGCGTCCGACGGCGACGAGGATGCGGTCGGCCGGCAGGCGCTCGCCGCCGGCCGCGGTCTCGATCGCGAGGCGCCCGTCGGCGGATGCGCCCTTCACCGTGGCGCCGACGCGCAGCTGCACGCCGAGCGCGGCGAGGCGCTGCACGACCGGGCGGACGAGCTCCGCGTCGTACTGCGGCAGAATGCGCGGCGCGAGGTCGACGAGCGTGACCTGCGAGCCGAGCTTCGCGAAGGCCGTGCCGAGCTCGACGCCGATGTAGCCCGCGCCGACGACGACGAGCCGCTGCGGCAGCTCGCGCGTCGCCAGCAGCTCGGTGGACGAGACGACGTTGCCGCCGAAGGGCAGCGACGGCAGCTCGACCGGGCGCGAGCCGGTGGCGACGACGACGTGCTCGGCGCGGATCGTCTGTTCGCCGCCGGTCTCGGTGGAGACGACGACCGTCTTGCCGTCGCGAAACCGCGCCCGCCCGAGCACCACCTTCACGCGCGCGCGCTTCAGCAGGCCCGACACGCCGCCGCCGAGCCGATCGACGATCGCGTCCTTCCACGCGATTGTCTGCGCGAGATCGAGCGCGGGATCCGCGACGCGGATGCCGAGCGACGATCGCTGCGCGGCGAAGGAGCGCACGCGCGCGTATTCGTCGGCGGCGTGGATCAGCGCCTTCGACGGGATGCAGCCGACGTTCAGGCAGGTGCCGCCGAGCCGGTCGGCCTCGACGACGACGGTGTCGATGCCGTGCTCCCCGGCGCGCGCCGCGCACACGTAACCGCCCGGGCCGGCACCGACGACGAGCAGCGTGCAGCGGATCTCCTTCATCGCGGCCCCGCCTCAGGCGACGAAGAGCAGCGCCGGCGTCTCGAGCAGCGCCTTGAGCCGGTGCACGAAGACCGCCGCGTCCCAGCCGTCGACGACGCGATGGTCGAAGCTGCACGAGAGATTCATCGCCTTGCGCGGAACGAACGCGTTGCCGTCCCACATCGGGCGCACCGCGATGCGGTTCACGCCGACGATCGCGACCTCGGGATGATTGATGACGGGGGTCGTCACGATGCCGCCCATCGCGCCGAGCGACGTGATCGTGATCGTCGAACCCGTGAGCTCCTCGCGCGTCGCCGTGCCGCCCTTGGCCGCGTCGGTCACGCGCGCGAGCTCGGCCGCGCAGCTCCAGAGGTCGCGCGCCTCGACGTGGCGGACGACCGGGACGACGAGCCCGTTCGCCGTCTGCGCCGCGATGCCGACGTGCACGCCGCCGTAGCGGCGCAGCACGCCGGCGTCGTCGTCGAAATGCGCGTTCATCCGCGGCTGCTCGGCGACGGCGATCGCGACCGCGCGCATCAGGAACGGCAGCAGCGTCAGGTGCGGACGGTCGCCGCCCGATGCGTTGAGCTTCGCGCGCAGCGCTTCGAGATCGGTGACGTCGAGCTCCTCGACGTAGGTCATGTCGGCGATGCGCTCGTGCGCGATGCGCATCTTCTCGGCGATGCGCCGCCGCAGGCCGACGATCTTGATCTCCTCGACGCTCTCGTCGGGCGCGGGCGCGCCGCCGGCCGGCACGAACCGGGGTCCCTGCTCGAAGAGCCGGTCGAGATCCTCGTGCGTGATGCGGCCGGCCGGTCCGCTGCCGGCGACCCGCCGCAGGTCGATGCCCGCCTCGCGGGCCCGCGCGCGGACCGCGGGCGAGGCGAGCGGCTTCTCGCCGCGCGACCTGGGCAGCACGGGCGAGGCGCCCGGGCGCAGCCGGGCGCCGGGCACACCGGCGACGGTCTCGCCGCCCGCACCCAGCGCCGCGCGCGCACCCGCCTCGGCATCGCGCATCGCGACGGCGGCCGCGGCCCGGGCGACGGCGCTCGCCTGCGCATCGCCCGCACTCGGCGCCGCGGACGCGCGCGCGGCCGCCGTGCCGGAGTCGGCGCCGCCTCGCGCAGGCACGTCCGAGCGACCGGCGCCGCCGGTGACGGGCGGCGCCGACATCGCCGACGCCGCCGCGCGCTCGCGCATGCCTTCGGCCGGCGCGGACCGGGTGTGCTCCGGATCGCGCGCCTCCCGCGCTTCGCGCTCGTCCTCGTGCCGCTCGCGCGCCTGCCGCGCCTGCCCCTGGCGCGCAGGACCTTCGGGAGCGGACGGCGCGTCCTCGCCGGCCGGCACCGCCTCGTCGCCGGGCGCCGCGCCGGCGGCACCCTCGACCTTCAGGCGCACGAGATCCGAGCCCACGGCGATGCTCTCGCCGGGTTCGGCGGCCAGCCACACGACCTCGCCCGCGATCGGCGACGGCACCTCGACGCTCGCCTTGTCGGTCATGACGATCGCCAGCGACTGGTCTTCCTGCACGCGGTCGCCCACCTTCACCAGCCACTCGACGAGCTCGGCCTCGGCGACGCCTTCGCCGACGTCGGGCAGCCGGATCGCGTGCTCGGCCATTCAGTCCTCCAGCGCCTCGACGAGCGCACGCCCGACACGCGCCGGTCCGGGGAAGTACTCCCATTCGTGCGAATGCGGATAGGGCGTGTCCCAGCCGGTGACGCGGCGGATCGGCGTCTCGAGCCGGTGGAAGCAGTGCTCCTGCACGAGCGCGACGAGCTCGGCGCCGAAGCCCGACGTGAGCGTCGCCTCGTGCACGACGACGCAGCGTCCGGTCTTGTTCACCGAGACGACGATCGCGTCGAGGTCGAGCGGCACGAGCGTGCGCAGGTCGATCACCTCGGCGTCGACGCCGGTGGCCTCGGCCGCCGCGAGCGCGACGTGCACCATCGTGCCGTAGGCGAGCACGGTGACCGCTTCGCCGGGTCGGCGCACGACCGCCTGGCCGAGCGGGACCGTGTAGTGCCCGGTGGGCACGTCGCCGAGCGGATGCTTCGACCACGGCGTGACCGGCCGGTCGGGATAGCCTTCGAAGGGTCCGTTGTACAGCCGCTTCGGCTCGAAGAAGATCACCGGATCCGGATCCTCGATCGACGCGATCAGCAGTCCCTTCGCGTCGACCGGATTCGACGGCATGACCGTCTTCAGGCCGGCGACGTGCGTGAACAGCGCCTCGGGGCTCTGGCTGTGCGTCTGCCCGCCGAAGATGCCGCCGCCGGAAGGCATGCGGATGACCATCGGCGCCGTGAACTCGCCGTTCGAGCGATAGCGCAGCCGCGCGGCCTCGGAGACGATCTGGTCGTAGGCCGGATAGACATAGTCGGCGAACTGCACCTCGATGCAGGGACGCAGCCCGTAGGCCGCCATGCCGATCGCGGTGCCGACGATGCCCGATTCGTTGATCGGCGTGTCGAAGCAGCGGTCGTGGCCGTATTTCTGCTGCAGGCCGGCGGTGACGCGAAAGACGCCGCCGAAATACCCGACGTCCTCGCCGAACACGACGACGCGGTCGTCGCGGCTCATCGATACGTCGAGCGCATCGCGCAGCGCCTCGATCATCGTCATCCGCGCCATGTCAGAACCCGGCTTGCTGCCGTTGACGGCGCAGATGCGGCGGCATCGTCTCGTAGACGCCCTCGAACATGTCGCGCGTGGACGGACGGCCGCCGGCGTGCAGCGTGCCGTGGCGCTCGGCCTCGCGCTGCGCGGCGATCACCTCCGCGAGCACCTGCTCCTCGAGCTCGCGGTGCCGCTCCTCGGTCCATGCGCCGCGCAGGATCAGGTGGTTCTTCAGGCGGATCACCGGATCGCCGAGCGGCCAGGCGTCCGACTCGGTCTTCGGACGATAGGCGGAAGGATCGTCCGACGTGGAATGCGCGCCGACGCGATACGTGACGTGCTCGATCAAGGTCGGGCCGAAATTCGCGCGGGCGCGGTCGATCGCCCATTTCGCGACCGCGTAGACGGCGAGATAGTCGTTGCCGTCGACGCGCAGCGCCGGGATGCCGAAGCCGAGTCCGCGCGCGGCGAAGGTGCCCGAGCCGCCGCGCGCGATGCCCTGGAAAGTGGAGATCGCCCATTGGTTGTTGACGATGTTCAGCACGACCGGCGCGCGGTACGTCGACGCGAAGACGAGCGCGGCGTGGAAGTCGGATTCGGCGGTGGCGCCGTCGCCGATCCAGCCGGCCGCGATGCGCGTGTCGCGCCGGATCGCCGAGGCCATCGCCCAGCCGACCGCCTGCGGGAACTGCGTGCCGAGGTTGCCCGACAGCGAGAAGAAATCGTGCGCGCGCACCGAGTAGAGCACCGGCATCTGCCTGCCCTTCAGCGGATCGCGTTCGTTCGAGTAGATCTGGCACATCAGGTCAAAGACCGGATAGCCGTCGGCGATGAGCAGTCCCGCCTGCCGGTAGGTGGGGAAGTTCATGTCGCCCTTGCGCTGCGCCTTGCGGAACGCGCAGCTCACCGCCTCCTCGCCCATGTGCTGCATGTAGAACGAGGTCTTGCCCTGGCGCTGGGCCATCAGCATGCGCGCATCGAAGGCGCGCAGCACGAGCATGTCGCGCAGTCCGGCGAGCAGCTGCTCGTCGGAGAGCAGGCCCGCCCAGGGCCCGACCGCCTCGCCGCGGCGATTGAGCACCCGGATGATCGAATACGCGTGGTCGCGGATCGATTCGGAATCGACGTCGATCGGCGGGCGATCGACCGAGCCTGCCTCGGCGATCCGCACGTTCGAGAAATCGGGCTGGTCGCCCGGGCGCACGGCCGGCTCGGGCACGTAGAAGCGAAGCGGTTCCGGTGCGGACATGATTCGCGAGTCGGCGGACCTCGAAGGGATCGACCAGCCGAACGATCGTGCCAGAAAAGCGAAGACCCGGGGCACGAGTCGGGTCTTGCCGTTTGACCCGCGCGCCCTCGCGCCGTAGCCTCGAAGCCGCGGCGCACGCACCGTGCGGCCGACGACCCGCTCGAGGAGATCGCGAGATGCTCGAACCCGCGGCACTGCAGCGGATGCTCGCCGGGCTGTTCCCCGACACACTCGGCATCGAATGGCTGGAGATCGGTACCGATCGCATCCGGGCCCGCATGCCGGTGCGTCGCGAGCTATGCACCGCGGGCGACGTGCTGCACGGCGGTGCGCTGATGGCCCTCGCCGACACGCTCGGCGCGGTCGGCACCTACGTGAACCTGCCGAAGGGCGCGCGCACGACGACGATCGACTCGAGCACGAAGTTCCTCGCGGCCGCGCCGCTCGGCAGCTCCGTCGAGGCCGAATGCACGGCGCTGCACCGCGGCCGCACGACGCAGGTGTGGCAGACGCTGATCCGCGGCGAGAACGACCGACTCTGCGCGGTCGTCACGCAATCGCAACTCGTCCTCACCGGCTCATGAGCAACGACTCGCAGCGCAGGATCGTCCTGCTCCTCGGACACCCCGACCCCAACCCGGCGCGGCTCGGCTACGCACTCGCCGAAGCCTACGCGCAGGGCGCGCGCGAAGCCGGACACGCGCTTCGGCGCATCGAGCTGGGCAAGCTCGACTTCCCGATCCTTCGCTCGAAGGAGGACTGGATCTCGGGCGAGCTGCCCCCGTCGCTGCAGTCGGCACAGGAAGCGATCCGCTGGGCGGAGCACGTCGCGCTGTTCTTCCCGCTGTGGCTCGGCACGATGCCCGCACTCGTGAAGGCCTTCCTCGAACAGGTGCTGCGCCCCGGATTCGCGATCACCGCCGGCGAGCAGGGACAGTGGCAGCGTGCGTTGCAGGGACGTTCGGCGCGGGTCGTCGTGACGATGGGAATGCCCGCCCCGATCTACCGCTGGTACTTCTTCGCGCATGGGGTTCGCGGCCTCGAGCGCAACGTGCTCGCGTTCTGCGGGCTGCGTCCGGTGCGCCAGACGCTGATCGGCATGGTCGACGGCGGCGGCCGCCAGCGGCACGAGCGTCATTTCGAGAAGATGCGCGCGCTCGGCCGGCGCGCGCGCTGAACGCCCCTCCGCGCCGCACTCCCGCCCACCCGCTGCAGGACGACGGTGTCGAGCCCCGGCGCTCGATCCCGCACGCCTTGACCTGAAACGATTGTTCCATGATGATCTTGCCATGTAACGAAGGTTACAAAACGAAAGTTCCATAGCTCCCACAGACTCGCCCCGGAGCCCGCCGGCGAACGCCGAAGCGGGCTGCGGGCACGAAGGGCACCGGATCCGATGCGGCTGCGCGAAACCATCCTGGCCTCGTACGACGGGCTGCTTCCCTCCGAACGCAAGCTCGCCGACGTCGTCATGCAACGGCGCTCCGACCTCGCCGCGTACACGGCGACCGAGCTCGCGGCGCTCGCCGGCGTCTCGAAGGCCACCGCGGCGCGCTTCTTCCGTCGCCTCGGCTACGAGAACTTCAACCGGTTCCGCGAAGAGATCCGGGCGAATCCGCCGGCCGAGTCGCCGCTGTTCCGCCTGGAAGGCTCGCCGAAGCTCGACGGCGGCCTCTCCGCGCTCGAGCGCCACGTCTCGAACGACGCAAAGAATCTCGCCGAGACGCTGCGCGACCTCGCGGCCGATGACGTGCGCGCCGCGATCCGCGTGCTGAAGCAGGCGCAGCGCGTCTGGGTCGTCGGCTTCCGCAACGGCTACGCCACCGCGTTCTACGCACAGGCGCTGTTCTCGCACGCCAAGCCGAACGTCCACCTGCTGAACAACTCGGCGTCGAAGATCGCCGACGTGCTCGGCGACGTCGGCGCGAAGGACGCGCTGTTCGTCGTCGATTTCCGCCGCAGGCTGCGCCTGCTCGGACAGATCGTCAGCGTGGCCCGCCAGGCGGGCGCGCGCATCGTGCTGCTCACGGACTCGCCCGTGTCGGAGCGCGCCCGCCATGCCGACGTGATCCTCGGCTGCACGACCCGCGGCTCGGCGCTGTTCGACTCGTACGTGGCGCCGATGAGCATCGTCAATTTCCTCGGCGCATCGCTGGCGGCGGAAGTGCGGCCGCGCGCGCGCGAGCGGATGCAGCGCATCGAGCAGATCCACGATTTCCTGTCCGACCTCGAGGATTGAATTCATGACCACGACGTCCCGGCCCGGTCCGCTCGCCCCGAACACGCCCGCGTTGCCGCGCGTCTCCCTCGAGTGCTTCGCCAATCCGCGCGTCGATCGAAGCGCGTCGTACGGAGCGGAGCGTGCACGGATCGTCGGCGGCGAGGCGCTCGAGCGCGCGCGACGCGAGATCACGTCGTGGCCCGGCTACCGGGCGACGCCGCTGCACGAGCTGCGAGGGCTGGCGCGCGCGCTCGGCATCGGCGCGCTGCACTTCAAGGACGAGGGCACGCGCTTCGGGCTCGGCAGCTTCAAGGCGCTCGGCGGCGCCTATGCGGTCGGGCGACTGCTGACGACGAAGGTCGCCGAGAAGACCGGGCGGCCGGTGAAGACCTCCGAGATTGCCGCCGGCGCATACCGCGACCTGGTGCGCGAGATCACCGTCACCTGCGCCACCGACGGCAATCACGGCCGCTCGGTGGCCTGGGGTGCGCAGATGTTCGGCTGCCGGTGCGTGATCTACATCCACGAGACGGTCAGCGAGGGCCGCAAGGCGGCGATCGAGGCCTTCGGCGCCCGCGTCGTGCGAACGCCGGGCAACTACGACGACGCGGTCCGGCAGGCCGATGCCGATGCGCGCAGCGAAGGCCGCTACCTGATCTCCGACACCTCGTACGACGGCTACATGGACGTGCCGCGCGACGTGATGCAGGGCTACGCGATCATGGCCGAGGAGGCGCTGCAGCAGCTCGACGGTGCGATCCCCACGCACGTGTTCCTGCAGGGCGGCGTCGGCGGCATGGCGGCGTCCGTCTGCGCCTGGTTCTGGGAGCGCTTCGAAGGGCGACGGCCGATCACCGTGGTCGTGGAGCCCGACAAGGCCGACTGCCTGCTGCGCACCGCGCGCGCCGGGCGCCCGGTCGCCGTACGCGGCGAGCTCGACACCGTGATGGCCGGCCTCGCCTGTGGCGAGGTCTCGCTGCTCGCATGGGAGCTGCTGCGCGAAGGCGCCGACGCGTTCGTCGCGGTTCCCGACGAGGCAGCGATCGCGTGCATGCGCCTGCTCGCCGACGCCCCGTACGGCGATCCGCCGGTCGTCGCCGGAGAATCGGCCGTCGCGGGCCTGGCCGGCCTCGTCGGCGCGATCTCGACGCCCGCGGCGCGCGAAGCGCTGCGGCTGGACGCCGCCAGCCGCGTGCTGCTCTTCGGCACCGAAGGCGACACCGATCCGCAGCTGTACCGGGAGATCGTCGGCCGCAGCGCGGACGAGGTCCGTGCCGGAGCGCGGGCGTGAAGCCCCGCACCGACGGCGCCAAGGCACGCGCGGCGCGGCGTGCGCCGCCGGACGTGGCGGCGCGCCCCGCGGGCGCGCGCGACGCCGGCACCGCACTACCCGACATCGACGGATCGCGCCTGCTCGCCTCGCTCGAGGCGCTCGGACGGATCGGTGCCCTCGACGGCGGCGGCGTCTGCCGCCTGGCGCTGACCGACGAGGACAAGGCCGGCCGCGACTGGGTCGTCGAGCGCATGCGCGAGCTCGGGCTGCGAATCACGATCGACGGCATCGGCAACGTCATCGGCGTCTATCCGGGCGACGAGGACGTCGCGCCGGTGATGACCGGATCGCACATCGACACCGTGCGCACCGGCGGCCTGTACGACGGCAACTACGGCGTGCTCGCCGGGCTCGAGGTCCTGCGGGTGCTGCGCGAGGCGGGCGTGCGCGGCCGCAAGCCGATCGCGGTCGCCTTCTTCACCAACGAGGAAGGCGCACGCTTCGCGCCCGACATGATGGGCAGCCTCGTCTTCCAGGGCGGACTCGGCCTCGACGAAGCGCTCGCCACGCGCGGCATCGACGGCAGCACCGTCGGCGAGAACCTCGAGCGCATCGGCTATCGCGGCAGCGCGCCCGTCGGCGCCGCGGCGGTCGATTCATACGTCGAGCTGCACATCGAGCAGGGTCCGGTGCTCGATCTCGAAGGCATCCCGATCGGCGCGGTCGAAAGCGTGCAGGGCATCTCGTGGACCGAGTTCACCGTGCTCGGCGTGTCGAACCACGCAGGCACGACGCCGATGCGCCTGCGCCGCGACGCAGGGCTCGTCGCCGCGCGCATCGCGTGCTTCGCGCGCGAGCTGGCGAACGAGATCGGCGGCGACCAGGTGGCGACCGTCGGCGCGGTGAACCTGTTCCCGAACCTGGTGAACGTCATCCCGAATCGCGCGGTGTTCACGGTCGACCTGCGCAACACCGACGGCGAGACGCTGCAGCGCGCCGAGCAACGGCTGCGGCGCTTCGCCGACGAAGCGGCCGCCGCCGAAGGCGTCTCGCTGTCGCGCCGCGCGCTCGCGCGCTTCGACCCGGTGCGCTTCGACCCGGATCTGGTCGCGCTCGTCGAGCGCAGCGCCACCGCGCTCGGCCTGCGCACCCGCCGCATGCCGAGCGGCGCCGGGCACGACGCCCAGATGCTCGCGCGCATCTGCCCGGCCGCGATGATCTTCGTGCCGAGCGTGGACGGATTGAGCCACAACGTGCGCGAGCACACCGCGCCCGGCGACCTCGTCGCCGGTGCGCGCGTGCTGCTGCGCGTGCTCGCGCAGCTCGCCGAATGCCCCCCGTTTTCCGGAAACCGATGAACAAGGAGAATTCGTGTCCAGGTTCGTGAACGTCGCCGCCGGCCAGCTCGGTCCGATCGCACGCAGCGAGTCGAGAACCGAGGTCGTCGCACGCCTGCAGGCGCTGATGCGCAGCGCGCATGCGATGGGATGCGAGCTGATCGTCTATCCCGAGCTCGCACTAACGACCTTCTTTCCGCGCTGGTACATCGAGGACCAGGACGAGGTCGACCGGTTCTTCGAACGCGAGATGCCCGGGCCCGAGACGCGCCCGCTGTTCGACCTGTCGCGCGAGCTGGGCGTCGGCTTCTGCCTCGGCTATGCCGAGCTCGTCGTCGAGAACGACCGCACGCACCGCTACAACACCGCGATCCTGGTCGACCGCAACGGCGAGATCGTCTCGCGCTACCGCAAGGTGCACCTGCCGGGGCACGCCGAGTACGAACCGTGGCGCCGCTTCCAGCACCTGGAGAAGCGCTATTTCGAGCCCGGACCGGGCTTCGGCGTGGTGAACGCCTTCGGCGGCGTGATCGGCATGGCGATCTGCAACGACCGCCGCTGGCCCGAGACGTACCGCGTGATGGGGCTGCAGGGCGTCGAGATGGTGCTGATCGGCTACAACACGCCGGTGCACAACCCGCCCGCGCCCGAGCACGACGATCTCTCGCTGTTCCACAACCAGCTCGTAATGCAGGCGGGCGCCTACCAGAACGGAACGTGGGTGGTCGGGGTCGCCAAGGCCGGCATCGAGGAAGGCGTCGACCAGATCGGCGGCAGCTGCATCGTCGCACCGTCGGGCGAGATCGTCGCCTCCTGCACCACGAAGGGCGACGAGATCTGCGTGGCGCGCTGCGATCTCGACCTGTGCGCGTCGTACAAGCGCACCACCTTCAATTTCGACGCGCATCGACAGCCGCACGCCTACGACCTGATCGTCGAACGCCGCGGCGAGCGCCTGATGGCCGACGGAACACCCGCTTCCCCCGACCCCGGCCCCCGACCGTCCGGGCCGAGCCTTCACCCGAAAGGAGCATGACCATGAGGAGGAGATTCCTGAAACGACTCGGGCGCGCATTGCCCGCGGCATTGCTCGCCGCCGCCGTCTTCGGCCCGCTTTCCAGCCCCGGCGCGCAGGCGGCCGAAAAGGTGGTTCGGATGATCCCGGGCGGCGACCTGAAGATCCTCGATCCGATCCAGAACCCGTCGTACATCACCCGCAACCACGGGTACATGATCTACGACACGCTGTTCTCGCAGGACTCCAACGGCGAGATCCGCCCGCAGATGGTCGACACGCACAGCGTGTCGCCGGACGGCCTGAAATACACGTTCACGTTGCGCGAAGGACTGAAATGGCACGACGGCGCGCCGGTGACGGCGGCCGACTGCGTCGCGTCGATCCGCCGCTGGGGCGCGCGCGACGTCTCGGGGCGGCTGCTGATGGCAGCCACCGCCTCGCTCGACGTGGTCGACGAGCGAACCTTCACGCTGACACTGAAGGAGCCGTTCGGCCTCGTGCTCGAATCGCTCGGCAAGCCGTCGTCGAACGTTCCGTTCATGATGCCCGAGCGCATCGCGAAAACCGATCCCACGCAGCAGATCACCGACACGACCGGCTCGGGTCCGTTCATCTTCAAGAAGGACGAATGGGTTCCCGGTAACAAGGTCGTCTACGTGAAGAACCCGAACTACGTGCCGCGCAGCGAGCCGGCCGACGGACTCGCCGGCGGCAAGGTCGTCAAGGTCGACCGCGTCGAGTGGATCTACATCCCCGACCAGAACACGGCGCTCGCCGCGTTCAACAACGGCGAGGTCGACATCTTCGAGCTGCCGCAGGCCGACTTCATCGCGCTGCTCGAGAAGTCGCCGAACGTGAAGCTCGCGGCCGATCCGCTGGGCAGCCAGGGCTGGCTGCGTCCGAACCACCTGCATCCGCCGTTCGACAACCCGAAGGCGCGCCAGGCGCTCGTGCACATGGTGAACCAGGAGGAATACCTGGCGGCGGCGGGCTTCCCCGAGAAATACCGGCTGAAGAGCTGCGCGGCGTATTTCATGTGCGGCGCGCCGTGGGCCACCGATGCCGGCGGCGACGCGGTCCTGGCCGGGCAGAACCTCGAGAAGGCGAAGCAGCTGATGAAGGAGGCCGGCTACAACGGCGAGAAGATCGTCGTGCTCACGCCCAGCGACCCGCCGGTGCAGGCGGCCGCCGCGATGGTCACCGTGCAGAACCTGAAGAAGATGGGCCTGAACGTCGAAGCGCAGGCGATGGACTGGAGCACGCTGCTGAGCCGGCGCGCCGTGAAAGAGACACCCGACAAGGGCGGCTGGCACATCTTCCACACCTACTCGGTCGGCTTCGACGTCGTCTCGCCGGTGGTCAACGCCTACATCCAGGGCTCGTGCGACGCGGCCCCCTCGGGCTGGCCCTGCGATGCCGAGCTCGAGAAGCTGCGCATGGACTGGGCGCGCGAGACCGACGCGGCGCGCCGCATGCAGATCACCGAGGCGATCCAGAAGCGCGCCTACGAGTTCGTGCCCTACGTGAACTTCGGCCAGTTCTTCCAGCCGATGGCGTATCGCAGCGACCTCGACGGCCTTCTCGCGGTCGGCATCCCGGTGATGTGGAACGTCGAGAAGAAGTGATCGAGCCGGCCCGCGCGCGCGCCGCCGCGCGAGCGGGCCGCATTGCGCGGAACCCGACGCCCGTCGTTCACCGGGCGTCGTGACGAGCCAGCTCCATGACGTACGTCCTCAAGCGAATCCTCGCCGCGATCCCGGTGCTCTTCATCGTCGCGGTGATCGTGTTCCTGCTGCTGCACCTGAGCCCGGGCGATCCGGCGGCGATCATCGCAGGCGACACCGCGAGCAGCGACGACATCGAACGGATCCGCCGCCAGCTCGGCCTCGACCGCCCGCTGCCTGAGCAGTTCGTCGGCTGGTTGTGGCGCCTGCTGCAGGGCGACCTCGGCGTGTCGGTGTTCACCGGCCTGCCGGTGACGACGATGATCGCGCAGCGCATCGAGCCGACGCTGTGGATCACGTTCCTGACGATCGGCGTCGCCGTCGTGCTCGCCCTGCCGATGGGCATCGTCGCCGCCTGGAAGGCCGGCACCTGGATCGACCACGCGATCATGGCGCTCGCCGTGCTCGCGTTCTCGATGCCGGTGTTCCTGATCGGCTACCTGCTGATGTTCGGCTTCGCAATCCAGTGGCCGCTGCTGCCGGTGCAGGGCTTTCGCAGCCTCTCGGAAGGCTTCGTTCCGTTCATCCGGCACCTGATCCTGCCCGTGCTGAGCGGCGGATTGATCTACACCGCGCTGATCGCTCGCATGACGCGCGCGACGATGCTCGAAGTCCTCGGCGAGGACTACATCCGCACGGCCCGCGCGAAAGGCGTCGGAAGCCTGCGCCTGCTGCTGCGCCACGCGCTGAAGAACGCGGCGGTGCCGATCGTGACGACGATCGGACTGGGCATCGCGCTGCTGCTCGGCGGCGTCATCGTCACCGAGAGCGTGTTCGCGATCCCGGGCATCGGACGGCTCACCGTCGACTCGGTGCTGCGCCGGGACTACCCGGTGATCCAGGGCATCGTGCTGGTCACCTCGGCGGTCTACGTGTTCGTCAATCTCGTGATCGACCTGCTCTACACCGTGTTCGATCCCCGCATCCGGTACTGAGAGCGCCCATCATGGAAGTCACCGTCGATCGCCTCGCCGCACGGCTCGACGCGGCCCGACGCCGGCCGTGGCGGGCCTTCGTGCGTCGGCATCCGCTGCTCGCCGTCGGCGGGCTGCTGCTGGTCGTCGTTGCGATGGCCTCGCTCGCCGCGCCGTGGCTCGCGCCGTACGATCCGACCGAGATGAACGCGCTGCAGCGGCTCAAGCCGCCGTCGGCGCAGCACTGGTTCGGCACCGACGCGCTCGGCCGCGACGTGTTCTCGCGCACGCTGTGGGGCGGACGCGTCTCGCTCACCGTCGGCATCGGCGTCGCGCTGCTGGCGACTTCGATCGGCGTCGTCATCGGCCTGCTGTCCGGCTTCAATCGCTGGGCCGACGCGATCGTCATGCGCGTCATGGACGGAATGATGGCGATCCCCGGCATCCTGCTCGCGGTCGCACTGATGACGCTCACGCGTGCGAGCATCGGCACCGTGGTACTCGCGATCACGGTGCCCGAGATCCCGCGCGTCGTGCGCCTGGTGCGCTCGCTGGTGCTGAGCATCCGCGAACAGCCGTATGTGCAGGCGGCCGAAGCGATCGGCACGCGCTTCCACGCGATCCTGCTGCGGCACGTGCTGCCGAACACGGTGACGCCGCTGATCGTGCAGGCGACGTTCATCTGCGCATCGGCGGTGATCTTCGAGGCGTACCTGAGCTTCCTCGGCGCCGGCACTCCGCCCGAGATCCCGAGCTGGGGGAACATGATGGCCGAGGGCCGCGCCGTCGTTCAGCTCGCGTTCGGGATCATCCTGTTCCCGGGCCTGTTCCTCGGGCTCACCGTGCTTTCGATCAACCTGCTGGGCGACGGGCTGCGCGACCTGCTCGATCCGCGCGTCGCCCGTCGCCTGTGAGGTCGCCGCCGTGACCCTCGAAGCGAAAGCGCCCGTCGATCGCGAACGGGCCCTCGGAGCGCAGCTCCCCGCAGACCGCGAGAAGGTGCTCGAGATCGACGACCTGAGGGTGTGCTTCGCCACGCCCGACGGAATCGTGCGCGCCGTCGACGGCGTCTCGTACTCGCTGCACGCCGGCGAGACGCTCGGCGTCGTCGGCGAATCGGGGTGCGGCAAGAGCGTGACGGCGATGTCGGTGCTGCGCCTGCTCGCGTCCCCGCCGGCGGTGGTCGCCGGCGGTGCGATCCGCTACCGCGGCACCGACCTGCTCGGGTTGAGCGAGGAACGCATGCGCAGCATCCGAGGCAACGAGATCTCGATGATCTTCCAGGATCCGATGACCTCGCTGAACCCGGTGCTGACGATCGGCGAGCAGATCGGCGAAGCGGTGCGGTTGCATCAGGGACTGGGCAGGCGGGCGGCGCGCGAACGCGCGGTGGAGATGCTCGCGCTGGTGAACATCCCCGACCCGAGACGCCGCGCCGACGAGTATCCGCACCAGTTCTCCGGCGGCATGCGCCAGCGGGCGATGATCGGCCTGGCGCTCGCGTGCCATCCGAAAGTGCTGATCGCGGACGAGCCGACCACGGCGCTCGATGTGACGATCCAGGCGCAGATCCTCGAGCTGCTGCGCAAGCTCGAGGCGGAGACCGGCACCGCGATCATGATGATCACGCATGACCTGGGCGTCGTCGCGGAGACCTGCGAGCGCGTCGTCGTCCTGTACGCCGGCCGCAAGGTCGAGGAGGCACCGGCGCGCCGCCTGTTCGCCGCTGCGGCGCACCCGTACACGCGGGGCTTGCTCGCCTCGATGCCGCGATTGGCCGACGGCGCGGCACGGTCGCACGCACGCCTGACCGAGATTCCCGGAATGGTCCCGTCGTTGAAGGAGCCGGTGCCCGGCTGCAGCTTCGCGCCGCGCTGTCCGGTCGCACGTCCGCGGTGCACGCGCGAGCGCCCGCCGCTCGTTGCGCTCGGCGACGGGCATTCCGTCGCGTGCTGGGAAACGGAGAGGGGCGCGTGATGCAGCCGACGACTTCGAAGGAGCGCACACCGGACCAGGGCGACGCGCCGCCGCTGCTCGACGTGCGGAACCTGAAGAAATACTACGGGGCGTCGCGCGCGACGCCGGGCGGGGCTCGCAGGTACGTGCGCGCGGTCGACGGCGTCTCGTTCACGCTCGAACGCGCGAGCACGCTGGGGATCGTCGGCGAATCGGGCTGCGGCAAGTCGACGGCGGCCAAGACGATCATGCGGCTGATCGAACCCAGCGGCGGACAGGTCCTGCTCGACGGCGTCGACATCACCGCGATGTCGCGCCGGCGCTTTCGTCCCTACCGGCAGCAGCTCCAGATCGTCTTCCAGGATCCGTACGCGTCGTTGAACCCGCGCATGACGGCGGGGGCGATCGTCGCGGAACCGCTCGCCAATTACGGCTGGTCGCGCGCCGACCGCGAGGCGCGCGCCGCCGAGCTGTTCGACCGCGTCGGCCTGCGGCGCGACGCGATGCGCAAGTATCCGCACGAGTTCTCGGGCGGCCAGCGCCAGCGCATCGGCATCGCGCGCGCGCTCGCGCTCGACCCGAAGCTGATCGTCTGCGACGAACCCGTCTCGGCGCTCGACGTGTCGATCCAGGCGCAGGTCGTCAATCTGCTGATCGACCTGCAGCAGGAGCTCGGCATCGCCTACCTGTTCGTCGCGCACGATCTCGCCGTCGTACGCCACATCAGCGACCGCGTCGCGGTCATGTATCTCGGTCGCGTCGTCGAGTCCGCCGACGCCGACCGTCTGTTCGCCGATCCCCGGCACCCGTACACGCGTGCGCTGCTGTCGGCGGTGCCGCGCCCCGAACCGGGCCGTCGCAACGGACGCATCGTGCTCAAGGGCGACGTGCCAAGCCCGATGTCGCCGCCTTCCGGCTGTCGGTTCCATACCCGCTGCCCGCACGCGGTGGACCGCTGCACTCGCGAGGAGCCCGAGCTGCGCGACGTGGGCGCCGGGCACGAGGTCGCCTGCCACTTCGACCCGTGAAGACGGCGCGCCTTTCCGCTACCGAAACCGGCGTGCGTCGCAGCCACGCCCCGGTGAGTCGCAGCAGCGTCCCTCAGATCTCGAGCGGATCGATGTCGAGCTGCCAGGCCGGGCGCGGCGTGCGCACGCGCAGCGCGTCGATCCAGGTCGACAGGAAGCGATGCAGCGGCGCGCGCCGGTCGGCCTCGACGAGCAGCTGCGCGCGCTCGCGGCCCTGCAGCCGGCTCATCGACATCGGCACGACGTCGAAGACGCGCACGCCGTAGCCCGCCGCATCGAGCTCCGCGGCGAGCGTGCGCGCGGTCTCGAGGAATCCGACGGCGTCGGCGAGCTGCGGCGCCTCGGCACGCAGCATCGCCTGGTGCCGGTAGGGCGGCAGGCCGGTCTCGCGTCGTTCGGCGAGCAGGCGGTCGGCGAAACCGGCGTAGTCGTGACGCGCGAGGAACGCGAACAGCGGATGACCGGGAAAGCGCGTCTGCACGAGCATCCGGCTCGCGCGGCCGCTGCGGCCGGCGCGTCCGGCGACCTGCATCAGCGTCGCGAACAGCCGCTCGGGCGCGCGAAAGTCGGCCGCGTATAGCCCGGCATCGACGTCGAGCGCGACGACGAGCGTCAGGCGGCGGAAATCGTGCCCCTTCGCGAGCATCTGCGTGCCGACGAGCAGGTCGACCTCGCCGGCGTGTGCCGCGTCGAGCACCTGCTGCGCGGCCCCGCGCCGGCGCGCGACGTCGCGGTCGAGTCGCGCGATGCGCCGGCCGGGAAAGAGCTCGGCGAGCGCCTCCTCGAGCCGCTGCGTGCCGCGCCCGAGGGCCTCGAGATCGACGTTGCCGCAGTCCGGACACGTCCGGGGCACCGGTTGCTCGGCGGCACAATGATGGCAGACGAGCCGGTAGCGCGCCGGGCCCCTGGCGCTGCGCGGCGGCGTCGCTTCGCCGGGCCGGACGAAGCGGTCGATCCGGTGCAGCACGCGGTACGCCGAGCAGTTCGCGCAACGGCTCAGCCAGCCGCAGGCGGAGCAGGCGAGCACCGGCGCATACCCCCGCCGGTTGACGAAGACGAGCGCCTGCTCGCCGCGCGAGATCGTCACGTCGATCGCCTCGACGACGCGCGGCGCGAGCGAATGCCGCAGCTTCTCCCCGCGCGGATCGACGCACTCGACGACCGGCAGGGCCGCGCCGCCGATGCGCTCGTGCAGCGCATGCACGCGGTAGCGGCCGCGGCGCGCCGCGAACCAGCTCTCGAGCGAAGGCGTCGCCGAGCCGAGCACGATCGGAATGCCGCGCTGCGCCGCGGCGGCGATCGCGAGATCGCGCGCGGAGTAGCGCACGCCCTCCTGCTGCTTGTACGACGCGTCGTGCTCCTCGTCGACGACGATCGCGGCGAGCGCGGGCAGCGGCGCGAGCACCGCGAGGCGCGTGCCGAGCACGACGCGCGCCCGGCCCTCGACGGCGGCGAGCCAGTGCGCGGCCCGTTCGCCGTCGGCCATCTCGCTATGCAGCAAGGCCACGCGCTCGTGCGGGAAGCGCGCGGCGAGCTGCGCGTGCAGCTGCGGCGTCAGCGCGATCTCGGGCACGAGCAGCAGCACCTGCGCATCGGGATCGGCCTCGAGCACGCCGGCGAACCAGTGCAGGTAGACCTCGGTCTTGCCGCTGCCCGTGATGCCGTGCAGCAGGTGCACGGCGTGCCCGGCGGCGGCGCTCCAGCCGGCGAGCACCGATCGCTGCGCCGGGGTGAGCGGGGGAGCGCCTCGGACCGCTTCCGGCGACGACGCGCCCGGCCCCGCCTGCGCCTCCCAGCGGGCGCGTGCGCGCGTGAAGGCCGAGACCCGTGCGCGCGGCGCCGACACCCGTGCGCGCGGCGCGCCGGAGGCACGCTCGGCCGAGCTTCGTACGCCGCGCGTGGCGCCGCCTGCCCTTCGGGCAGCCGAAGGCGCTGCGCGCAGCAGCTTCGGAATCGCCGGCAGCGCGACCTCGCCGACGCCGCGGTGGTAGTAGCGCGCGGCGAACGCGACGAGATCGAGCCACGCGGGCGGCAGCGGCGGCGCGTCGTCGAGCACGCACTCGATCGCGCGAACACGCGCGGGGTCGACCTCGGGCCGATCGCAAAGCGCGATCACCAGTCCGACGCGGCGGGTGCGGCCCCACGGGACGACGACCCAGTCGCCGACCCGGACCGCGAGCGGGCCGTCCCCGCCGTGCCCGGCGACCGCGTAGTCGAACAACGACGCACCGAGCTGTGCGGCGGGCACGTCGATCGCCACCCTGGCGAAACGCAAGTCTGCTGGGGCCGCTTCCGCGTCGCCGGCGTCAGCGTGCGCGTTCATCAGACTTTGCTTTAACTTCGGCTCCCAATCCCCCGGGTTGAAAGCGCTTTTCAGGGTCGTTCACAAAAGCTGTGGACAAAACTGTGAACAAACCGTCGACAGCGCGCGCAGGCGCCCGATTCATCGACGCTCCCGGTGGGTTGCTTATTTTTTCAGCAGAGTCAACCTCTGAAAAATCAAGCACTTGGGAAACCCCTAGCGGCGTCGTTGACGTTTTCCGAAGGCTTGCAGCGGTTCGGCCGTTTCTGTGTATAAGTCAGCGGTCACCCTCTATCGGGCGGTCCGTTTTCCGCGATTTCGGCAATGGCGCGGGCGCCGCGCAGGCGGTCAGGAAGCGCGCAGTCGGCGGCTGTAGGAATGGACCGTGTCGACGAGCGCGGCGACGCTCTCGGGCGGCGTGAACTGCGTGATGCCGTGTCCGAGGTTGAACACGTGCCCGTAGCCGGGCTCGGGTGCGCCGAAGGAATCGAGCACCCGTTGCGCCTCGGCGCGCACCGCCGCCTCGCCCGCCAGCAGTGCGATCGGATCCAGATTGCCCTGCAGCGCGCAGCGCGTGCCGACCCGCTCGCGCGCCCGCCCCAGGTTCACCGTCCAGTCGACGCCCAGCGCGTCGCAGCCCAGGTCGGCGAGCTCCTCGAGCCACTGCCCGCCACCCTTGGTGAAGACGATGGTGGGGACGCGCAGCCCCGCGCCGGCCACCTGCGGATCGGGCACCGGGCGCAATGCGCGCAGCACGCGGCGCATCGGCTCGAGCGAGAAGCGCTGGAATGCCCCGTCGGCGAGGGCGCCGCCCCAGGAGTCGAAGAGCATCACGACCTGCGCGCCGGCCTCGATCTGCGCATTCAGGTAGGCGGCGACCGCCTCGGCGTTCACCGCGAGGATGCGTTCGAGCAGGTCGGGGCGCGAATAGAGCATCGTCTTCGTGCGCCGGAAATCGGGGCTGGAGCCACCCTCGATCATGTAGCAGGCGAGCGTCCACGGGCTGCCGGCGAAGCCGATCAGCGGCACCCGGCCGGCGAGCGCCGAGCGGATCGTGCGCACCGCGTCGAGCACGTAGCGAAGATCCTGCGACGGATCGGGCACGAAGAGCTTCGCGACCGCCGCTTCGTCGCAGACCGGCCGTTCGAAGCGCGGCCCTTCGCCCTCGGCGAAATACAGCCCGAGCCCCATCGCGTCGGGGATCGTGAGGATGTCGGAGAACAGGATCGCCGCATCGAGCGGGAAGCGCTCGAGCGGCTGCAGCGTGACCTCGCAGGCGAGCTCGGGGTTCTTGCACAGCGCGAGGAAGCTGCCCGCCCGCCTGCGCGTCTCGTTGTACTCCGGCAGATAGCGGCCGGCCTGGCGCATCACCCAGATCGGCGTGTACTCGGTGGGCTGGCGCCGCAGCGCGCGCAGGAAGGTGTCGTTGACGAGCTCGTGCACCGACCGATTCTAACCGCTCGCCGATGCGCCAACTCGCCGATGCGCTAACTGCGCGCCGGTGCCGTGCCGCTCGCCGATGCCACGGCACGCCCCGATGCCGCACCGCTCGCCGACGCCGCAGCGCCCGTCGCGCGTGCGGCGCCGGCGACGACGCGCTGCGGATGCTGCGCGCCGTCGCGCGTGCGCACCGAGGGCGACGCGGCGTGGCCGTTGCGCGTGTTCGCCCACGCCTTCGGCGTCGCGCCGGTGCGCGTGACGAATACACGCCCGAGCGCCGCCGGGCTCGCGTAGCCGACTTCGCCGGCCACCTGCTTCACCGCGTGACCCTGCTGCAGCAGATGCTGCGCGAGCGCGATGCGCCAGCGCGTCAGGTACTCGCCGGGGGCCACGCCGAGCACCTGCTTGAAGCGTGCGGCGAAGCGGGCGCGCGACATGCCGGCGACGCCCGCGAGATCCTCCAGCTTCCAGTCGCGCTCGGGCTCGTCGTGCAGCGCGACCAGCGCCTTCGACAGGCGCGCGTCGGCCAACCCGGCGAGCATGCCGGTGCCGACGAGGCCATGATCGATGACATGACGCAGCATCTGCACGAGCAGCAGCTCGCACAGGCGGTCGAGCGCCACCTGGCGGCCGCACAGGCTGCGGTCGGCCTCGGCGAAGAGCTGCGCGATGGTAGGCTGCGCGTCGTCGAGCGCCTCGAGCGGCAGCACCAGCACGGGCGGCAGCGCGGCGGCGAGCGGGCCGACCGAGCCGCCGTCGAAGTGGATCGACGCGCTGACGACGTCGGGCTGCGCGGCGACGTCGGGCTGCAGCTCGTGCGCGAACGGACGCGGATAGAACAGCAGCGACGCGCGCACGAGCTTCAGCGGCGACCAGCCGGGATGCAGCGATCGCACGGCGCCGGCGCGCAGCAGATGCAGCCGGCCGGCATCGCCTTCATCACCGTAGCGGATGGGCGATCGCAGCGCTCCGCTGCGATCGACGCGCGCGCGAGGGCTGAAGCGCGCAAGAAGGCTCGACAGACGATCGGACATGTACGGGCCGGGACGCGGACGCGGGGATTGTAGAGGACTGCCGCTTCGCGATGTGCGGATTAGACTCTGCGCTTTTTCGACGAGGGGAGGCATGGGCATGGGCGACGCATCGGAAGACCGGCCGTTCGGCAGCGAAGACTGGCGCCGGCTGCTGCGCAACCTCCACGAGGATCCCGACCGGCCGGGGCTGCGCGAGACGCCGGCACGGGTGGCGCGTGCGTGGGAGCACTGGACCTCCGGCTACCTGCAGGATCCGGCCGACATCCTCAAGGTGTTCGAGGACGGCGCCGAGCAGTACAGCGAGCTGATCGTCGTGCGCAAGATCCCCGTGTACAGCCACTGCGAGCATCATCTCGCGCCGTTCTTCGGCACCGCCACCGTCGGTTACATTCCCGACGGGCGGATCGTCGGACTGTCGAAGCTCACGCGACTGGTCGACTGCTTCGCCAAGCGCCTGCAGGTGCAGGAGCGGCTCACGCGACAGATCGCCGATGCGCTGATGTCGCATCTGTCGCCCACCGCCGTCGGCGTCGTCGTACGGTGCCGGCATCTGTGCATGGAAAGCCGCGGCATCCGTGCGATCGGCGAGGAGACGGTGACCTCGGCGATGCTCGGCGAGCTGCTCACGAACCTGGGGATGCGCACCGAGCTGCTGGCGCTCGATCGCGGGTGAACGGGCGCCGACGGATCGTCGAACGGCGCCGCGCAAGGCCGCCGGGCGCGCGCCCGGCGACGCTCGCGGCTCAGCGCGGCTCGAAGCGCGCGAGGCGGCGCGCATTCGCCGTCGCGCGCCGATGCACGGGTCCGAGTCCGACGAAGGCGATGTGCGGGGCCGAGCGCGCCCAGCGACGAACTGCGCCGCAGTAGGCCGAGCGTCCCGCCGACGCGAACGAGGATGCGCGCGACCATTCGCTCATGCCGCTCATGCCCGCAGGCGTGGGCGCGATCCAGCCGGCCTGCATCGACGAGGACGCGATCGAGATCCAGAGCTTCCAGATCTCGATCGACGTGCTCAGCATCGCCTCGAGCCACGCCTCGCCCTTCTCGTCGACCATCCGCCGGAACTCCGCGCGGTCGAAGTCGCCCGGGAACGCGCCAGCGAGCCACATTCGCTGCATGCGATGCGCGATCACCTGCGGCGCCGCCCATCCGATCTCGACCCAGCGAATCCACGCCGGCCCCCACGGCCAGGCCGCGGCAGGCACGGCCGCGCGCGGGCGCGCATTCACGGTCTTTCGCTTTCTCGCTCGATCGGCGGCCATCGTTCGCTCCATGGGCACACGCATCCTGCCATGTTTCCCGCCGCGCCCCCGCGCGTTACGATCCCTTCAGCCCCGGATTCCGTCAGGCACCCGACTTGCAGGTTCGTGGTCCGACATTCACGTACCAGGAAGGAGCGCAGCATGCAGACCGGCACCACCCCCAACGGCGGAACGTCCTCCTCGCCGAACGCCTCGTTCCCGACATCGGACGACGCGATGCGCAAGACGGACGACGCGATGCGCAAGGCCGACGAGACGGCCGAGCGCCTGATCGACAAGGCGCACGGCACCGTCGATCGTCTTTCGGAGAAAGTGCAGCCGACGATGGACGCGCTGAGCGAGAAGGCCTCGCACGCGGTCGATCGGATCTCGCAGCGCGCCGACCAGATCCGCGGCGGCGGCGAAGCGGCGCTGGAATCGACGCGCAGCTTCGTGCGCGAGAACCCGATCGCCGCGATCGGCATCGCCGCAGTCGCGGGCCTGCTGCTCGGCCGCATGAGGCACTGAACCGTGGCGGCCCGGTCTCCGAGCCCGCCACCGGGCACCGTCTCGCTGCGCGAGGCGGTGCAGGACCTGTTCGAGTCGCTGCGCGCCTCGGTCACCACGCGGCTCGAGCTGGTCGCCCTCGAGGGACGACGCGCGGGCATCGCGCTCGCGCAGATGCTGCTCGTCGGCGTGCTCGGCGCGATCCTCGCCATCTCGGCGTGGCTGGTCGCGATCTGGGGCATCACCTGGGGACTCATGGAGCTCGGGCTCGCACCGTGGCTGGCCATCGTGCTTGTCGTCGTGGCGAACCTGATCGGCGCGTGGATCTGCGTGCTCGCGGTCCGTCGGCTCGCCCAGCGGCTGCTGTTCCCCGCCACGCTGAAGCATCTTCGCGTCGGCAATCCGCCCGGCAGCGGCTCGCTGCCCACCGACGAAAGCGCTGCACCCGATACGACGAGCGCGGCGAATGGCGCCGCATCGGCGAGCCCCCGCTAGACGGAGCCGGCATGAAGCAACGGGAACTCGACTACGAAGAACGCCTCGCCCGCGCCGACCGAGCGGTCAGCGCCGCCGACCAGGACCTGCGCAATGCGGTGCGCGTGCTCGGCAGCGGCGCCACGCCGCGGCTGGCGCAGATCGGGATGGCCGCGGTCGCGGTCGGCGTCGTCGGCGCGCTGCTGCTGCGACGCGGCCGGCGCTCGAGCTCGCGGCTGGCGAAGGCGATCGACTACACCGTGCTGCTCCCGCTGGCGGCGAACGTCATCCCGCGCATCGTGGCGATGATGTCGAACCCCCCGCCCGCATACACGTCGCCGGTCGTCCAGCCCGAGAACGCGCCGCGCACCCGCGCGCGAACGCCATGACGTGCCGCCGACGTTCGTCGCACCGTGCGCATCGGCACGACCGCTGCGCTCGCGAAACGCAGGAGTCCGCCGAGCGCACCCATCGCACCCACCGGCACGGGGGGCAGGCCGACGGCGAGCGCCGCGCGAGCACGCCGCTGATGGCGCTGGCCCTGTTCGCCGGCCTCGTCGCCGGCGCACGCTTCGCGCAGACGTGGTACCGCCAGGAGAAGGCGCGCGAACGCCGCCACGAAGAGCGCGAACGCATCGAGCGCTGGGAAGGCGAAGGCGGAGCGCTCCCCGGCACCGTCGGCACGGGCGGCGCGGCGAATCCCCGGCCCGGCCTCTGACCGACGCCGGGCGACACATCTCGCCCGACGCGCCCCGCTACAGCTTCGACGCGTCGCGCACCGCCCCGCGGGCGGCGTTGGTCGTCAGCGCCGCGTACGCGCGCAGGGCCGCCGACACCGGGCGCGTGCGCTCGTCGGGCCGCCACGCGTCGCTGCCGCGCGCGAGCCGCGCCTCGCGGCGGCTTCCGAGCTCGGCCTCGTCGACGTCGAGACGAATCGAGCGCGCCGGGATGTCGATCTCGATTTCGTCGCCGTCGCGCACCAGTGCGATCGTGCCGCCCTCGGCGGCCTCCGGCGAGACGTGTCCGATCGACAGCCCCGAGCTGGCGCCCGAGAAGCGTCCGTCGGTGACGAGCGCGCACTGCGTGTCGAGACCGCGCGCCTTGAGGAAGGCGGTGGGCTTGAGCATCTCCTGCATGCCCGGGCCGCCCTTCGGACCTTCGTAGCGGATCAGCACCACGTCGCCCGGACGCACGCGGTCGCCGAGAATGCCCTCGCGCGCGGCATCCTCGCTCTCGAAGACGACCGCGCGACCGCGAAAGCGCAGCAGCTTCGCGTCGACACCGGCGGTCTTCACGATGCAGCCCTCCTCGGCGAGATTGCCGTAGAGCACGGCGAGCCCGCCGTCGGCGCTATAGGCGTGCCCGGCATCGCGCACGCAGCCGCGCTCGACGTCGAGGTCGAGCGAATCCCAGCGCCGATCCTGCGAGAAGGCGCGCGTCGTTCGCTCGCCGCCCGGCGCCGCGCGGAAGAACTCGACGACTTCCGGCGCGGGCGTGCGGCGCACGTCCCAGCGCTCGATCGCGTCGCCGAGCGTCGCTTCGTGCACGGTGGGCACGTTGCGGTTCAGCAGGCCGATGCGGTCGAGCTCGCCGAGGATGCGCCAGATGCCGCCGGCCCGATGCACGTCCTCGACGTGCCAGTTGGGATCGGAGGGCGAGAGCTTCGCCAGGTTCGGCGTCGCGCGCGAGATGCGGTCGACGTCGGCCATGCCGAAGGGCGCGCCGGCTTCGTTCGCCGCGGCGAGCAGATGCAGCACGGTGTTGGTCGATCCTCCCATCGCGACGTCGAGGCGCATCGCGTTTTCGAACGCCTCGAAGCGCGCGATCGAGCGCGGCAGCACCCGCTCGTCGCCCTCCGCATACCAGCGTCGTGCGAGCTCGACGATGCGCTCGCCCGCGCGCGCGAACAGTGCGCGCCGATCGGCGTGCGTCGCGAGCATCGTGCCGTTGCCCGGCAACGCCAGGCCGAGCGCCTCGACCAGGCAATTCATCGAGTTCGCCGTGAACATCCCGGCGCACGAGCCGCAGGTCGGGCAGGCGCTGCGCTCGTAGGCCTCGACCATTGCGTCGCTGGCGCGCGGGTCGCCGGCGACGAACGCCGAGGCCGCGTCGATCTTCGTCGTCGTGCCGTCCCAGCGCACCTTGCCGGCCTCCATCGGGCCGCCCGAGACGAAGATCGTCGGGATGTTCAGCCGCAGCGCCGCCATCAGCATCCCGGGCGTGATCTTGTCGCAGTTCGAGATGCAGACGAGCGCATCGGCGCAGTGGGCGTTCACCATGTACTCGACGCTGTCGGCGATCAGCTCGCGCGACGGCAGCGAATAGAGCATCCCGAGGTGCCCCATCGCGATGCCGTCGTCGACGGCGATCGTGTGGAACTCGCGCGCGACGGCGCCCGCCGCGGCGACATGCTCGGCGACCAGGTCGCCGAGGTTCTTCAGGTGCACGTGCCCCGGGACGAACTGCGTGTACGAGTTGGCGATCGCGACGATCGGCTTGCCGAGATCACTCTCGGCGACGCCGGTGGCACGGAACAGCGCGCGCGCGGCGGCATTGTTTCGCCCCGCGAGCGCGGTGGCCGAACGCAGAACGGGCATCGGAGACTCCTGGACGACGCAACGAAACGCGGCCCGGGCTGCGGCCCGGGTCGCGGACGCGTGCGATGATACGCGCCTGCGAAGGCGCGAGGCCGCCCACCGACTTGCGGCCGGCCGGCGCTCGCGCTCAGACGCGGTCGCGCAGCTGCGTCACGCCGGACGCCTCGGCGCAGTGATCGCAGCAGAACATCCGGCCGTCGGCCTCGAGGCCGTGGCCGATGATCCGGCAGCCGCAGTGGCTGCAGGCGGGTGCGAGGACCGAGATCGCGCATTCGAAGCTGTCGAACGTGTGGGTCCGGCCCGCCATCACGACGTCGAAGGTCTTGTCGTACTCGTTTCCGCATTTCTCGCAGCGTTGCATCGTTCGACTCCCGTGCGTGGAACGCCGAGCGCGCAAGGACGATGCCCGATGCGCCGCGCCAGAGGCCGTCGGCGCC
>DATGRE010000093.1:0-16723 GCA_035303885.1 Zeimonas sp. | reverse complement strand
GGGCGGCGTGGTGTCGGCGGGCGGCGTCGGCTTCGACATCTCGTGCGGAGTGCGCTGCCTGTACACCGGACTTCGCAGCGAGGACGTTCGCGCCGTGCAGGCGCCGCTGGCCGACCTGCTGTTCGAGCGGATCCCGGCCGGGCTGGGCAGCGTCGGCGCGATCTCGCTCACGCCGAAGGAGATGGACGCGATGCTCGCCGGCGGCGCGCAATGGGCGGTCGAACAGGGCTGGGGCGAGCCGGCCGACCTGGAGCGCATCGAGGAGCGCGGCCGGATGGCGGATGCCGACCCGGCGAAGGTCTCGGCGAAGGCGAAGGAGCGACAGCGCGACGAGATGGGCACGCTCGGCAGCGGCAACCATTACCTCGAGGTGCAGCGCGTCGCACGCGTCTACGACCGGATCGTCGCGCGCGACTGGGGGCTGGAGGAGGACGACGTCGTCGTGATGATCCACTGCGGATCGCGCGGCCTCGGCCACCAGATCGGCAGCGAGTTCCTGCGCAGGATGGCGACGGCGGCGCCCGGCTTCGGGATCGAGCTGCCCGACCGCGAGCTCGCGTGCGCCCCGCTCGACTCCGAGCTCGGCCGCGCGTACCTGGGCGCGATGCGCGCCGCGATCAACTGCGCGCTCGCGAACCGCCAGATCCTCACGCACCTGGTGCGCGAAGCGTTCGCCGAGATCCTGCCGGCGGCGCGCCTGCCGCTGCTCTACGACGTCTCGCACAACACCTGCAAGCGGGAAGTGCACACCGTCGACGGCGCGCCGCGCACGCTGTACGTGCACCGCAAGGGCGCGACGCGCGCGTTCGGGCCGGGCCATCCCGACCTGCCCGAGCCGCTGCGCGAACACGGCCAGCCGGTGCTCATCGGCGGATCGATGGGCGCGGGCTCCTTCGTGCTCGCCGGCGCGGCGGGTGCCGAGGCGCGTGCGTTCGCGTCGGCCTGCCACGGCGCCGGCCGGGCGATGAGCCGGCAACAGGCGGTGCGACGCTGGCGGGGCCGCCAGGTCGTCGACGAACTCGCCGAGCGCGGCATCCTCGTGCGCAGTCCATCGTCGCGCGGCGTGGCCGAAGAGGCGCCGGGCGCCTACAAGGACGTGGAAGCGGTCGTCGAGGCGGCCGATCGCGCCGGCCTGGCGCGCCGGATCGCCTGGCTCAAGCCGCTGGTCTGCATCAAGGGATGAACGCAGCCGCGCCGCCGAAGGGCCGATGGCGGCTGCTGCTCGCCGGCGACGTCATGCTCGGCCGCGGCATCGACCAGGCGCTCGCGCATCCGTCGTCGCCCGAGCTGTACGAGCCGTGGGTGCGCGACGCACGCGACTATCTCCGGCTGGCCGAGCGGGCCAACGGGCCGATTCCGACGCCGCTCGCCCCCGACTACGTCTGGGGCGAGGCGCTCGCACAGCTGGACCGCCTCGCGCCGCACCTGCGCATCGTCAACCTGGAGACCTCGATCACCGATTCCGACCGGCCGTATCCGGGCAAGGCGATCCACTACCGGATGCACCCGGCCAACGTCGACTGCCTGCTCGCGCTGCGGCCCGACTGCTGCGTGCTGGCGAACAATCACGTGCTCGATTGGGGCGAGGACGGATTGCGGCAGACGCTGGCGACGCTCGCGAGCGCCGGCGTGCGCACCGCGGGCGCGGGCCTCGACGAGAACGAGGCATGGGCGCCGGCCGAGCTCGACGTTCCCGAAGGCCGGGTCCTCGTCTTCGCGTGCGCGATCCGCGACAGCGGCGTCCCGCCCGAGCAGGCCGCGCGGGCCAGGCGCGCCGGCGTCGCCTGGCTGCCCGACTGCAGCGCGCAAGCGGCCGATCGGCTCTGCCGCCGCATCGCGGCGCTGCGGCGCGACGACGACCTCGTCGTCGCATCGATTCACTGGGGCGCCAACTGGGTGCACGAGGTACCCGCGAAGCAGCGCGCATTCGCGCAGCGCCTGCTCGATTCAGGCGCGGTCGACGCGATCCACGGGCACTCGTCGCATCATCCGCTGCCGGTGCAGATCCATCGCGGCAAGCTCGTCCTGCACGGTTGCGGCGACCTCGTCAACGACTACGAAGGGATCGAGCCCCGCGGCACATGGCGCTCCGACCTCGGCTGCCTGTACCTGGCCGACTTCGACGCCGCGACCCGGCACTGTCTCGCGCTGCGCATCGTCCCGCTGCAGCTGCGCCGCTTCCGGCTCGGCGCGCCCGACGAAGCGGCCCTGGCCTGGCTCGCCTCCACGATCGCCGATCCGCCGGGCGACACCTTCGCCCGGCTCGTGCTCGATCGGGGCGCGCTGCACTGGCAGGCGCCCGCATGAACGATTCTCGGCGCGCCGGGGCGTGAACGGGTCCGCCTGCGCCCGCGCACACGGACACCGGCGCGGAATCGACCTGTGGAGCATACGGGCCGAGCTCGCCAGGTGCGGGCACGATCGCTAGGACGGGGCGGCACCGCGCGGCACGGGCCGCGCGTTGCGCCACGCGACGGCGATGTCGTCGACGTCGAGCGCGCCCTGCGAGGTGTCGACGACGATCGCGCTCGCCCGCTCGTCGTCGTGCAAGGCGTCGCGGCGCGCGAGTTGCCGCTCGAGCACGCGCAGGTCGGCGTCGGAAGGGTCGACTCCGCGCGCAAGCCGGGCCTCGATGCGCGCGCGCAGCACCGGCTCGTCGGCACGGCAGGCGAGGATCGAGAACGGCACCCCGCGCTCGGCCGCGAGCCGCCGAAAGGGCGCGCGATCGGCGGCACGCAGGAAGGTCGCGTCGACGATCGTCGGCCAGCCGGCGTCGAGCGAGATCGCCGCCAGCTCGAGCAGGCGCGCGTAGGTGCGCTGCGAGGCGTCGGCGCCGTAGAGCCCCTCGTCGAGCGCCGAATGCGAACGCGAATGCGGGTCGAGCCCGTGCAGCCGCTTGCGCTCCAGATCGGACCGGATGCGGATCGCCCCCGCGCGGCCGAGCAGCTCGCGCGCGAGAAAGCTCTTGCCCGATCCGGACACGCCATGGGTGATCAGCAGCCGTGGTTCCTGCGTATCGAGCAGCCGCGTCGCGAGTCGTGCGTAGCGCGAAGGCTCCGTCGATTCGGCGCGCTGCGCGCGGCGGATCGACGCGACGAGCTCGCGCACCACCGCACGGTATGCCAGGTAGTAGCGCAGCACCGCGAGTCCGCCGTAGTCGCCGAGCTCGCCGAGCCAGGCGTCGAGGAACGCGAATGCGAGGTCGGCCCGTTCGTGGGCGAGCAGATCCATCGCAAGGAAGCCCGCGTCGTTCTGCACGTCGATCCAGCGCAGGCCGGGGTCGAACTCGATGCAGTCGAAGGCCGTGACCTGCGCATCGAGCACGACGACGTTGGCCAGGTGCAGGTCGCCGTGCCCCTCGCGCACCCACCCTTGCCGCTTGCGCGCGTCGAACACCGGCCGCAGCCGCCGCTCGTGCGCCTCGAAGCGCGCGCGCACCGCTGCGACCCACGGCGACGACGACGGCGCGGCGGCGGCGATGCCGTCGAGCGCCCGTGCGGTGTCGCTGCACACCCGCTCGGTGCCGCCCCAGGCGTCGCCCAGCCCAGCGGACGCGGCTTCGCGATGAAAGGCGGCCAGGCGCGCCCCGAAGCGTTCGACCGTCTCGGCGTCGAGCGTTCCGTCCGCCAACCGTTCCGAGAACAGCGCCCCGGGCGCGAACTGCCGCATGCGCACCGCGTATTCGATCGGCGCCCCGTCGCCGTCGAAACGGGGCGCGTCGCGCTCGCCGCGCAGCGCCACGACGTCGAGATAGAGCTCCGGCGCGAGGCGCCGGTTCAGCCGCAGCTCGGCCTCGCAGCAGGCGCGGCGCGTGTCGAGCCGCGCGAAATCGAGAAAGCCCAGCGTCACCGGCTTCTTCAGCTTCCAGGCGTGCTCGCCGTCGAGCAGCACCCACGAGATGTGCGTCTCGACCCGTTCGACCGGGCGGCGCGTCTTCGCCTGCAGCAGCGCGCGCAGCGCGTCGATCGACACGCCCCCTTCGACATCATCCGTCGGGGATCGCGAATTCATGCCCCGACGATACCGCGAAAACGAAGCGCTAGAATCCGCCTTTCGCCACCCGGGGAAAGCAATGCGAAAGGTGTTCAACTTCAGCGCGGGGCCCGCCGTCCTTCCCGAGGAAGTCCTCGCGCAGGCCGCCGAAGAGATGCTCGATTGGCAAGGCAGCGGCCAGTCCGTGATGGAGATGAGCCATCGCGGCAAGGAATACATGAGCATCCACGCGCAGGCCGAGCGCGACCTGCGCGAGCTGATGGGAATCCCCGACTCGCACGCCGTGCTGTTCCTGCAGGGCGGCGCGACGCTGCAGTTCGCGATGGTCCCGCTGAACCTGCTCGGCGAGCGCAGCCGCGCCGACTATGTGCATACCGGCGAGTGGTCGAAGAAGGCGATCAAGGAAGCGCGTCGCTTCGGCGAGGTGAACGTCGTCGCGTCCTCGGAAGACCGTCAGTTCACCTACGTCCCGCCGCAGGCGACCTGGAAGCGCTCGCCGGACGCGGCGTACCTGCACTACTGCGCGAACGAGACGATCGGCGGCGTCGAGTTCTCCTTCACGCCCGAGGTCGGCGACGTGCCGCTGGTGGCCGACATCTCGTCGAACTTCCTGTCGCGCCCGGTCGACGTGGCCCGGCATGCGCTGCTCTACGGCGGCGCGCAGAAGAACATCGGCCCGGCGGGGCTGACCATCGTGATCGTGCGCAAGGACCTGCTCGGGCGCGCACGCGCCGACGTCCCGACGATGCTCGACTACCGCGTGCACGCCGAGGCCGATTCGATGCTGAACACGCCGCCGACCTGGGCGGTGTACATCGCCGGGCTCGTCTTCCAGTGGCTCAAGCGCCAGGGCGGGGTGCCGGCGATCGAGGCGCGCAACATCGAGAAGGCGCGCCTGCTCTACGACTACCTCGATTCGACCGCGTTCTACACGAACCCGGTCGACCGCTCCGACCGCTCGCGGATGAACGTCCCGTTCCGGCTGCCCGATCCGGCGCTCGACGAGCCGTTCCTGAAGGGCGCGAAGGAGCGCGGCCTGTTGCAGCTCAAGGGCCACCGCTCGGTCGGCGGAATGCGTGCGTCGATCTACAACGCGATGCCGATCGAGGGGGTTCGCGCCCTCGTCGACTGGATGCGGGAGTTCGAGAAGCGTCACGGCTGAGACCAGGAGAACGAGATGCGCGAGCCGTTCCGTGTGCGGGTGCTGAACCAGATTTCCGAGAGCGGGCTGTCGCGCCTGCCCTCGCCCCGCTATCTCGTCGGACCCGACGTCGACGCGCCCGACGCGATCCTGCTGCGCTCGGCCGACCTGCACGCGACGACGATCCCCCGCTCGGTGCGCGCGATCGCGCGCGCCGGCGCCGGAACGAACAACATCCCGGTGGCACAGATGAGCGCGCGCGGCGTGCCCGTGTTCAACGCGCCGGGCGCCAACGCGAACGCCGTCAAGGAGCTGGTGCTCGCCGGCCTGCTGCTCGCGGCGCGCAACGTGCCCGAGGCGCTGCGTTTCGTCGCGTCGATCGACCCGGACTGCGGCGACATCGAGTCACTCGTCGAGCAGCGCAAGAAGGCCTTCTCCGGCTTCGAGCTCGCCGGCCAGACGCTCGCCGTGATCGGCCTGGGGCGCATCGGCTGCCTGGTCGCCGACGCGGCGATCGGACTCGGCATGGACGTCATCGGGTACGACCCCGAGATCACCGTGGACGCCGCCTGGAGCCTGCCGGCGCAGGTGCGCAAGGCGCATTCGGTCGGCGAGGCGCTGCGCGCGGCGCGCTTCGTCACGCTGCACGTGCCGCTGCTGGCGGCCACACGCGGCCTGATCAACGGCGAGAGCCTGCGCCAGGCGCAGATGGGCACGGTGCTGCTGAACTTCTCGCGGGACGGCGTCGTCGACGAGCCGGCGGTGCTCGCCGCGCTCGACGAAGGCCGGCTGCACCGCTACGTCTGCGACTTCCCCAGCGCCGCGGTGAACGCCCATGCGCGCGCGATCGCGCTGCCGCACCTGGGCGCGTCCACGCGCGAGGCCGAGGAGAACTGCGCGCGCATGGTGGCCGACCAGCTGCGCGATTTCCTCGAGAACGGCAACGTGCGCAATTCGGTGAACTTCCCCGACACCTACGCGCCGCGCGAATCGGCGTTTCGCGTCGCCATCGCGAACGCGAACGTGCCGAACATGCTCGGCCAGATCTCCACCGCGATGGCGCACGCCGATCTGAACATCAACAACATGCTGAACAAGTCGCGCGGCGACATGGCGTACACGATCGTCGACGTCGATAGCCCGGTCTCGCGCGAGGCGATCGCGGCGATCGAGCGCATCGACGGCGTGCTCTCGGTGCAATACCTGCCCGCCGAGGACGGAAACCCGCCGGCGGAGGGCTGAAACGCCGGCGGGGCGGGTTTAGAATGGCGGCCCCGCGCCTTCGTGGCACGGCCGCCCGTGCGTGCCGAAACGCCCGGCTCCGCAGACCTGTTTCGAAACCGGAGAAGCTCCCGATGGATCGACGTTTCCTGCTCAAAGCCGGCGCAGCCGGTTCGGCCGTCCTGGCCGCTCCGTTCGTCGTCACCCGCGCGTACGCGCAGAACTACCGCCCCGAGTACCGGGTGTCGACCGTCGTCGGAACCGCCTTCCCCTGGGGCCAGGGTGCACAGATTTGGATCGACCTCGTGCGCGAGCGCACGCAGGGCCGGATCAACATGAAGCTGTACCCGAACGTGTCGCTGGTCAACGGCGACCAGACGCGCGAGTTCTCGGCGATCCGCCAGGGCGTCATCGATCTCGCCGTCGGGTCGACGATCAACTGGTCGCCGCAGATCCGGCAGCTGAACCTGTTCTCGCTGCCCTTCCTCGCGCGCGACCACGCGGGCATCGACGCGATGACGCAGGGCGAGGTCGGCAAGCAGATCCTGGCGCTCGTCGAGAAGGCCGGCGTCGTACCGCTCGCGTGGGGCGAGAACGGCTTCCGCGAGCTGACGAACTCCAAGCACGAGATCCGTTCGCCGGCCGACATGAAGGGGCTGAAGTTCCGCGTCGTCGGCTCGCCGATCTTCAACGACACCTTCACCGCACTCGGCGCGAACCCCACCCAGATGAGCTGGGCCGACGCGCAGCCGGCGCTCGCCTCCGGAGCCGTCGAGGGCCAGGAGAACCCGCTGCACATCTTCACGGCGGCCAAGCTGCACACGCTCGGCCAGAAGTTCGTGACGATGTGGGACTACGTCGCCGATCCGCTGATCTTCGTCGTGAACCGCGACGTCTGGAACGCGTGGACGCCCGAGGATCGCGAGATCGTCCGTGCCGCCGCGCTCGAGGCCGGCAAGCAGGAGATCGCGCTCGCACGCAAGGGCCTCACGAAGGACGACCAGTCGCTCGTCCGGGAGGTCGAGGGGCTCGGCGTGAAGGTCACCCGGCTCTCCGAAGACGAATCGAAGGCCTTCGAGCAGGCGGTCCGCCCGGTCTACGAGAAATGGACCAAGCAGATCGGTCCCGATCTCGTCCGGCGCGCTGAAGCGGCCGTGGCCTCGCGCAGCAAGTCCGCCTGAACGGCCGCGCCGCCTTCGACCGGGGCCGCCCGGGGCGGATCCGCACCGCCGCCGGACGGCCCTTTCTCTTGCCTCGTCGATGACCGACCCGCACGATCGCGCCGCCGCCGGCGCGCCCGATCCCCGCATCGCGCCCTTCGCGCACCGTCTGCCGGAAGACTGGATCGGCGCGGCCGCGATGGCCGCCCTCGGCGTGATCACCTTCGCCAACGTCGTCGCGCGCTATTTCACGAACGAGTCCTTCGCGTGGACCGAGGAGATCTCGGTCTCGCTGATGGTCGTGCTCACGCTCGTGGCCGCCGCCGGCGCCGCCGCGCGCAACCGACACATCCGCATCGAGTTCCTCGCCGATTCGGGCTCGCCGGCTCGACGGCGCGCGCTCGCGCTGTTCGCCGAGCTCGCCTCCACCGGTGCGTTCCTCGTGCTGTTCGGCCTGTCGCTGCGGCTGCTGTGGGACGACTGGCGCTACGAGGTCACCTCGCCCGGCATCGGCGTGCCGCAATGGTGGTACACGGTCTGGCTGCCGGTGCTCGCGCTGCTGATCGCGGCACGCTCGCTGCAGCGCTTCGTGCGACTGCTGCGCACGCCGGGCGCGACGGGCTGACGGCCGGACGCCTGCCACGATGATCGACGTCGCGATCTTCGTGCTCTTCGTCGTGCTCACGCTGGCCGGCGTGCCGATCGGCGTCGGCCTGATGCTCTCCGGCTCGCTCGCGATCGGTGCCGCGAACCTCGGCTGGCTGTCGATCCCCAACAACTTCTACGCGGGCATCGCGAAATACCCGCTGCTCGCGCTGCCGATGTTCGTGCTGGTCGGCTCGGTCTTCGAGCGCTCCGGCGTCGCGCAGCGGCTCGTGCAGTTCGCGCTCGCGCTCGTCGGCCGCGGCCCCGGCATGCTGCCGATGGTGGCGATCGGCGTCGCGATGTTCCTCGGTGGCATCTCCGGCTCGGGCCCGGCGAGCGCCGCCGCCGTCGGCGGCGTCATGCTCGCGTCGATGGCGCGCGCCGGCTATCCGCCGGCGTACTCGGCGAGCGTGATCGGCGCCGCGGCAGCCACCGACATCCTGATCCCGCCGTCGATCGCGTTCATCGTCTACTCGGTGATGGTGCCCGGTGCGTCGGTACCGGCGTTGTTCGCCGCCGGCCTCGTGCCCGGCCTGCTCGCCGGCTGCGCACTGATCCTGCCGGCGATCTGGCTTGCGCGCCGGCACGGCTTCGGCACGAACGAAGCGCACATCGAGCGCCCGCCGCTGCTGCGCGCACTGCGCGAGGCGTCCTGGGGCCTGTTCGCTCCGGTGCTGATCCTCGGCGGCATGCGCATGGGGTGGTTCACGCCCACCGAAGCGGCGGTGGTCGCCGTGTTCTACGGCCTGTTCGTCGGCGTCGTCGTCTACCGGACGATGGGCGTGAAGGAGATCTTCCAATCGCTCGTCGATTCGGCCGAGATCTCGGGCGTGATCATGATCGTCGTCGCGCTGTCGAGCATCTTTGCCTATGCGGTGAGCACGCTCGGCATCGCCGACCCGCTCACCCGCGCGATCCTCGACAGCGGGATCGGACCGTGGTGGGCGCTGGCGGCGATCGTCGCGGTGCTGCTCGTCACCGGGATGGTGCTCGACGGCATCTCGATCTTCCTGATCTTCGTGCCGCTGCTGCTGCCGCTGATGCGCGGCTTCGGCTGGGACGCGGTCTGGTTCGGCGTGCTGCTCACCTACATGGTTTCGATCGGGCAGTTCACGCCGCCGCTGGCGGTGAACCTGATGGTCTCGTCGCGATTGGCCGGCGTGCGCATCGAAAGCACGGTGCCGTGGGTGATCTGGTTCGTCTTCGCGATGCTCGTCGTGCTCGTCGCGCTGATCGCGGTGCCCGAGTTGTCGCTGTGGCTGCCGCGGGCGCTGCACTACTGACAGCCGCTTCAAGGCGCGAGTAGACGATCGACGACTAGGGATATCCATAGGCGACCCGAACTCCGCCGTATGCCGACGAAGTCCACACCGGTACCATCTATCCGCCGTTCCCACACTCCCCACCGTACAGGAGGAATCCGCATGCGACGTTTCCTCGGCACCCTCGTGGCGACCTGCGCGCTGTCGCTCGCCGCCGGCAGTGCCCTGGCCCAGCAGCAATTCATCACCGTCCTCACCGGCGGCACCAGCGGCGTCTACTACCCGCTCGGCGTCGCGCTGTCGCAGATCTACTCGAAGACGATCCCCGAGGCGAAATCATCGGTGCAGTCGACGAAGGCGTCGGTGGAGAACCTGAACCTGCTGCAGGCGGGCCGCGGCGAAATCGCGTTCACGCTCGGCGACTCGCTGTCCGACGCCTGGAAGGGCGTCGAGGAAGTCGGCTTCAAGCAGCCGCTGAAGAAGCTGCGCGGCGTCGCGGCGATCTACCCGAACTACGTGCAGGTGGTCGCGCTCGCCGACTCCGGCATCCGGACGCTCGCCGACCTGAAGGGCAAGCGCGTGTCGGTGGGTGCGCCGAAATCGGGCACGGAGCTGAACGCGCGCGCGATCTTCAAGGCCGCCGGCCTGAGCTACGACGACTTCGCCAAGACCGAGTACCTGCCCTTCGGCGAATCGGTCGAGCTGATGAAGAACCGCCAGCTCGACGCGACGCTGCAGTCCGCCGGCCTGGGCGTCGCCTCGATCCGCGACCTCGCCACGTCGGTGAAGATCGTCGTCGTCCCGGTTCCCGAGGACGTCGTGAAGAACGTCGGCGACGCGGCCTATCAGCCCGCGACGATCCCGGGCGGCACCTACGACGGCCAGGGCGAAGACGTTCCGACCGCCGCGATCAACAACTTCCTCGTCACGCACGAGGGCGTCTCCGACGATCTCGCCTACAAGATGACGAAATCGCTGTTCGAGAATCTCGACCAGATGGTCTCGGCGCACGCGGCGGCCAAGCAGATCTCGCTGAAGAACGCGACGAAGGGAATGCCGCTCCCGCTGCATCCGGGCGCCGAGAAGTACTATCGCGAACAGGGCGTCCTCCAGTAGCATCGACGACCGGCCGCTCCCGAGGGACGCCGTCGTGCGTCCCTTTTTTTCCGCCTGCATCCCCATGGCATCGCACCCCGCCCCCGACGCCGATCCGGCACGGCCGACCGATTCGGTCCCGGTCCACGCCGAGGTCCCCGGCGACGCGCACATCCCCGAGCACACGTCGGCCGCCCGCCGACGCGCGATCTTCTGGATCGGCGTCGCGTTCTCCGCGTATCAGGTGTACACGGCCGCCTACGCGCCGCTGTCGAGCCTGGTGATGCGCTCGCTGCACGTCGGCTTCCTGCTGCTGCTCACCTTCACGATGCTGCCGGGCTTCGGGCGCGACCGGAATCGCGGCGTCGTCTTCGGCACGGTGCTGGGCGTGGCCGGCTTCGCGCTGGGCTTCTACCAATGGATCTTCGAGGAAGAGCTGATCCTGCGCTCGGGCGACCTCACCACGCTCGACCTCGCCGTCGGGATCGTCACGCTCGTGCTCGTGTTCGAGGCGACGCGCCGCATCATGGGACCGGCGCTGCCGCTGATCTGCGCGGTGTTCCTCGCCTACGCGCTGTGGGGCAACCACCTGCCCGGCATGCTGGCGCACCGCGGCTTCGGGCTCGACCAGGTGATCAACCAGATGGCCTTCGGCACCGAGGGCATCTACGGCATCCCGACCTACGTCTCGTCGACGTACATCTTCCTGTTCATCCTGTTCGGCACCTTTCTGGAGCAGGCCGGGATGATCCGGCTGTTCACCGATTTCTCGATGGGCACGGTCGGCCACACGCGCGGCGGGCCGGCGAAGGTCTCGGTGGTCGCCTCCGGCCTCATGGGCACGATCAACGGCTCGGGCGTGGCCAACGTCGTCACCACCGGGCAGTTCACGATCCCGCTGATGAAGCGCTTCGGCTATCGCGCCGAGTTCGCCGGCGGGGTCGAGGCCACCGCGAGCATGGGCGGACAGATCATGCCGCCGGTGATGGGCGCGGTGGCCTTCATCATGGCCGAGACGATCGGCGTGCCGTACGTCGAGATCGTCAAGGCGGCCGTGATCCCCGCGCTGCTGTATTTCGGCACCGCGTTCTGGATGGTGCACCTCGAGGCCGGGCGGCTGCGCCTGCTCGGACTGCCGAAGGAGCAGTGTCCGGACGCATGGGCGGCAGTGCGCGAGAACTGGTACCTGATCCTGCCGCTCGCCGCGCTGGTGTGGCTGCTCTTCGCCGGCTACACGCCGCTGTTCTCGGGCACCGTCGGACTGGCGGCGACGGTGATCCTGATCTTCGGCATGTCGGTCGCGCTGCGCGTTCCGCACACGGTGCTGCGCATCGTGTTCTGGGTCGGACTCGGGCTGCTGTCGTCGAGCTTCCTGAAATACGGCATCAGCGCGGTGTTCGCCGTCATCGCGCTGCTCGTCGCCGTCAACCTCGTCGTGCACGGCGGGCGCGCCGTGCTGCGCCAGGCGGTCAACGGCATGGCCCAGGGGGCGAAGAACGCGCTGTCGGTCGGGGTGGCCTGCGCGCTGGTCGGCGTGATCATCGGCGTGATGACGCTGACCGGCGCGGCGACCACCTTCGGCGGATTCGTCATCCGCCTCGGCGAGCACAGCCTGCTGCTGTCGCTGCTGCTGACGATGGTCACCTGCCTGATCCTCGGGATGGGCATCCCGACGATCCCGAACTACATCATCACGAGCTCGCTCGCCGCACCCGCGCTGCTCGAGATGGGCGTGCCGCTGATCGTCTCGCACATGTTCGTCTTCTATTTCGGGATCATGGCCGACCTCACCCCGCCGGTGGCGCTCGCCGCCTACGCGGCCTCGCCGATCGCGCGCGCCTCGGGGCTGGCGATCGGCATGCAGGCGATGCGCGTCGCGGTCGCGGGCTTCGTCGTCCCGTTCATGGCCGTCTACGACCCGGCGCTGATGCTGCAGGCAGGCACCTGGCTCGACACCGCCTACATGGTGTTCAAGGCGTGCGTCGCCGTCGGGCTGTGGGGCGCGGCGAGCATCGGCTATTTCACCGCGAAGCTCGCATGGTGGGAACGCGTGCTCGCCGCCGCCGCATCGTTCCTGCTGATCGCGGCGGCCCCGATCACCGACCAGGTCGGCTTCGCGCTGGCGGCGCTCTTCCTGCTGGTGAACGCATGGCGCCGGCGCCGCGCGCGCCTGCAGCCGCTGCGCAGCGCGTGACGTGTCGGCGGGCGTCTGTCTTCTCGTCGGGCAGACGCTGCGCGCCTTCGTCCCCGCCGTCGCGTTCACACTCGGCTGGACGCACTCGATCGAGAAGACGCGCTGGGAAGAGGACTGGCGCGTCGTCGACGACGGTCTGATGCTCGTCGAGGCGCGCATCGAGGGCAGCGGCGCCGGGATGGAGCCGCCCGACGGCGCCGTGCTGCGCGACGGCGTCTGGCACTACGCGCCGCACCCGGGCCTGCACGATTCGGTCTCGCTCGCCGTCTCCCCCTTCGCGCAGCCGTACCGCTTCTGCGTCGACGCAGGCTGCCGGCCGCTGGCCGAGCTCGCCCGGATCGACACGCCCTTCGCGATCGTACGCATCGAGCGCTGCGATTCGGCCGCTTTGACAACGCCCGGCGCATCGCGTTGAATTCGACGGAATCGCCCGCCCGCCGGAGCCCAACCGTGACGCTGCGCTCGCTGCTCTTCCTGCTCGTCTTCGGAGCGCTGATCGCGTTCGTGCTGGTGAACTGGCAGGTGCTCAACGCGCCCACGACGCTGTCGCTGGCGTTCACCGAGGTCCAGGCACCGCTCGGCCTGGTGATGCTGGCGTTCATCGTCGCCGTCACCGTCCTGCTGCTCGGCTACATCGTCTACCTGCAGATGTCCGGCCTGCTCGAATCGCGCCGCCACGGCAAGGAGCTGCAGGCGCAGCGCGACCTGGCCGACCAGGCCGAGATCTCGCGTTTCATCGAGCTGCGCTCGTTTCTCGAGACCCGCTTCGCCCGCGCGGACGACCGACGCGACGAGATCGAGCGCACGCTGCTCGCCCGGCTCGACGCGCTCGAGTCGCAGCTGAAGGCGAGCGTCGAGCTGCAGGGCAACGCCGTGTCGGCGGCGATCGCCGAGCTCGCCGACCGCTACGACCGGGACCGTTTCGACCGCGATCGTCAAGAGCGGGACCGCCTCGACGGCTGATGCTGCGGCACGAGCGCGACAGTGCCCCAGCCCTCTCGATTCCGGCACCGCGTCCGGTGTCGAAACCGGCGACCCAAAGATAGAATGACGGCCGGCGAACGTGCGATCACGAATCGGATCGCTCGCTCGATCGCCCGGCGATCGTCCCCGCCCGCGCTGCTGCGGCGTGCCTCGCTCTTTGCCATGCACGCTCTCCGTCCGACGGAGAGTCCGCGAAACCCACCCAGCTCGCACCCACAGGGATCCCCCGCATGAAAATCGAAGACATCCTTGCCGCCCTTCCCGAGCAGGAAGTGACGATCGACGTACTGCGCGAGAAGTACGCCAAAGGAGACGAATCGAGTGCATACGACGTGCGCCGGCGGGTGGCGCGTGCGCTGGCGTCGGTGGAGCCGCAGGCGCTGCGCGAGCACTGGGAGGCGGAGTTTCTGTGGGCGATGGAGCACGGCTTCGTGCCGGCCGGTCGCATCAATTCGGCGGCGGGCACCGACATCCGGGCCACGCTGATCAACTGTTTCGTGCAGCCGATCGGGGACGCGGTCTGGGGCTACGACGAGCGCGGCACGCCGGGGATCTACGCGGCGCTGCAGGAGGCGGCCGAGACGATGCGTCGCGGCGGCGGCGTGGGCTACGACTTCTCGTCGATTCGCCCGCGGGGGGCGCTGGTCAAGGGCACGCTGTCGCGCGCCTCGGGGCCGGTGTCGTACATGCGCGTGTTCGACAAGTCGTGCGAGACGCTGGAGTCGGCCGGCTCGCGGCGTGGTGCGCAGATGGGGGTGATGCGCGTGGATCACCCCGACGTGGAGGAGTTCATCGGCGCGAAGAACGACGGGTCGCTGTCGAACTTCAACATGTCGGTGGCGGTGACCGACGCGTTCATGCGCGCGGTGGAGGCCGACGAGGAATTCGAGCTGGTGCACGACGTGCAGCCGTTCGACGAGAACGGGCTGGGGCGCAACGCCGAGGGCCAGTGGATCTACCGGCGGGTGCGTGCGCGCGCGCTGTGGGATCAGATCATGGCCTCGACCTACGATCACGCCGAGCCGGGGGTGATCTTCATCGACCGGGTCAACCGGGACAACAACCTGTCGTACTGCGAGCGCATCGAGGCGAGCAACCCGTGCGGCGAGCAGTTCCTGCCGCCGTACGGGTGCTGCGATCTGGGCAGCCTGAACCTGACGCGCTTCATCGTCGATCCGTTCGGCGAGAAGCCGGCGTTCGACTTCGAGCGGTTTCGCCGCACGGTGGCGATCTCGGTGCGCGCGCTGGACAACGTGCTGGACCTGACGATGTGGCCGCTGCAGGCGCAGGAGCGCGAGGCGCAGGCCAAGCGGCGCATCGGCCTGGGCTTCACCGGGCTGGGCAATGCGCTCACCATGCTCAAGCTGCGCTACGACACCGAGGAGGCGCGTGCGTTCGCCGCGCGCATCGCGCGCTCGATGCGCGACGTGGCCTACGAGGCGTCGGTGGAGCTGGCGATCGAGCGCGGGCCGTTTCCGCTGTTCGATGCCGAGCAGTGGCTGGCCGAGCCGCACGCGGCCTCGCGCCTGCCCGAGGCGCTGAAGCAGCGCGTACGCGAGCACGGCATCCGCAACTCGCACCTGCTGTCGATCGCGCCCACCGGCACGATCTCGATCGCCTTCGCGGGCAACGCCTCGGGGGGCATCGAGCCGGCGTTCTCGTGGACGTACACGCGGCGCAAGCGCATGCCCGACGGCACGCGCCAGGAGTACGAGGTCGAGGACTTCGCCTACCGGATGTGGCGTCACCTGGGGCACGACCCGAACGCGCTGCCGGAGTACTTCGTGTCGGCGATGCAGATCTCGGCGCTCGATCACATGCGCATGAGCGCGGCGGTGCAGCCGTACATCGACTCGGCGATCAGCAAGACCGTGAACGTGGCGGAGAACTACCCGTACGAGGAGTTCAAGACGCTGTATTTCGAGGCGTGGCGCGCGGGGCTGAAGGGCATCACGACCTACCGGCCGAACAGCGTGATCGGCTCGGTGCTCAGTGTCGCGCCGTCGGCCAGCGCGCAGCAGCCGCAGGACCTGCAGGTGCCCGAGGAGAGCGACCGGCGGCTGCGCATCGAGCGGGTGCCGCAGCCGGCGCTGTCGTCGCTGCGCTGGCCGAGCCGGCCGAAGCTGCCCGGGGGCAACCTCGCCTACTCGTACATGGTCGAGCCGCTGGACCAGCGGGCGTCGTTCTGCATCTTCATCGGGCAGACCGAGGAGTCGTACGAGCGTGCCGACGGCACGACGGGGCTGCGCAGCGTGCCCTTCGAGACGTGGGTGAACGGCAACGAGCAGCCGCGCGGGCTGGGGGCGATCGCCAAGGCGCTGTCGATGGACATGCGCTCGAACGACCGGGCGTGGCTGAAGATGAAGCTCGATGCGCTGGCACGCACGCGCGACGAGCAGCCGCTGCAGATGCCGTTTCCGCCCAACGGCGAGGTGCGCTGGACGCCGGGGATCGTGGCGGGCTTTGCCGAGATCGTGCGGCATCGCTGCGAGGAGCTCGGGATGTTCGAGGCGCTCGATACGCAGCCCTCGCCGATGGTCGACGCGATGATGTTTCGCAAGGAGCCGAAGTCGGGGCCGCTGGGCACGCTGTCGTGGACGGTGGACGTGGCCAACGCGGCGACCGGCGACGACTTCGTGATCGGGGTCAAGGAGCTGCAGCTGCCCGACGGCACGCGCCGGCCGTACTCGATCTGGCTGTCGGGCGACTATCCGCGGGCGCTGGACGGGCTGGCCAAGCTGCTGTCGATCGACATGCACCTGATCGACGTGAACTGGATCGGGCTGAAGCTGCGCAAGCTGCTGAACTTCGGGGAGCTGAACGGCTCGTTCTGGGCGCAGGTGCCGGGCGAGACGCGCCAGCAGGTGTGGCCGAGCACGGTGGCGTACGTGGCCGCGCTGCTGCTGCACCGCTTCATGGTGCTGGGGCTGCTGGACGCCGAAGGGCGTGCGATCGGCGGGGCGGGCGCGCTGGCGCTGCCCGACCAGGAGCCGAAGGACACCGGCAACGCCGCGCCGCTGATCGCCGG
>DATGRE010000092.1:0-11518 GCA_035303885.1 Zeimonas sp. | reverse complement strand
AGTACTGGCTCGACAACCGGCGCCACTACTGGGTCGTCTTCGCGATTCGCGATTCGGGCCGCGACTGGGTCGATCCGTCGCTCACCGACGTTCCCTGTCCCGACCCATGGCGCTTTCTCGCCAAGCTCAGCGAGCTCGTCGAAAGCTGTGCCGCCGAGGGCCGGGGGGGCGCCGGCAATCCGCATCTGGTCGAGGCGCTGTTCTGCAAGACGCTCGGCTTTCTCACCGGCGTGATCGGCATGGCGTCGCTTGCCAAGGCCGATGTCGAAGGACTGAAGCGCAGCCTCGTCGCCGAGATGGTCGAGCAGGTGGTCGGAACGCGCGCCGTGGCGGAGAACGGAAGCGCCTGAGCCGCGACCAGACCCGCCCTGGCTGCGCGATGCCGCGTCGCTCGCGCGCGAGCTCGGCGTCGATCCCGAACGCGGTCTCGACGACGCGCAGGCGGCGCGTCGGCTGGCGCAGGACGGACCGAACCGCATTCGCGATCGGGCGCCGCCGGCCTTCTGGCGGCGTGCGCTCGAGCAGCTCCATGATCCGCTGATCTACCTGATGCTCGCCGCGGCCGCGATCTCGCTGGCCGCGTGGCTCGCCGAGGACGCCGAGGGCTGGCCGGTCGACGCGATCGTCATCGGCGCGATCGTGCTCGCCAATGCGCTGCTCGGTGCGCTGCAGGAGGCGCGGGCGCAGAACGCGGTGGCCGCGCTCGCTCGGCTCACGGCTGCCACCGCTTCCGTGCTGCGCGAAGGCCGCCTGCTGCGCGTGCCGAGCGAGACGCTCGTGCGCGGCGACGTGCTGGTGCTGGCCGAGGGCGACGCGGTCGGCGCCGACGCCCGTCTGCTCGAAGCCTCGTCGTTGCGCGTGCAGGAAGCGTCGCTGACCGGGGAGAGCGCGGCCGTCGACAAGGATCCGGCGACGCTCCCGGCGCCCGTTCCACTCGCCGAGCGGACCAACATGGTGTTCGCCGGCACCGCCGTCGTTCAGGGCAGCGCGCGAGCGATCGTCACCGCCACCGGAATGGACACCGAGGTCGGCGCGATCGCCGGCCTGCTCGAGACGGCCGAGGAGCCGCCGACGCCGCTCGAACGCGAGATCGCGCGCATCGGCCGTCTCCTCGGCATCGCCGTCGTCCTCGTGGCGGCGATCGTCGTCGCGACCGTTCTTGCACTTGCCGAGACGCGCAACGCGGGCGACGTGATCGACGTGCTGCTGCTCGGCGTCTCGCTCGCCGTGGCGGCGGTGCCCGAGGGCCTACCGGCGATCCTCTCGCTCGTGCTGGCGCTCGGCGTGCAGCGCATGGCCGCGCGCAACGCGATCGTCACGAAGCTCTCGTCGGTGGAGACGCTCGGCTCGGCGTCGGTGATCGCCTCCGACAAGACCGGCACGCTCACGCGCTCGGAGATGACCGTGCAGTGCGTGATGACCGCCTCCGGCATGACGCGCATCACCGGCGTGGGCTATGCGCCCGAAGGCCGGCTCGAGCCGCAGCTGTCGGCCGAGGACGACGCCGCGCGGCGCGAGGCGATGCGCGCCGAGGCGATCGTGGTGCTCAGCGGCGGCAGCCTCGCCGGCAACGCCGAGATGCGACGCGCCGACGACGGCAGCTGGCGCGTGCACGGCGATCCGATGGAGGCGGCGTTCCTCGTGGCCGAACGCAAGGCGGGGCTGAACGAACGGCGCTCGCGCCGCTTCGAGCGCATCGGCGAGATCGCGTTCACCTCCGAGCGCAAGCGGATGTCGACCATCGAGATCGACCACGAGCACGAGGGCGAGCGCGTCCTCGTCACCAAGGGTGCCCCCGACGTGCTCGTTCCGCTGTGCGACCGGGTGCGCCGGGGCGAGGAGGTCGTCGAGCTCGACGACGCAACGCGCGCGCGAATCCTGGCGGACGTCGACGCGATGTCGGATGCCGCGCTGCGCACATTGTCGGTCGCGTATCGGCCTCTCGCCCCCGATGAAGGGCCCGAGGACGGCGAGGCGCTCGAGCGCGGGCTGATCTTCGCGGGGACCGTCGGCCTCATCGATCCGCCTCGCGCCGAAGTCGCCCCGGCGATCGCCGAGGCGCATCGGGCAGGCATCCGCGTGATCATGATCACCGGCGACCACCCGCGAACGGCGCTTCGCATCGCGCAGGATCTCGGCATCGCCGCGGCGGACGACGCGCCGCTCACGGGCCAGGAGATCGACGCGATGGACGACGAGGCCCTGGCCGTTGCAGCGCGCGAGACGAACGTCTACGCGCGCGTGGCGCCTGCGCACAAGCTGCGCATCGTCGATGCGCTGCAGGCCGACGGGCACGTCGTCGCGATGACCGGCGACGGCGTGAACGACGCGCCGGCCCTGAAGTCGGCCGACATCGGGATCGCGATGGGGATCACCGGCACGGAGGTCACGCGCCAGGCCGCGCGCATGATCCTCGCCGACGACAACTTCGCGACGATCGTCGCCGCCGTGCGCGAAGGGCGCGTGATCTTCGAGAACATCCGCAAGTTCCTGCGTTACCTGCTGTCGTCGAACATGGGCGAGATCCTCACTGTGTTCTTCGGCGTCGTGCTCGCCGACGCGCTCGGGCTGGTGTCGGCGGGCGACGGCGCCGGCATCGTGCTGCCGTTGCTCGCCACGCAGATCCTGTGGATCAACCTGATCACCGATTCGGGCCCCGCGCTTGCGATGGGCATCGATCCGGCGATCGGCGACCCGATGGCGCGCCCCCCGCGCAGGCCCGGCGAACGCGTCATCGACGCACGGATGTGGGCGAGCGTGCTGGGGATCGGCGCGGTGATGGCAGCCGTCACGCTGCTCACCTTCGATGCGTATCTGCCGGGCGGCTGGATCGAAGGCGACCGCGAGATCGCCGACGCCCGCACTGCCGCCTTCACCACGCTCGTGTTCGCGCAGCTCTTCAATTGCCTGAACGCGCGCTCGGCCTCGTCCAGCGCATTCCGCGATCTCTTCGTCAACCGGTGGCTGTGGGCGGCGATCGCGTCGTCCGTGCTGCTGCAGGTCGCCTGCGTCGAACTCCCGCTGATGAACGCCGCGTTCGGTACGGTGCCGCTGGAGCCCGCGCAATGGCTGTTCAGCGTGGCGATGGCGAGCGCCGTGCTGTGGAGCGCCGAGCTCGCCAAGGCGCTCGGGCGCCTGGCGCGGCGCCGGTGAGGCGGGAGGGCAAGATGGACGACATCACGGAAAGCGGAATCCTTCTCGTGTTCGCGGGGCTGCTAATCATGACGATCGGATATGCGCTGCGCGCGCGTCCGATCGGCCCCGTGCTGATCGGCGTCGGCGTCGTCGTCTCGCTGGCCGTGATCGCGCACTACGTCGTCGGCTCGCTCGGCTAGATGAGGAACGCATCGCACGCGGCCGCGCCGCCGGCGCCCGGTGCGGGCAACGCAGGCGGCGCACCGGGCGTCGGGCCGCAGCCGGCGGCGTGGGACGCGCCCGAGGTCGACGTGACGATCGAGGTCCCGCGCGGCGGCTTCCGGAAGCGCGGCTCCACCGGGCAGGTCGACTTCGTCTCGCCGCTGCCGTGCCCCTACAACTACGGATCGGTTCCGCGTTACCTCGGCCTGGAGGGCGATTTGCTCGATGCGCTCGTGCTCGGGCCGCGGCTGCGCCCGGGCACCCGGCTGCGCGTGCGCGTCTGGGGCGCGGTGACGATGAGCGACCGCGGGATGCAGGACGACAAGCTCGTCTGCGGCGTGCACCCGCCGAGCGATGCGCAGCGCCGTTCGGTGCTGCGCTTCCTGCGCTTCTACGCGTTCGCGAAAGGGCTGCTGAACCGATGGCGCGGCCGACCCGGCCGCAACGCGTGCGAGGGCTGGATCGACGCGGCGCACGCGCTTGCACGCGCGCGGCCGCGCGAGGCAGGCTGGCGGGGCCCGCCGGTGGAGTTCTGAGCGGCGTCTACTGGTTGCGCAGCCGGTACCAGAGCGTGTAGGCCCAGCAGCCCGCGCAGAACGAGAACGCCCATTCGGCGAACGAGAAGACGGCGAGCACCGCCGCCGGAATCTGCCACAGGGCGCTGCCGGCGAGCCACAGCGCAACGCTCACCGCGCTCGCCAGGAAGAGCAGCTTGGCCGCGAACATCTTCGCGCCGGCATTCTCCTGCTTGCCGCCCCAGCCGCGCGCCTCGAGCAGCGACGACGTCAGGCGATGAAGCGGGCACAGCCCGTGGCGGAAGAATCCGCGGATGAATCCCTGGACGGCGAGGATCGCCATCAGCCAGGGCAGACCGAAGGCGATCGAGGCCACGCTGAGCACGAAAGTGAAGACCGCATCAACGCGGGTCGCGTTCGACCACACCGGGGGCACGTCGAATCGGAGCATGAGCTTCCTCGTCGGGAGATGAATCCCGAGAATGATACCAAACCCCGGGGGGTATGTGAGCACCGGCGTGGCTCGAGCGCCGCGATCGTGTTCGACGGGCAGCTACCGCACGGGCTGCGCGGCGTCGCGCGCGGGCTTGCCGGTTTCGAGGAAGCTCTTCGCGCGCACCAGGTCCTCGTCCATTTCGGCGCCCGGATCGGCACCGAACAGCGATGCCACCACGTGCCCGGCCGCGCCCGCCGGCGGGTTGTAGCTCATCTCGATGTCGATGCGCGTGCCGCCGTCCTCGGGCAGGAAGCGCGCGACGCCGGCGTGCTGCACGTGAGAACCCGGCGTGGTCGACCACGCGATGCACTCGTTCGGCACGTTTCGCGTCACCTCCACGTTCCACTGCGTCGTCGTGCCGAGTGGGCCCGCGACCACCCAGTGCCAGCGGCCATCCGGGTTGCGGCTGACTTCCCGCACGTTGCGCAGGAACTTCGGGAAATTCCCGAAATCGTTCCAGAACGCGAAGACCTCGTCGATCGGCGCGGCCACGAAGATCGTCTTGCGGATGTCGATGCCGCGGCGGCCGCGTTGGCCGAGCAGGCGCTGCGTGTCGATGTTCGTCGCCGCCCGCGCCAGCATCGCGGCGGCGCCGGCGGCGAGGATCGGCGAGAGCGTCGAGCGGCGCGCGAGCGCATAGAGTGCGAGCGCGGTTCCGCCGGTGCCGACCAGCAGCCGCGTCGCCGGCGCCCAGTGCTCCTGCAGCAGGTCGATCCGCTGCTCGCGCGGGCGTCCGCCCTGCAGCGCCGGGATGCGGCCCGGGCGTTCGTGCGGCTCGAGCCGGTCGTCGACCGCTTTCACGCCGCGCACCCCGCGCACCGCCCGCAGCAGCGAAGCGACCTCGTGCTCGAGCACCGGACCGCGCAGCGTCACGATGCCGTCGTTCGCCGAGACGTCGACGGCACGCGGATGCGAGACGACCCGCCCGAGCGTCGCGCGCACGCGCGCGGCAAGCACGTCGTCGTCGACGTCGTCATCGCCCGTGGCAAGACTGCGCACGCTCGCGATCGTTCCCGTCGTGCGATTGCGCAGGTCGATGGCCGCGACGCGCGCGGCCTCGTCGAGTCGCTTCACGCGGCTGCGGATCCGGTCGCGCGCCACGGCGCGGCGCCGACGCCCCGACTGCGGGTCGAACAGCCACGCCGCGAGCGCGCCGGCGGCAGCGGACGTCGCAGCGATGGCGGCCACTCCTCTCATTGCCCTGGTCCTCCAAGCGCTTTCCCGATGCAAATCGGGTTCCCCCCGCAAACCGGGTTCCTGGTGCGGCTGGCCCTGCCGCCTCAGCGGCGCGTCCGCTCCATCGCGGCGGCCAGCTCCGACGCACCACGCTCGCGCAACGCGTCGATGGCGCCGTCCACGTCGCGCGGCTCTCGGTTCTGCCCGAGCTTGCGCTTGCCTTCCAGGCGCAGGATCTCGATTTCGACGCCGACGATCCGCTGCAGCATCGCATCGATGAAATCGACCGGGGCGTCGGTCATCCGCCACGGATTCGGCTCCGACGCCTCGTGCCGGCGCGTCAGCCGGGCGACCACGCCGCGCACGAAGCGCTCGTCGTCGACGATGCGCAGCCGGCCGTGCGCATGCACGACCTCGTAGTTCCAGGTCGGCACGTGGCGGTGCGTCTCCCGCTTGCTCGGGTACCAGTTGGGCGAGACGTAGCCCTGCGGGCCACGGAACACGACCATCGCCTCGTCGCCCTGTGCGACCTCCTGCAGCAGCGGATTCTCGCGCGCCACGTGGGCGAGCAGCGTACCGAGGCGGCCGCGAGCGGGATCGAGCTCGAAGGGCAGGTGGTCCGCATCGAGCCCGCGGGCACGACGGGTGACGAGCACGCCGAACGGGTGCTGCCGAACGATGCGGTGCAGCTCGTCGAGGCGGGCTTCGGTGAAGGGTTTCGGCAGGTACACGTCCCGCGCCTGCGTCAATCGAACGGATTCGGACGCGGCGTCTCGTCGCTCGAAGGGGGCAGGATCGGCAGGATGAACGTCGGCTGTTCGCCGGTCAGCGTCTTCAGGAACGCGACGATGTCTGCGTTCTCCTGCTCGGTGAAGTGCCGGCCGAGCTGCAGCCGGCCCATCACGTCGACCGCCTCCGACAGCGTGTTCGCGGCCCCGTCATGGAAATACGGGTACGTCAGCTCGACGTTGCGCAGCGTCGGCACCTTGAAGCTCATCCGGTCGATCTCCTTCCCGGTCACCGCGCTGCGCCCCTCGACCGGGCTCGTCGCCTCGTACGGTTGCACGACGCCCATCTTCTGGAAGGAATTCCCGCCGAGCGCGACCCCGTTGTGGCAGGCGACGCAGCCGCTCGTCTTGAAGAGGTCCCAGCCCCTTCTCTCCTGGTCGGTCAGCGCGTCGGCCTTGCCGAGCAGCCACTGGTCGAAACGCGAGTTGGGCGTCACCAGCGTCTTCTCGAACTCGGCGATCGCGGCCGTCACGTCGTTGATGACGATCTCGTCCTTGCCGAACACCTGCCGGAACTCGCGGCGGTAGGCGGGAATCGACTCGATCACGCCGAGCGCCAGCGTGTGCGTGAAGGCCATCTCGGCCGGGTTCGCGATCGGGCCGCCGGCCTGGGTCTGCAGGTCGGGGGCTCGGCCGTCCCAGAACTGCGCGAAGTTCAGGCTCGAGTTCAGCACGGTGGGCGCGTTGATCGGGCCCTTCTGCCACCGGTCGCCGATCGACGTGGGAATGTTGTCCGTGCCGCCCATCGACAGGTTGTGGCACGAGTTGCACGAAATGAATCCGGACTTCGACAGTCTCGGGTCGAAATACAGCTTCTTGCCGAGCTCGGCCATGCCCAGGTCGATCTCCTTGGGCGGCGTGATCGGCTGCACCAGTGCCCAGTCTTCCTTGGTGCCTTGCGCCAGCGCCGCAGTCGTGGTCGCGGCGGTGAGTGCGGCACCCATGACAGCGAGCGGAATCCAACGGTTCTGCATGTTTTCACTCCCTGTGGTCATGGCCGCACGATGGTACGACGCGCTGCGTCGGCGGTTTCGAGTACCGGGAGTCGGCTTCCCGGTTTCGCGTACCGGAAGTCGAGCCGCGCGATGGAAGGGCGCCGGTCCGCAGCGCCGCGCGGATCGGCGATCTCCCGACCCGCCGTGTTCCGTCGTCTCGGAGATCTACGGTACGACGACCACCTTTCCGAGCACATCTCCTCGTTCCGACGCCTCGTGCGCGGCGGCGATGTCGGCGAGCGGATAGGCCCTTACGTCATTGTGTCGAACCAGCCCGCGACGCATCCAGTCGCCGAGCTGTTCGATGGCTGCGTGTCGCACCTCGTTCGCCAGCTCGTAGACGATGAAATAGCGGACGGCGGCGCCCGACAGGATCATGGGCCCGAACTCGTACGTGATTTGCGGCGCACTCGATCCGTACACGACGCACGAGCCATGGCGGGCGAGGATGCGCGGGAGCAGCGGCGCGTTCGTCGAGGCATCGACCTCGATGACGCGGTCCACGCCTCGACCGTCGGTGGCCGCGAGAACGCGATCCGCGACCGACTCGTTCCGGTAGTCGATCGCGACGTCGGCGCCGACCGAACGCGCGTGCTCGGCCTTGCGGGCGGAGCTCACCGTGGTGAGGATCCGTCGCGCCCCCAGGAGCCGCGCGAACTGGATCGCATAGGTCGCCACCGCGCCGGCGCCCCCGGTGACGAGGACGGTCGCCCCATCCACGGAACCGTCCACGGTGACCGCGTGGTAGGCGGTCAGCGCGGGAATCCCGAGATCGGCGCCCGCCTCGAAGCTGGTCTTCGAATCGAGCTCGACGGCCTGCTCCGACGGAAGCACGACGAATTCGGCAGCCGTGCCGAACGGCCGTCCCCACTGCGCATTCCAGACCCAGACACGCTCCCCGATACGAGCCTCCGATACGCCTTCGCCCACCCGATCGATGACACCCGCTCCGTCACTGTGCGGAATCACCCGCGGCCCCGCCATGGGGCGGGAACCGGCCCGGGCCTTCCAGTCGGAGGGGTTCACTCCGGATGCGGCGATGCGTACCCGCACTTCACCGGGACCGGGGATCGGGTCCGGCATTTCACCTACGGTCAGGACGTCCCGTGCCGGCCCGTTCGTTTCGTACCAGGCTGCCTTCATTCTCTTCCCCGGACCTGCTCGTGCGGCCGCGGGAACGGCGCGACGCCGTTGGTCGCGCCGTTCCTCCGGCGGTTCCTTCGAGCGCCGTCCCGGACGACTACTCCCACAGCCGGCACTTCGATTCCTCCTTGGTGACGTACGCCTGCGCCGCGGGGATCGTCCGGACATGGCGGTAGTAGTCCCACGGATACTTCGACTCGTTCGGCGACTTGACCTGCATCAGGTACATGTCGTGCATCATCCGACCGTCGGCCCGGATGTAGGCGTCCGTGGCGAAGATGTCGTTGATCCTGGTCTTCTTGAGGTGTGCCATCACGGCATCACCGTCGTCCGTGCCGACCGCCTTCACCGCCTGGAGGTATTGGGTCACTGCCGAGTAGTTGCCGGCATGCATGCTCGACGGCATCCGCTTCATCTTCTCGAAGTAGCGCTTCGCCCATGCCCTCGATTCCGGGGTCATGTCCCAATACCAGGGATCGGTCAGGTACAGGCCCTGCGCCACGTCGAGTCCGAGGGCGTGCGTATCCATGATCGTGAGCACGAGCGTGACCAGGCGCAGCTTCTCGGTGAGGCCGAACTCCCGGGCCGCCTTGACGGCGTTGATCGTGTCGGCGCCCGCGTTTGCGATGGCGAGGACGTCCGCACCGGAGGACTGCGCCTGAAGCAGGAACGACGCGAAATCCGGTGTGTTCAGGGGATGCCGAACCGCCCCGAGGACGTTCCCGCCGTTGGCTTTCACGACCTTGGTCGTGTCCGCTTCCAGCCCGTGCCCGAAGGTGTAGTCGACGGTGAGGAAGAACCAGTTCTTCCCGCCTTCCTGGACGATCGCCGTTCCCGGTCCTTTCGCGAGGGACGCGTTGTCCCAGACGTAGTGGACGGTGTAGGGCGTGCACTGTTCGTTGGTCAGCTGCGTCGCCGAGCTGCCCACGGCGATGAAGGGCTTCTTCCGTTCGGCCGCCAGCTGGTTCATCGCCAGATTGGTCGCCGAGTTCTGTCCGCCGACCAGTAGGTCGATCTTCTCCTTGTCGAACCATTCGCGCGCGGTATTGCTCGCGATGTCGGGCTTGTTCTGATGATCGGCGTAGAGGAGCTCGATCTTCTTGCCGTCGATGTTGCCGCCCATGTCGGCGATGGCCATGCGAATCGCCTCGACCCCTCCCGGTCCGTCGATGTCCGCGTACGGGCCGGTCATGTCGGTGATGAACCCGATCTTCACGACATCGTCGGAAATCTGGGCCGATGCGGGCGCTGCGCCCCAGAGGCTTCCCGCTACGAGACAGGCAAGCAGTGAAGATGGAACGACACGCTTCATGTCGGACGTCTCCTCGTTCAATGAATGGATGGGATGGTCGGACCCGGATTCGCTCCGGGCGGATTCAAAGCATCAGGTTGATCGGTGTCTCGAGCAGTCGCTTCACGGCGGCAAGGAGGTTCGCGCCGGTCACCCCGTCGATCACGCGGTGGTCGCAGGAGAGGGTCAGCGACGCGATCGCTTCGATCGAAGGTGATCCGTTGCGGGCAACGACCCGCTCCGAGGCCATGCCGACGGCGAGAATGCTCGATTGCGGAGGGTTGATGATCGCGCCGAATTCCTTCACTCCGTACATGCCGAGATTCGAAACCGTGCTCGTCCCGCCCTGGTATTCGTCGGGCGACAGCGTGCGATTGCGGGCGCGCGCCGCAAGCTCGCGGATCTCCTGCGAGAGCGAGGCGAGCGACTTGCGGTCCGCGTCCCGAACCACGGGTGTCATCAAGCCGTCGTCGACCGCCGTCGCCACTCCGAGATCGATGTGCTTCGGTCGAAGGATCCGGTCGCCGTCCCACAATACGTTCGCCGCAGGGACCTCCTTGAGCGCGAGTGCCAGCGATCTCACCACGAAATCGTTGATCGAGATCCGGTGCCTGGGCTCTCCGGTATCGTCGCGTGTGCAATCGCGCTCGATCTGCTCGCGAAGAGCGATCAGCGAGCGCAACTCCACGTCGATCGATAGGTAGAAATGGGGGATCGTCTGCTTGGCCTCGGCCATCCGCTCGGCGATCCTGCGTCGCATCCCGCTGAGCGGAACGACATCGAAGGCGTCCGCTCCCCGGAACCCCGCCGTCGTATCCGCGCGCGCCGCAAGGCTTCCGACGCGATCTCCCGCGGGGATTCGGTTCTCTACGGCGCGAAGGACCGCGGTCACGTCGCGCTCGACGATCCGCCCGCCGGGGCCCGAACCGGAAAGCTTGTCCAGGCCGATTCCCGACTCGCGCGCCAATCGCCGTGCGAGCGGACTTGCGAAGATGCGCGCTCGCTCGCCGACGTTTCGCGCATCGTCTGCTGCCGCTTCGCCAGGCTCGACCGCCGTCACCGTCGGGCTTCGGTCGGTCTCCTGCAGATTCCCAGCGGCTGGCGCATCGGATACCGCGGCTTCCTCCGGCGAGGCGATGAGTGCGATCTCCGTCATCGCCTCGACGTCGCCGGTGCCTTCCGGCACGAGGATCCGCTGCAGCACTCCTTCGGCCTCGGCCTCGATCTCGATCACGGTCTTGTCGGTCTCGATGTCGCAGATGTGATCTCCGGTCTGGACGCGATCCCCCTCCTCTCGATACCACTTCAGTACGGTGCCCGTTTCGGGCATCACCACGGACGTAGCCATCCTGCGTCTTCCTCTGTCCGAATCGTCCTTTCGCTCCGTAGTGAGGGGCGTCATTGCAGCGTCTGGCGGATCGCCGCCTCGATCGTCTGCTGCGTCGGGATCGTCGCGCGCTCGAGCTCGTCGTTGTACGGCATCGGAATATGCGGTGCCCCCACCCGAACGATCGGGGCGTCGAGCCAGTCGAACGCCTTCTCCTGGACCAATGACGCGACTTCCGCTCCGAAGCCGAAACGCGTACAGGCTTCGTGCACGACGACCAAGCGATGGGTCTTGCGAACGGAATCGAGGATCAACTCTTCGTCGAGCGGGTACAGCGTGCGCGGGTCGATGACTTCGACGGAGATCCCGTCGTTCGCCATGCGCCTCGCGGCCGCCAGAGCCCTCGGCACCATCGACATCGTCGCGACGA
>DATGRE010000091.1:0-15394 GCA_035303885.1 Zeimonas sp. | reverse complement strand
TGCGGTACGGAACGCCGTCGCCGTCGACGTCGAGATAGCGGCCGAACTCGGCGCCCGCCTCGAGCGCCTCGGCGCGCATCACCTTGCCGCGGTCGTAGCGGCGCGCGTCGTCCCACGCGAAGGGCGCGCACAGCCGCTGGTTCATCCCGATGTCGAGGTCGGTCATCACGAAGATGGGCGTCTGCAGGCGATCGGCCAGGTCGAGCGCCAGCGCGGCGAAGTCGAAGCACTCGCGCGGGTCCTCGGGGAAGAGCAGCACGTGCTTGGTGTCGCCGTGCGAGGCGTAGGCGCAGGCGAGGAGGTCGGACTGCTGCGTGCGCGTGGGCATGCCGGTGGAGGGCCCGCCGCGCTGCACGTCGACGATGGTGACCGGGATCTCGGCGAAGTAGGCGAGCCCGATGAACTCGGTCATCAGCGAGATGCCGGGGCCCGAGGTGGCGGTGAAGGCGCGTGCGCCGTTCCAGCCCGCGCCGACGACGACGCCGACCGCGGCGAGCTCGTCCTCGGCCTGCACGATCGCGTAGCGTCGCTCGCCGCTCTCCGGGTCCACGCGCAGCTTCGCGCAGTACCGGGTGAAGGCGTCGGCGACCGACGACGACGGCGTGATCGGATACCAGGCGCACACCGTGGCCCCGCCGTAGACGAAACCGAGCGCGAGGGCCGAGTTGCCGTCGACGAAGATCCGGTCGCCGACCTGCGCGGTACGCCGCGCGCGCAGCCCGATCGCATTCTCCAGGTGCTCCTCGGCGTAGTGCCAGCCCTTGCGGAAGGCATCGAGGTTCGGCTTGAGAAGCTTCTCCTTGCCGCGATACTGCTCGCCGATCAGCTCGGCCACGACGGCGGGGTCCAGCCCCAGCAGCGACGCGAGCACGCCGACGTACATGATGTTCTTGAGCAGCTGCCGTTCGCGCGGGTCGTCGTAGGCGGCGTTGCACATCTCGGTGAGCGGCACGCCGACCGCGTGCACGTCGGCACGGAATTTCGAAGCCGGCAGCGCCTTGGTGCTGTCGTACAGCAGATAGCCGCCCGACTCGATCGACGCGACGTCGGCGTCCCAGGTCTGCGGATTCATCGCGACGAGCAGGTCGATGCCGCCGCGCCGGCCGAGGTGTCCCTTTTCGGTGACGCGCACTTCATACCAGGTGGGCAGGCCCTGGATGTTCGACGGGAAGATGTTGCGCGGGCTGACCGGAACGCCCATGCGCAGGAAGCTGCGTGCGAACAGCTCGTTGGCCGATGCCGATCCCGAACCGTTGACGTTCGCGAACTGGATGACGAAGTCGTTGACCGCCTCGATGCGTTTCACCGTCATCAGGCCACCTTGCGTGCGGCGTCGCGGCAGGCGGGGCCCGCGTGCGCGACCTCGAGAAGGAACTTGCGCATGTCCCACGCTCCGGTGGGGCAGCGCTCGGCGCACAGCCCGCAGTGCAGACAGACGTCCTCGTCCTTGACGAGGATGCGGCCCGTCTTCAGCGCGGGGGAGACGTAGAGCGGCTGCTCGAGGTTCTGGGCGGGGGCGCGCAGCGATGCGCGCAGCGCCCGCTCGTCGCCGTCGGCCGGCGGCGAAGTGAACGTGATGCAGTCGGTCGGGCAGATGTCCACGCAGGCGTCGCACTCGATGCACTGCGGCGCGGTGAACACCGTCTGCACGTCGCAGTTCAGGCAGCGTTGGGCTTCGCGCCACGCGGTCTGCGCATCGAAGCCGAGCTCGACCTCGATGCGGATGTCGCGCAGCGCGCGCGAGGGATCGTGCCAGGGCACCTTGTTGCGCAGCTCGGGCGTGGGCTCGTTGTCGTAGCTCCACTCGTGGATGCCCATCTTCTGCGCGATCATCGTGACCGCCGGTGCGGGTCGCGCGTCCACGGCCTCGCCGTTCAGCCAGCGGTCGATCGACACCGCAGCCTCGTGGCCGTGCGCGACCGCCCAGATGATGTTCTTCGGCCCCAGCGCCGCGTCGCCGCCGAAGAAGACTTCGGGACGACGGGACTGCAGCGTGACCGGATCGAGCACGGGCATCCCATGGCGGTCGAACTCGATGCCCACGTCGCGTTCGATCCAGTGAAAGGCGTTCTCCTGGCCGACGGCGATCAGCACCTCGTCGCATTCGAAGACGCGATCGGGCGCGCCGGTGGGCACCAGCGAACGGCGTCCGTTCGCGTCGTAGCGCGCCTCGACCGGCTCGAAGCGCATGCCGGTGAGCCGGCCGTTCTCGTGCAGGAACGCCTTCGGCACGAGGAAGTCGTGAATCGGGATGCCCTCGTGCATCGCGTCTTCCTTCTCCCACGGCGACGCCTTCATCTCGGCGAAGCCCGAGCGCACGACGACGCGTACGTCCTCGCCGCCGAGGCGACGCGCGGTGCGGCAGCAGTCCATCGCGGTGTTGCCGCCGCCGAGCACCAGCACGCGGCGCGCGATGCGGTCGACGTGCCCGAAGGACACCGACGCGAGCCAGTCGATGCCGATGTGGATGTGCGCGGCCGCCTCCCGCCGGCCGGGCAGGTCGAGGTCGCGCCCGCGCGGCGCGCCGCTGCCGACGAAGATCGCGTCGTAGCCTTCGTCGAGCAGCGCCTTCATCGAGTCGATGCGGGTGCCGGCGCGGAAATCGACGCCGAGGTCGAGCACGTAGCCGGTCTCCTCGTCGATGACCTCCTCGGGAAGGCGAAAGCGCGGGATCTGGGTGCGGATCATTCCGCCGGCGCGCGTGTCGCCGTCGAACACGGTGACCGCATAGCCGAGCGGTGCGAGATCGCGCGCGACGGTGAGCGACGCGGGGCCGGCGCCGACGCACGCGACGCGTCGCCCGTTGGGGCGCCGGGCCGGGCGGGGCAGCCGTGCGCGGATGTCGTCCTTGTAGTCGGCCGCGACGCGCTTGAGTCGGCAGATCGCCACGGGTTCGGGCCGTTCGGTCTGCTGCGCCTCGACGCGTCCGCGCCGGCACGCCGGCTCGCACGGCCGGTCGCAGGTGCGGCCGAGAATCCCGGGAAAGACGTTCGAACGCCAGTTGACGAGATAGGCGTCGGAGTAGCGCCCGGCGGCGATCAGGCGGATGTATTCGGGAACCGGTGTGTGGGCGGGACACGCCCATTGACAGTCCACCACCCGGTGGTAGTAGTCGGGATTGCGCGTGTCGGTCGCCTGCAAAGGGTCTCCCTCCTTTATGTGCAGTGCGTCGCCGTCGTTCGAGTGCGACGGTCGTGCGTCACTTTACTACCGAAGGCGTCGCGACGATAGGAAGCCGCGGCGGCCGATCGCCGCCCGCGGCGCATCCGGCTATGATCGTTCGCAGGGGACGAGCCGCAGCGCGGCCCCATCGATCGATCCAACCTCGGAGTGCTCCATGAACGTCCGTCCGCTGTTGCGCGCCGTCGCCGCCGGCGTCGTCGTCGCGCTCGTCGCCACCACCACGCCCGCGCCGGTGCAGGCGCGCATCGTCACCACCGAGGAAGCGCTCGCGGGCAGTGCCGCGGGCGTACCCGTCGACCGTTCGGCGCTCGAGGCGCTGCTCGCGCGCGACGACGTCCGCACACGGCTCGAGGCGCTCGGCGTCTCGCCCGAGGAGGCGCGCGCGCGCGTGCAGGCGCTCGACGACGTGCAGGCGCAGGCGCTCGCCGAGCAGCTCGAGCGGCTGCCGGCCGGCGGCAGCGTGATCGGGGCCGTCGTACTGGTCTTCGTGATCCTGCTCGTCACCGACATCCTGGGATTCACGCGCGTGTTCCCGTTCACGCGGCCGATCCGTTGACGGCCGCGCGCAGGCGCCGCGCACGCGTTCGCGTCGACCGCCCGCCCCCGGGCAGGGGCGATACCGGCCCACGTATCGGCGGCGTCCGGCCGCTCAGGCGCGGCGCCCGGCCGATCACGCTCGGCGTCGCGCTCGTCCTCGTGGCGGCCGCGCTCGGCGGCTGCGCGGCACCGCAGAGCGCTGCGCTGCGGGCCGCACTGCCGGCCGCATCGCAGGCCGCGTCCGTTGACGAGGGCGCGCGCTCCGGCGCCTTCGGCCGGTCGCTCGCGCCGCGCGCGTCGATCGCCGGCGTGCCGTTCGTCGCGCAGAGCGACTATCAATGCGGACCGGCCGCGCTCGCGATGGCGCTCGCCGCGGCCGGCCGTCCCGTGCCGCTCGAGCGCCTGATCGACGCCGTCTATCTGCCGGCGCGCAAGGGAAGCCTGCAGGCCGAGATGCTCGCGCAGCCCCGGCGCGAATCGATGCTCTCGGTGCCGCTCGACGGGCGGCTGGCATCGATGCTGCAGGCGGTTGCCGACGGCGTTCCGGTGCTCGTGTTCCAGAACCTCGGCCTGTCCTGGGCGCCGATCTGGCATTACGCGGTGCTCATCGGCTACGACCTGCGGGCGGGAGTGGTCGTGCTGCATTCGGGTACCGAAGCCGCCACGCCGATGTCGATCGACACCTTCGAGCGCACATGGGCGCGCGCGGGCGCCTGGTCGATGATCGTGGTCGATCCGTCGCGCATTCCCTCCAGCGTCGACGTCGGCACGGCGCTGCGCGCGGCGGTCGCGCTCGAACGGCTCGATCGCGCCGCTGCGCTGCGCGCCTACGAGGCCCTGCTCGCGCGTGCGCCCGATGACCGCTTCGTGGCCTTCGCGCGCGCGAATGCACTGCTCGCCGACTCGCGGCCGCATGCGGCCGCGAGCGCCTACCGGGCGCTGCTCGCCCGCCATCCCGATTTCGCCGACGCGTGGAACAACCTCGCGCACGCGCTCGCCGACGCCGGAGACGCTGCGGGTGCCGCGCACGCGGCCGAACGGGCGGTCGCACTGGGCGGACCCTCGGCGCGCGTCTATCTGCAGACCGCCGAGCGCATGCGTCGCCGGGCGGATCCGCCGGCGCGGTGATACCATCGGAAGGATTCTCGCTTCCCGCGAGCAAGCGCCCGATGCCCTGATTCCCTCGTCCATCCATTTCGTCGAATCTCGGACGACCGCTCCGGAAACCGGAGCGGCGTTCGCCGGCTGCAGCAGGCAGGCACGCCGGGCATCTTGGACGAGAAACTCGTTCCACAAGGTGAAGAAAACATGTTCAAAGCGCTCCAGTCGAACTCGTATCTGTTCGGCGGCAACGCCCCCTACGTCGAAGAGCTCTACGAGAGCTACCTGAACAATCCGGCTTCGGTTCCGGAGGCTTGGCGCGCCTGGTTCGACAGCCTGCAGGGGGTGCCGGCGGCCGACGGACGTCCCGAGACGCGCGACGTCGCCCATGCGCCGATCGTCCAGTCCTTCGCCGAGCGCGCCCGCGAGGGGCTGCTGCAGCCGCAGCAGATGGGCGGGGACGCCGCGACCGCGCGCAAGCAGGTCTTCGTACAGCAGCTGATCGCGGCGTATCGCTTCCTCGGCTCGCGCTGGGCCGATCTCGATCCGTTGAAGCGCCAGGAGCGCCCGACGATCCCCGAGCTCGAGCCCGCGTTCTACGATTTCACCGAGGGCGACCAGGCGCACATCTATTCGGCGGCCAACACCTATTTCGGCTTCGACAGCGCGCCGCTGCGCGACATCGTCAAGGCGCTGCGCGACACCTATTGCGGCACGATCGGCGCCGAGTTCATGTACATCTCCGACCCGGCGCAGAAGCGCTGGCTGCAGGAGCGGCTCGAGTCGACGCGCTCGCGGCCGAGCTACTCCACCGACAAGAAGAAGCGGATCCTCGAGCGGCTCACCGCCGCCGAGGGCCTCGAGCGCTACCTGCACGCGAAGTTCGTCGGCCAGAAGCGCTTCTCGCTGGAGGGTGGCGAGAGCTTCATCGCGGCGATGGACGAGCTGATTCAGCGGGCCGGCGAGGCGGGGATCCAGGAGATCGTCATCGGAATGGCGCATCGCGGCCGCCTGAACGTGCTGGTCAACGTGCTCGGCAAGATGCCGAAGGAGCTCTTCGCCGAGTTCGAGGGGCGGCACGCCGACGACCTGCCCAGCGGCGACGTCAAGTACCACAAGGGCTTCTCCAGCGACGTCTCGACGCCCGGCGGGCCGGTGCATCTGTCGCTCGCCTTCAACCCGTCGCATCTCGAGATCGTCAACCCGGTCGTCGAAGGCTCGTGCCGGGCGCGGATGACGCGCCGGGGCGATCGCAACGGCGACCAGGTCCTGCCGGTGCTGGTGCACGGCGATGCCGCGTTCGCGGCGCAGGGCGTGGTGATGGAGACGCTGAACCTCGCGCAGACCCGCGGCTACGGCACGCGCGGCACGGTCCACATCGTCATCAACAACCAGATCGGGTTCACCACTTCCGATCCGCGCGACGCACGCTCGACGCTGTACTGCACCGACGTCGTGAAGATGATCGAGGCGCCGGTGCTGCACGTGAACGGCGACGACCCCGAAGCCGTGGTGTACGCCACGCAGCTCGCGCTCGACTTCCGGCAGACCTTCCGCAAGGACATCGTCGTCGACATCGTCTGCTTCCGCAAGCTCGGGCACAACGAGCAGGACACGCCGGCGGTGACGCAGCCGATGATGTACAAGAAGGTCGCGCAGCATCCGGGTACGCGCAAGCTGTACGCCGACAAGCTCGTGCGCCAGGACATCCTGGCCGAAGGCGATCCCGAGCGGATGGTCGCCGACTACCGCAAGGCGATGGATGAAGGCAAGCACACCTTCGATCCGCTCATCACCGACTTCAAGCGCAAGTTCGCGGTCGACTGGATGCCGTTCCTGAACCGCAAGTGGACCGATGCGGCCGAGACCGCCGTGCCGATGGCGGAGCTGCGCCGGCTCGGCGAGCGGATCACGACGGTCCCCGAGAATTTCAAGCTGCACCCGCTGGTCGAACGCGTCATCAACGACCGGCGTGCGATGGCCGAGGGCGAGCATCCGCTCGACTGGGGCATGGGCGAGCACCTCGCGTTCGCCACGCTGCTCGCTTCGGGCTACGACGTGCGCCTGTCGGGCCAGGACTCCGGCCGCGGCACCTTCACGCATCGGCACGCGGTGCTGCACGACCAGAACCGCGAGCGCTGGGACCAGGGCTCGTACATCCCGCTGCAGTTCGTCGCCGACCAGCAGGGGCAGTTCATCGTCATCGACTCGGTGCTCTCCGAAGAGGCGGTGCTCGCCTACGAGTACGGCTACGCGACCGCCGACCCGAACACGCTAGTGATCTGGGAGGCGCAGTTCGGCGACTTCGCCAACGGCGCGCAGGTGGTCATCGACCAGTTCATCTCGTCGGGCGAGACGAAATGGGGCCGCGCCTGCGGATTGGTGATGATGCTGCCGCACGGCTACGAAGGGCAGGGGCCCGAGCACTCGTCGGCACGCCTGGAGCGTTTCCTGCAGCTGTGCGCCGAGAACAACATGCAGGTGTGCCAGCCGACGACGCCGGCGCAGATCTTCCACGTGCTGCGTCGGCAGATGATCCGCATGTTCCGCAAGCCGCTCGTGCTGATGACGCCGAAGTCGCTGCTGCGGAACAAGGAGGCCGTCTCGCCGCTGAAGGAGCTCGCCTCCGGCGAGTTCCGCACCGTGATCGGCGACCCGAGCGTCGAGGCGAGCCGCGTGCGGCGCGTCATCCTTTGCTCGGGCAAGGTCTACTACGACCTGCTCGCCGCGCGCCGCGAGCGCCAGCTCGACGACATCGCGCTCGTGCGCATCGAGCAGCTGTATCCGTTCCCGCACAAGGCGCTCGATGCCGAGATGAAGAAATACGCATCGGCCACGCAGATCGTCTGGTGCCAGGACGAGCCGCAGAACCAGGGTGCGTGGTTCTACGTGCAGCACCAGATCCAGGAAGCGATGAAGGACGGCCAGAAGCTGAGCTACGCCGGACGTCCCGCGTCGGCCTCGCCGGCCGTCGGCTACTACGACAAGCACTACGCGCAGCAGAAGGAGCTGCTCGCCGCGGCGCTGGGCGCCGCGCGGCCGCGCACGAAGAAAACCAACCGCGAGGCCGCGTGACGCGCGCTTTGCCCGGAGAACTGTGAATGCCCGTCATCGAGATCAAGGTTCCGCAGCTGGCCGAGTCGATCGCCGAAGCCACGCTGCTGCAATGGCACAAGAAGGTCGGCGAAGCGGTCGCGCGGGACGAGAATCTGATCGACATCGAAACCGACAAGGTCGTGCTCGAGCTGCCGGCACCCGCCGACGGCGTGCTGACCGAAATCCTCAAGGGTGACGGCGAGACCGTCGTCGCCGAGGAGGTGATCGCGCGCCTGGACACCGAAGCCAAGCCGACGGCCGCGCCCGAGAAGGCGGCCGCAACCGACGCCGCCGCGGCCGCGCCGGCGCAAGCCGCCGCGACGGCGTCGGCCGCTGCGGCGGCGCCTTCCGCACCCGCCGCCGCCGGCGGCCCGAAAGGCGACATCGCGATGCCGGCTGCCGCGAAGATGCTGCGCGAGGCACAGATGTCGCCGTCGCAGGTCAGCGGCACCGGTCGCGACGGCCGCGTCACGAAGGGCGACGTGCTCGGCGCGATCGCCCGGGGCACGCAGCAGGCGGCGCCCGCGGCCGCGCCCGCGGCTCCCGCGCCGGCGCGCGCGCCGTTGCCGGAGGTGCGTCCGGCGGTCGACGTCTCGTCGCTGCTCGAGGGCAGACCCGAGCAGCGCGTCCCGATGTCGCGACTGCGCCAGCGCGTGGCCGAACGGCTCGTGCAGTCGCAGCAGACGAACGCGATCCTCACCACCTTCAACGAAGTGAACATGCAGCCGGTGATCGAGCTGCGCAAGCGCTCCCAGGAGCGCTTCGAGAAGGAGCACGGCACGCGGCTCGGCTTCATGTCGTTCTTCGTCAAGGCCGCGGTGCACGCGCTGCGCAAGTTCCCGATCGTCAACGCGTCGGTCGACGGCTCCGACATCATCTATCACGGCTATTTCGACATCGGCGTGGCGGTGAGCTCGCCGCGGGGGCTGGTCGTGCCGGTGGTGCGCAACGCCGACCAACTCGGCTTCGCGCAGATCGAGCGCCAGATCGCCGATTTCGGCAAGCGCGCGCAGGAAGGCAAGCTGGGCATCGAGGAGCTCACCGGCGGAACGTTCTCGATCAGCAACGGCGGCGTGTTCGGCTCGATGCTGTCGACGCCGATCATCAACCCGCCGCAGTCGGCGATCCTCGGCGTGCACGCGACGAAGGAACGTCCGGTCGTCGAGAACGGCCAGATCGTCATCCGCCCGATGAACTACCTCGCGCTCTCGTACGACCACCGCATCATCGACGGCCGCGACGCGGTGCTGTTCCTCGTTTCGATCAAGGAGGCGCTGGAAGATCCGTCGCGCCTGCTCCTGGACCTGTAAGGAGCCGTCGCCATGTCCCAGGCCTACGACGTCGTCGTCATCGGCGCCGGTCCCGGCGGCTACATCGCCGCGATCCGCGCCGCGCAGCTCGGCATGAACGTCGCCTGCATCGAAGGCTGGCGCAATGCCGACGGCAAGTTCGCGCTCGGCGGAACCTGCCTGAACGTCGGTTGCATTCCCTCCAAGGCGCTGCTCGCGTCGAGCGAGGCCTACGAGCTCGTGCGCAAGGACTACGAGGCGCACGGCATCGACGTCGAAGGCGCGCGCATCGACGTCGCGAAGATGCAGGCGCGCAAGACGCGCATCGTCTCGAAGATGACGCAGGGCATCGAGTTCCTGTTCCGCAAGAACAAGATCACCTGGCTGAAGGGCTTCGGACGCTTCGTCGGCTACGAGGACGACGCCTACCGCATCGAGGTCGCCGACGAGGAGGGCGGCAACGGACAGGCGCAGCTGGTCGGCGCCAAGCACGTGATCATCGCCACCGGCTCGAAACCGCGCACGCTGCCCGGCGTCGAGATCGACAACCGGATCGTCTGCGACAACGTCGGTGCCCTGGCGATGCCCGACGTGCCGAAGCGGCTCGGCGTCATCGGTGCCGGCGTGATCGGGCTGGAGCTCGGTTCGGTGTGGCGGCGCCTGGGCGCCGACGTCACCGTGCTCGAGGCGCTGCCCACCTTCCTCGCCGCGGCCGACGAGGGCGTGCGCAAGGAAGCGTGGAAGCAGTTCAAGGCGCAGGGCCTGCGCATCGAGCTCGAGGCGCGGATCGCCGGCGTCGATGTGCGCGACGACGGTGTGCGCGTCCGCTACACGATCGGCGACGGCGACGAGCAGGCGCTCGATTGCGACCGCCTGATCGTCTCGGTCGGGCGCGTGCCGTGCACCGACGGACTGGGGCTCGAGGCGATCGACCTGGCGGTCGACGAGCGCGGCTTCATCCCGGTGGACGAGCACTGCCGCACCGGTGCGCCCAACGTCTGGGCGATCGGCGACGTCGTACGCGGGCCGATGCTGGCCCACAAGGCTTCGGACGAGGGCGTGATGGTCGCCGAGCGGATCGCCGGCCAGGACACGCACATCGACTACGCGCTGATTCCGTGGGTGATCTACACGGCGCCGGAGATCGCGTGGGTCGGGCGCACCGAGGAGCAGCTGCGCAACGAGGGCCGCGCGTTCAAGACCGGGCAGTTCCCGTTCTCGGCCAACGGCCGGGCGCTGGGCACCGGGCACGCGGCCGGCTTCGTCAAGGTGCTGGCCGATGCCGCGACCGACGAGGTGCTCGGCGTGCACATCGTCTCGAGCGCCGCTTCGGAGCTGATCGCCGAAGCGACGCTCGCGATGGAGTTCCGCGCGTCGGCCGAGGACATCGGCCGCGTCTCGCATCCGCATCCGTCGCTGTCCGAGGCGCTGCGCGAGGCCGCGCTCGCCGCGACGGACCAGCGTGCGCTGAACGCCTGAGGCGCGCCCTGCCGTCGGTGAGCGTCGCCGAGCGCTGCGCGCGTGCGTTCGCCGAGCGCGGACATACGCCCGACCCGACGCAGCAGGCGGCGATCGCGCGCCTGCAGCGCATGAGCGACGAGTTCGTCGCCTTCAAGGCGGCGCGCTCGAACCGCCTGAAGAAGCTCGTGCTGCGCCCGGAAGTGCCGCGCGGCGTCTGGCTGCACGGCGGGGTCGGGCGCGGCAAGAGCTTCCTGATGGACTGCTTCTACGCGTCGGTGCCGGTCGTGCGCAAGACGCGGCTGCATTTCCACGAGTTCATGCGCGACGTGCACCGTTCGCTCGACGAGCTCAAGGGGCGCGCCGATCCGCTCGACGCGGTCGCGGCGAACGTCGCACGACGCTACCGGCTGATCTGCTTCGACGAGTTCCACGTCTCGGACATCGCCGACGCGATGATCCTCGAGCGGCTGATGCGGGGGCTGTTCGCGCACGGCGTGACCTTCGTCATCACGTCGAACTACCGGCCCGACGGGCTGTACCCCGGCGGGCTGCACCGCGACCGCATCCTCCCGGCGATCGAGTTGATTGAGCGCAACGTCGACGTGCTCAGCGTGGACGCCGGCATCGACTATCGGCGGCGCACGCTCGCCGACGTCGACGCCTACCACACGCCGCTCGGCGGCGAGGTCGATCGTGCGCTGCGCGAGATCTTCGCGCGGCTGGCCGAGGCGCGCGACGAGGATCCGCGCCTGATGATCGAGCGCCGCGAGATCCGCGCGCTGCGCCGTGCGGGCGGTGTCGTCTGGTTCGATTTCCGCACCCTGTGCGGCGGGCCGCGCTCGCAGAACGACTACCTCGAGATCGCGAGCCAGTTCCATACGGTGATCGTCTCGGACGTGCCGCGCATGAGCGCGGCGATGGCGTCGGAGGCGCGCCGCTTCGTCTGGCTCGTCGACGTGCTCTACGACCGGCGGGTCAACCTGATCGTGTCGGCCGAGGTCCCGCCCGAGGCGCTCTACACCCAGGGCGTGCTCGCCCACGAGTTCCATCGGACCGTGAGCCGGCTGCACGAGATGAACTCGCGCGAATACCTGCAGGCGCCGCGGCGCGCGACGGCGGGGGCGCTGCACGGAGAAGGCGAGGCGGCCGAGCCCGCCTCGCGGGTGCATTGAGTCGCCCGGGGCAGCGGACGTATCATTGGCCCAGCGCCCGGTTTTTTCGCTGCGTGTCCCACATTCGGGCCCCTTCGCGGGGGGGAACGGTACCCAGATGATCGAAGACCATAGCGTCGACGAAAGCGAGAACCTCGGCATCGGCGACTCGATCCGACAGCGCATCACCGAACTGCAGCTCGAACATCGCGGCCTCGACGCGATGATCGACGCGCTCGGCACGCAATCGCACTTCGACGAGCTGCAGCTGCGCCGGCTCAAGAAGCGCAAGTTGCAGATCAAGGACGCGATCGTGCTGCTGCAGATGCAACTCGTGCCCGACGAACCTGCCTGATGGGCTTCGCCGGCGCCGCGTCGCGTCTGGCCGAAGCGGTCGACGCGGCGTTCGACGCCGATGGGCCGATCGCCGAGGCGACACCGGGATACACGCCGCGCGCGTCGCAGCGTGCGATGGCGCGCGCGGTCGCGCAGGCGATCGACACCGCCGAGCCGCTCGTCGTCGAAGCCGGCACCGGGGTCGGCAAGACCTACGCGTATCTCGTGCCCGCGCTGCTGAGCGGCGCACGCGTATTGATCAGCACCGGGACGAAGACGCTGCAGGACCAGCTCTTCCGGCGCGATCTTCCGCGCGTGCGGCAGGCGCTCGCGTCGGGGGCCACGACCGCGCTGCTCAAGGGGCGCGCGAACTACGTGTGCCGCCATCATCTGCGCCGCAACCTCGCCGAAGGCCGTTTCGAGCGTCGCGAGGACATCGCGATGCTGCGCCGGATCGAGCGCTTCGCGGCGATCTCCGACAGCGGCGACCGCAGCGAGGCGCAGGGCATCCCCGAGGACGCGCCGGCCTGGGCGCTGGCCACCTCGACCCGGGAGAACTGCCTCGGGCAGGACTGCGCCGATTTCGCGCAGTGCTTCGTCTTCCGCGCGCGGCAGGCGGCGCAGGCCGCCGACATCGTCGTGGTCAATCACCACCTGTTCTGCGCCGACCTCGCGTTGCGCGACGAAGGCGTCGCCGAGCTGCTGCCCAGCGTGCACGCGGTCGTCTTCGACGAAGCGCATCAGCTGCCGCAGGTCGCCACGCAGTTCCTCGGCCGCGGGGTCTCGACGCGCCAGCTCGTCGAGTTCGCACGCGACCTGCATCGCGCGGGCCGCGACGAGGCGCTCGATGCGGCCGACTGGACGTCGCTGTCGTCGGCGCTCGAGCACGCGGTGCGCGAGCTGCGGCTTGCCGCCGGCCGGCCCGGGCGCATCGACGCGCGACAGGCGCGGGCGCGCGCGGCGCTGCGCGAGGCGATCGTGGCGACCGAGCGCGCATTGCCGCGCGAGGCGCTCGAGCGCTTCGCCGAGCGCGGTCGCGAGCTCGCGCGGCTGCGCGTGCGCGGCGACGAGCTCGCGGCGCGGCTACGCGAATGGTGCGACGGCGTCTGGGCCGCCGATGCGGGCACCGACGAAGCGATTCACTGGGTCGACGTGCACGCCGGCGGACTGACGCTGCAGATCACGCCGCTGTCGGTCGCCGACGCCTTCCGCCGCCACCGGGAGAGCGTGCGCTGCGCCTGGATCTGCACGTCGGCGACGCTGTCGGTCGCCGGCAGCTTCGATCACTTCACGACGTCGCTCGGTCTCGAGGACGCGCACACCCTGTGCTGCGAGAGTCCGTTCGACTATCCGCGCCAGGCGCTGCTGTACGTGCCCCGAGAGTGCGGCGATCCGGCCTCGCCGGGTTTCGCCGAACGCGTGACCGACGCCGCCTGGCCGCTGATCGTCGCCAACGGCGGCCGCGCGTTCGTGCTGTGCACGAGTCTACGCATGGTCGAGCAGCAGGCGACGCTGCTCGCCGAACGCATCGCCGCGCTCGACTGCGGCATCGAGCTGCTGGTGCAGGGGCGCGCCTCGCGCTCGGCGCTGATCGAGCGCTTCCGCGCGGCGCCGCGCCCGTTGCTCGTCGGGTCGGCGAGCTTCTGGGAAGGCGTGGACGTCGTCGGCGACCGCCTGTCGCTGGTCGTCATCGACAAGCTCCCGTTCGCCGCGCCCGACGACCCGATCCTCGCCGCCCGCATCGAGGCCGCGCGCCGCGGCGGTCGCGATCCGTTCCGCCAGATGCAGCTGCCGGCGGCGGCGATGGCGTTGAAGCAGGGCGCCGGTCGGCTGATCCGCTCGGAGACCGATCGCGGGCTGCTGATGATCTGCGACGAGCGCCTCGCGACGCGCCCCTATGGGCGCCGGCTCGTCGCCAGCCTGCCGGCCTTCCGCCGGACCCGCGATGCCGAGGAGGCGCGGGCGTTCTGCGCTTCGCTCAGCGCCAGACCTGCCACCAGCGACGATCGTCTTCCGGCAGGCCTTTCGTGAGCAGCTCGCTGTCGGGGAAGTTGGCGCGCAGCACCCGCTCGGCGTCGTCGCGCAGCTCCGGCATGCCGAGCCGGTCGTACGACTGCACGAGGAGGTAGAGCGCCTCCTCCACCGCGGGCGACTGCTCGAACTGGCGCACGACCTCCTGTGCGCGGTTGGCCGCGGCGACGTAGGCGCCGCGCTTGAAGTAGTAGCGGGCCACGTGCACCTGGCCGCGCGCCATCGAGTTCACCAGGTACTCCATGCGCGCATGGGCGTCGTCGGCGTACCGGCTCTCGGGGAAGCGCGTGACGAGCTCCTTGAACGCATCGAAGGACTCGCGCGAGGCGGCGTGATCGCGTTCGGAGAGGTCCTGTCCGCCGAGCTTCGCGAGCAGCCCCTGCTGCTCGTTGAAGTTGATGATTCCCTTCAGGTACAGCGCGTAGTCGAGCGAGTCGTGGTTCGGGTGCAGCTTCATGAAGCGGTCGATCGCCGCCAGCGCGAGCGCGCGTTCGCCGTCCTTGTAATGGGCATAGGCGGTGTCGAGCTGCGCCTGCTGCGCCCAGGTGCCGAACGGATAGCGCGCCTCGAGCTTCTCGAGCAGCTGCACCGCCTGCTCCCAGTTGCCCGTGGCCATCTCGTCGCGGGCCTCTGCATATAATCGTTCGGGCGTCCACCCCAGCGTCCTGTCGGGCGGATCCGAGGTGCTGCAGGCAGCCAGCGACACCAGGGCGGCGCACGCGGCCGTCCGCACGAAGGAGACCAGAGCGGCATTCATGCGCGCGATTATAGCGACGCCCTCCGACGAGGCGGCCGGCGATCCGCAGGCGTCCACGCTCACGATCGAGGCCACCGACGCCGCCGGCCAGCGCGTCGACCGATACCTCGCCGGACGCCTCGAAGGCGTCTCCCGAACCCGGCTGCAGCAGTGGATCGCACTCGGCGCCGTGCATTGCGAGGAGCGCGCGCTCACGGCGAGCACCCGGCTGAAGGGCGGCGAACGCATCGTCGTCGAACCGCAGCCGCGCGAGGCCGACACCGCCTTCGCCCCGGACCCGGTCCCGCTCGACGTCGTCCACGAGGACGACGACCTGCTCGTCGTCGACAAGCCGCCCGGACTCGTCGTGCATCCGGCGGCCGGCAACTGGCGCGGCACGCTGATGAACGGGCTGCTGCACCATCGTCCGGCGCTCGCGCGGCTGCCGCGCGCGGGGATCGTCCACCGGCTCG
>DATGRE010000090.1:0-3604 GCA_035303885.1 Zeimonas sp. | reverse complement strand
CGCCGCGACGCTCGTCGTCGAGCGACGACAGACGCTCGATCCAGACGCGTTCGCGTCCGTCGGCACCGAGCAGCGAGACGCCCTCGTCGGGCGCCGAGATCGGAAAGGCGCGCACCGGCACGATGCCGACGTGCCGCGTTCCGTCGGGCTCGTGCAGCACGAGCCTGCCGAACGCGTCGCGCGACAGCGAGAACGCGGGCACCGCCGCCATCAGGACGGGCTCTCGGCGAGCGCCTCGACGCGATCGTCGGCGTTGCCCGACGGCTCGATCTCGGCGCGGCGCTGCTGCGCGCGATACAGCTCGCAATAGACGCCCTCGCGCTTCATCAGCTCGTCGTGCGTCCCGGTCTCGACGACACGGCCGCGGTCGAGCACCACGAGCCGGTCCGCCTTGCGCAGCGTGCTCAGCCGGTGCGCGATCGCGATCGTCGTGCGCCCCTGCACGAGATTGTCGAGCGCCTTCTGGATCTCCTGCTCGGTGGCGGTGTCCACCGACGAGGTCGCCTCGTCGAGGATCAGGATGCGCGGATCGATCAGCAGCGCGCGCGCGATCGAGATGCGCTGGCGCTCGCCGCCGGAGAGCGCCTGGCCACGCTCGCCGACCAGCGAGTCGTATCCGTGCGGCAGCCGCAGGATGAACTCGTGCGCGTGCGCGGCGCGCGCCGCGGCGACGATCTCCTCGCGCGTCGCCTCGGGCTTGCCGTAGGCGATGTTCTCGGCGATCGTGCCGAAGAACAGGAACGGCTCCTGCAGCACCAGCCCGATGTGACGGCGATAGTCGGCGATATGCAGACGCCGGATGTCGATGCCGTCGACGAGGATCGCTCCGTCGCTCGGATCGTAGAAGCGCAGGATCAGGTTCACCAGCGTGCTCTTGCCCGATCCGCTGTGGCCGACGAGTCCGATCATCTCGCCGGGTGCGATCTCGAGACTCAAGCCGCGAAGCACCGCGCGGTTGCCGTAGCGAAAATCTACGTCGCGGATCTCGATGCGGCCCTTCATCTGCGGCAGCGGCACCGGATCGGGGGCCTGCGGAACGCTGGAGACGTGATCGAGGATCTCGAAGATCCGCTTCGCGCCGGCCGCCGCCTTCTGCGTGTGCGTGACGATGCGGCTCATCGAATCGAGCCGCGTGTAGAAGCGCCCGATGTACGCGAGGAACGCGGTGAGCACGCCGACCGTGATGCGCCCGCGCGCGACCTGCCAGATGCCGAAGGCCCAGACGACCAGCAGGCCGATCTCGGTGGCGAGCGTGACCGACGGCGAGAACAGCGACCAGATCCGGTTCAGGCGGTCGTTGGCGATGCGGTTGTGCTCGTTCGCCAGCCGGAAGCGCTCGGCCTCGCGCCGCTCCTGCGCGAAGGCCTTGACCACGCGGATGCCGGGGATCGTGTCGGCGAGCACGCTCGTCACCTCGGCCCAGATCCGGTCGAGCTTCTCGAAGCCGTGCCGCAGGCGCTCGCGCACGAGGTGGATCAGCCAGACGATCAGCGGCAGCGGCATCAGGGTGACCAGCGCCAGCCACGGATCGATCGAGACGAGGATCACCGCGGTCATCGCGATCATCAGCACGTCGGTGGCGAAGTCGAGCAGGTGCAGCGACAGGAAGACGTTGATGCGGTCGGTCTCGCTGCCGATGCGCGCCATCAGGTCGCCGGTGCGCTTGCCGCCGAAATACTGCAGCGAGAGCTTCAGCAGATGCTCGTAGGCGGCGGTGCGCAGGTCGGCGCCGATGCGTTCGCTCACTAGCGCGAGCAGGTAGGTGCGGCCCCAGCCGAGCACCCAGGCGATGAGCGCCGCGGCGAGCAGCCCGCCCAGGTACAGCGACACGAGGTGCGGGTCGATCGGCACGCCGTTCTGGAACGGGATCAGCACCTCGTCCATCAGCGGCATCGTCAGGTACGGCGGGACCAGCGTCGCGGCCGTCGACGCGAGCGTGAGCAGGAAGCCGGCGAGCAGGCGCCGCCGGTACGGGCGCGCGAAGCGCCACAGGCGCAGCAGATGCCAAGTCGACGGGCGCTCGTCGCGGGGGCGATCTTCGACCTCGTCGGCCTCCTCGGCGGTCCACGCGGCATCGATCGCCGCGCCCCCCGCCTCGGCGGCCGAACAAGGCCGACTCGCGGCCGAACGCGCGGCTTCGAAACGCTCGGCCAGGCGCTGGACCCCCGGCAGGCAGGCGAGCGTGAACCGCCACGACGCCAGCCGCCGGGCGTCGTCGCACAGCTGCAGCAGGCCGACGCCGCCGTGGTCGCTCAGCTCCAGGCGGCTGCGTTCATCGAGCGGGAACGATTCGGTCCGTGGGCCGCGTACATCGAAAAACCATAACGCGGACGGGGTCAGCAGCAGCAAAGCGCGGCCATAGCGCAACCGCGTGTCGAGGTCGAGCTCCGCCCAGGCGAGCACGACGGCAGCGGCGACCTCGGGAGACTGGGCAGCGATCTCGCGTCGCCATTCCGCGGGGAGCGGCTCGTCGACCAACCGGACGGCGGACGGAATCGTGGACATCGAAACTCGACAGCTTATCGCATCGGGATCCCGCACTCCGGGTCGTCCCGTATGGCGGCCGGGCGCGAAGCATGCTTGGGCGTCAACCGGAACTACGCTGCCGCGTTGTACGCCTACCCACTTCCTGGAATCGTTCATGCTCGCTTCGCGCCCGCAGGGCAGCTCCGACCCCCGGCTGGACATCGACATCGTCGAGGTGCACTACATCCGGGGGCCGAGCCGATGGACCTACCGACCGGTGCTCGAAGCGGTCGTCGACATCGGCGGACTCGAGGACTTCCCCTCCAACCGGATCCCGGGGCTGGCGGAACGCCTGGAGCAATGGCTGCCGGGGCTCGTCGAGCATCGCTGCAGCTACGGCGAGCGCGGCGGCTTCCTGCGCCGCCTGCACGAGGGCACCTGGCCGGCGCACATCCTCGAGCACGTCGCCGTCGAGCTGCAGGCGCTCGCCGGCGCGCCGGACGCGGGTTTCGGCCGGGCGCGCGAGACGTCGAAGCGCGGCGTGTACCGCGTGGTGGTCTGCGCGTTCCAGGAGGAAACCGCGCGCGCGGCGCTCTCGGCGGCCCGCGACCTCGTCATGGCGGCGATCGAGAACCGCGCCTTCGACGTCGCGGGCATCGTGGCCGAGTTGCGGGCGCTGAACGACGAGCACTATCTCGGGCCGAGCACCGAATCGATCGTGCTCGCCGCCGAGAACCGCGGCATTCCCTTCATCCGGCTGAACGACGGCAATCTGGTGCAGCTCGGCTACGGTGCCGCGCAGCATCGGATCTGGACCGCCGAGACCGACCGCACGAGCGCCATCGCCGAGGGCATCTCGCGCGACAAGGACCTCACCAAGCAGCTGCTGCACGCCTGCGGCGTGCCGGTGCCCGAGGGCCGTCCGGTCACCGACGCCGAGGACGCCTGGGCCGCCGCGCTCGAGGTCGGGCTGCCGGTGGTCGTGAAGCCCTGCGACGGCAACCACGGCCGCGGCGTCTTCACGAATCTCGTGAACCGCGACGAGGTGCTCGCCGCCTGGGAGATCGCACGCGACGAAGGCAGCGGCGTCCTCGTCGAGCGCTTCGTGCCGGGCAACGAGCACCGCCTGCTCGTCGTC
>DATGRE010000089.1:0-4498 GCA_035303885.1 Zeimonas sp. | reverse complement strand
CTGCTGGTGTTCGTCGACTGCCTGAAGGAGCTGCCGGCCACGCTGGTGCTTCGACCGTTCAACTTCGACACGCTCGCGGTCAGCGCCTACCACTTCGCTGCCGACGAGCGGCTGGCCGAGGCGGCGCTCCCGGCGCTGATGATCGTCGCCGTCGGCGTCGTGCCGGTCGTATGGCTCTCGCGCGTCGCGCTGTCCGAGAAGCGTTAGAAGCGTCAGAAGCGTCAGAAGCGTTGATTGCGCTGCAGCAAAGCGACACCGCACGCTGCGGTGCGTGCGACGCGACGATTCGGCGCGCATCCTTCGCGGCGCTGCGGTATACTGCTCCGCTTTCAGGCGCGTAGCTCAGCTGGTTAGAGCACCACCTTGACATGGTGGGGGTCGGTGGTTCGAGTCCACTCGCGCCTACCAGCTCTCGCGTCGATCGAATCGACCCGCGCCCAGGCAAGCGCCTCGCAATCGCTGGCCGAGGCGCCCCGGGCGGCCCTGTGCGACGCATCCTCGGCCGAGCTCCGATTCGACATGGTCCAGATCACGCTTCCCGATGGTTCGCAACGCCGCTTCGAGGCACCGCCGACCGTAGCCGAGGTCGCCGCCTCGATCGGCAGCGGGCTCGCCCGTGCGGCGCTGGCCGGAAAGGTCGACGGAAAGCTCGTCGACACCTCCTATCGCATCGAGCACGATGCGCAGGTCGCGATCGTGACCGACCGCGACCCCGAAGGGCTCGAGGTGCTGCGCCACTCCACCGCGCACCTGCTCGCGTACGCGGTGAAATCGCTGTTCCCCGAGGCGCAGGTCACGATCGGGCCGGTGATCGAAAACGGCTTCTATTACGACTTCTCATATAAGCGCCCGTTCACGCCCGAGGATCTGGAGGCGATCGAGGCGAAGATGGTCGAGCTCGCCCGACGCGACGAGCCGGTCGTGCGCGAGGAGTGGGCGCGCGACGACGCCGTGGAGTTCTTCCGGTCGATCGGCGAGCACTACAAGGCGGAGATCATCGCGTCGATTCCCGACGACGAGGCGATCACGCTGTATCGCGAAGGCGATTTCGTCGACCTGTGCCGCGGCCCGCACGTGCCTTCCACCGGCCGGCTGAAGGTCTTCAAGCTGATGAAGCTCGCCGGCGCGTACTGGCGGGGCGACTCGAACAACGAGATGCTCCAGCGCATCTACGGCACCGCCTGGGCGAGGAAGGAGGACCAGGACGCCTACCTGCACATGCTCGAGGAGGCCGAGAAGCGCGACCATCGAAAGCTCGGCCGGGAGCTCGACCTCTTTCACATGCAGGACGAGGCGCCGGGACTCGTGTTCTGGCATCCGAAGGGCTGGGCGATCTGGCAGCAGGTCGAGCAGTACATGCGCGACGTCTACCGCGACACCGGGTATCTGGAGGTCAAGGCCCCGCAGATCCTCGACCGCAGCCTGTGGGAGCGCACCGGGCACTGGCAGAACTACCGCGAGAACATGTTCACGACCGAGTCGGAGAATCGGTCGTACGCGCTCAAGCCGATGAACTGCCCCGGGCACATCCAGATCTTCAAGTCGGCCCTGCGCTCGTACCGCGATCTTCCGCTGCGCTACGGCGAGTTCGGTCAGTGCCATCGCAACGAGCCCTCGGGCGCGCTGCACGGCATCATGCGCGTGCGTGGTTTCACCCAGGACGACGGCCACGCCTTCGTCACCGAAGACCAGATCCTCGACGAGTGCGTCGCCTTCACGCGCGACCTGCAGCGCGTCTATCGCGACTTCGGCTTCGAGCAGATCCTGTATCGGGTGGCCACGCGCCCCGAGATGCGTGTCGGCGCCGACGAGCTTTGGGACAAGGCCGAGGCGGCGCTCGAGGAAAGCCTGCGCCGCGCCGGAGTCGAGTACGAGAGCGTGCCGGGCGAGGGCGCGTTCTACGGCCCGAAGATCGAATACACGCTGAAGGACGCGATCGGCCGCGCGTGGCAGTGCGGCACGATCCAGGTCGACTTCAACATGGCGGGGCTGCTCGGCGCCGAGTACGTCGCCGAGGACAACTCACGGCGCGTGCCGGTGATGCTGCATCGCGCGATCGTCGGCTCGATGGAGCGCTTCATCGGCATCCTCATCGAGAACTACGCCGGCGCGTTGCCGATGTGGCTCGCCCCCGTGCAGGCGGTCGTGGCGACGATCACCGAGGCGCAGGCGTCCTATGCCCAGGAGGTTGCAGAAAGCCTCGTAAAACAAGGGTTTAGGGTCGAATGTGATTTGCGGAACGAGAAAATCAACTATAAAATCCGCGAGCACAGCCTGCAGAAGGTTCCCTACATCCTCGTCGTCGGTGACAAGGAACGGCAGGCTGGCAAGGTGGCCGTGCGTGCGCGCGGGGGTGCCGAGGTCGGCGTCCTCGATGTCGGGTCGTTCGCGGCGCGGCTGTCCGAAGACGTCGCGCTGAAGCGATCCCAACCGCAATGATTTCGCATGCTCCCCGGGGAGCGGGCGTCGTCGTTGCTTTCGGCGTTGCGTTCGGCCTTTCCCTGTAACGAACTGGAGAACGCAGCATCGCTACTGAACGCGCGCATCGCATCAACGGCGAGATCAACGTCCCGGAAGTGAGGCTGGTCGGGATCGACAACGAGCCGCTCGGCATCGTCCCCCTGCGCGAGGCCTTGCGGATGGCCGAAGATGCGGAAGTCGACCTCGTCGAGATCGCCCCCCACGCCCGCCCGCCCGTGGCTCGCCTGATGGACTACGGGAAGTTCAAGTACCAAGAACAGAAGCGCCAGGCGGAGGCGCGGGCCAAGCAGAAGATCATCCAGGTCAAGGAAGTCAAGTTCCGGCCCGGTACCGACGAAGGCGACTACCAGGTCAAGCTGCGCAATTTGCGGCGGTTCCTCGAGGAGGGCGACAAGGCCAAGATCACGTTGCGTTTCCGCGGGCGCGAGATGGCGCATCAGGAGTTCGGCGTGCGCCTTCTCGAGCGCGTGCGCAACGACGTCGAGGACATCGCGCAGGTCGAGCAGATGCCGCGCCTCGAAGGACGGCAGATGATCATGGTCATCGCGCCGAAACGCAAGAAGTAGCGACCCGCGGCCGGCGACGGCCGCTCGCGGGTCGGGCGCCGCCTTCGAGGGCGGCGTCGCGAAGGATTCACGCAGCGCCGGTGCGTTGCGCGAAGCGGAAGGCCGCCTCGGGCGGCCGCCGAAGAAGCCGAGCGGGTTCCCGAAGCTCCGGTGCGTCTGCCGGACACCCGACGAGGCACTCGAAGAGAGCAGGAATCGAAGATGCCGAAGATGAAGACGAAGAAGGGTGCCGCGAAGCGCTTTCGCGTGCGTCCGTCGGGCGGCGTGAAGCGCGCCCAGGCGTTCAAGCGCCACATCCTCACCAAGAAGACCACGAAGAACAAGCGCCAGCTGCGCGGGACCACGGAAGTGCACGCTTCCGACGCCCCGGCGGTCAAGGCCCTGCTGCCCTACGCATAAGGAGAGCGCGATGCCCCGAGTCAAGCGTGGAGTGACGGCGCGCGCGCGCCATAAGAAGGTTCTCGCCGCCGCACGCGGCTATCGCGGTCGCCGCGGCAACGTCTACCGCGTCGCCAAGCAGGCGGTGATGAAGGCGGGCCAGTACGCCTACCGCGACCGTCGCACGAAGAAGCGCGTGTTCCGCGCGCTGTGGATCACCCGCATCAACGCCGCGGTGCGCGAGCACGGGATGAACTACAGCACGTTCATCGCCGGGCTGAACAAGGCCTCGATCGGGCTCGACCGGAAGGTCCTCGCCGATCTCGCCGTCGCCGACAAGCCCGCTTTCGCGGCGATCGTCGCGCAGGTGAAGGCCTCGCTCGGTACCGCCTGAGCCGGCGCAGCGGAAGAGGCCGATGACTTCCTCCGCAGGGTGGGCGGCCACCGTCGAGCGGCTGCTCGCCGAGATCGCCGCCGCCCGCACTTCGCACGAACTCGCGAACGCGAAGGCGCGCGCTGTCGGCAGGGACGGCGCGCTCAGTGTCGAGATGAAGAAGCTCGGCACGCTCGCCCCCGCCGAGCGCGCGGCCGCCGGACGCGCGCTGAACGAGACCAAGCAGCGTATCGAGCAGGCCGTGCGCGCACGCGAAGCGGCGCTGGCCGAAGAGGCGCTGCGCGAGCGCCTCGCGCAGGAGTCGATCGACGTCACGCTGCCCGGCCGCGGCCTGGGCGCCGGCGGCCTGCACCCGCTCACGCGCACGATCGAGCGCGTCGAGGCGATCTTCCGCTCGATCGGCTTCGACGTCGCCGACGGGCCGGAGATCGAGGAGGACTTCTTCAACTTCACCGCATTGAACACGCCGCCCGATCATCCGGCGCGCTCGATGCACGACACGTTCTACGTCGATGCGCACGATGCCGACGGCCGTCCGCTGCTGCTGCGCACGCACACCAGCCCCGTGCAGGTCCGCTATGCGCGCGCGCATCGTCCGCCGATCCGCGTGATCGCACCCGGCAAGACCTACCGCGTCGATTCCGACGCGACGCACTCGCCGATGTTCCATCAGTTCGAG
>DATGRE010000088.1:0-5906 GCA_035303885.1 Zeimonas sp. | reverse complement strand
GCCCGGCGGGCGGATCGTGCGCTTCGATCGCGACGGCCGGCTCGATTCGATCGTCTCGGCCGATCGCGACCGCATCGCGCTGCGTCGCGACGAACGGGGGCGTCTCGTCGAGGTGCGCGACGATGCGGGACGCACGCTCGGCTTCGAGTACGACGCCGAGCGCCTCGTCGCGTTGCGCCTGCCCGACGGTCGGCGCATCGGCTACGCGTTCGATGCGCACGGGCAGCTGGTCGCGGCGCGCTACCCCGACGGGCGCACGCTGCGCTACGAGTACGACGATCCGCGCGCGTTCCATCGGCTCACCGCCATCGTCGACACCGACGGGCGCCGCAGCGAGTACCGGTACGGCGACGACGGCCGCGTCGCGTACTCGCGCGGCATCGGCGAGAGCGACGCGCAGGCACTGCGCTTCGCGTATTCGCTGCCGTCGCGCGCTTCCGGAAGCGGCACGACGACCGTGCGGGTCGGCGACGCCGTCACGCGCTACCGCTGGATCGAAGGGAGCGGCGGACCGCTGCTCGTCGCTTCCGATGGCGACGGATGCCGGCGCTGCCCGCCGGTCGGCCTTCGCGTGCGCGTCGGCGCCGCAGGAAGGGCGGTCGCGATCGGCGAGATGCGCATTCGCTACGACGCGCTCGGGCGCGTCGTCGAGCGCCGCATCGACGCGCGCGACGGACGCCCTGCCTGGTACGAGCGCTACACGTACGTCGCCGGCGTCCATTGGCCGGTGCCGGCGCGCATCGCGCGTCCGAGCGTGGTCGTCGGGCGCGAGGCGCGTCTGGCGCTGCGCTACAACGAGCGGTGGCAGATCGACGAGATCGCCTTCGCCGGATACCGCCCCGACGACGACGGCGCACGGCCCGTGCGCGCGAAGCTGCGCTTCGAGTACGCCGCGCACGACCCGCGTCCGGAGCGCGCACCGGTGCACGGCCGTCTCGCGGCGATCGTGCGGGTCGCCGACGACGGCAGCCGGCAGCGCACCACCTTCACGCACGATGCGCAGCGCCGCCTCGTCGCGATCCATGCCTCCGCGACGATCGCGCACGAGATCGAGCGCGACGCGCTCGGCCGTGCGATCGTCGAGCGCCTGCCCGACGGAACGACGCGGCGGCGTAGCTTCGATCCGGCGTGGCGCATCGCGACCAGTTCCGTCCGCGGCACGAAGCTGTCCTTCGGCTACGACGACGCGGGGCGCCCGCGCACCGTCGAGTGGTCGGGCGGCGAGCGGTGGACGATCCGCGTCGCGGGACCGGCGGTCGAGATCGAATCGAATCACGGCTGGCGCGAGCGGATCGTGCCGGGCGCTGCGGTGCGTCCGGTGCCTCGCGTGCCCGTGGCGATGGCACGCAGCGAGCCGGGGCGGCACCGGCTCGTCGATAGCAAGGGCCGTCGCTTCGAGCGTCGCTACGACGACCTCGGCCGCCTGGTCGAGACCCGATCGGCGTACGAAGGCCGCACGCGCTACCACTACGACGGTTTCGGGCGGCTCTCGCGCATCGCCTTCGCCGACGGCGGCGTCGATGCGCGCGAGCACGATCCCGCGGGCAGGCTCGTGCGCCGGCTGCAGGCGGCGTCCGGGGAGCGCGTGCAGACGCGTTTTCGCTATCGGGGCGCGCAGCTCTTCGCCATCGAGCACGAGGGATCGGAGACGATCGTCCGGCACGACGACGAGGGGCGCATCGTCGAGACGCTCGAGTCGCGCGACGGCCACCGCTTCCACGAGCGCTTCGCGTACGACGCGCAGGGGCGCCTCGCGCTGCAGTGGCTCGCCGACGGATCCCGGCTGCGGCACCGCTACGACGAGGTCGGCCGCCGGGAGGCGCTGGAGATGGCGGTGCCGGCATCCGAGCGCTTCCGCACACTCGTGCGCCGGATCGCTTCCGCGGAAGGTCCGGGTGTCGCCCTGCTGCTGGGCAACGGGCTGCGCTTCGAGCGACGCGACGATGCGCGCGGCTATCCGGTGTCGCTCGCCTGGACGCGGGGCGCCGGCGCGGCGGTGGGCGACGGGCAGGCGCCCGACGCCGCACTGCCGTTTCGCCGGCTGCGCTGGGACCGGGCCGGCGTTCCGTTGTCGATCGTGCACGAGCGCGGAGAGGATCGCTACGCCTACGATCGCTTCGGCCGCCTGATCGTACGCGAGCGGCACGCCTCGCCGCAGGCGCCCGTCGACGTGCGACGGGCGGCGCACGTCGAGTATTTCGCGCTCGATGCGCTCGGCGAGCGCATCGCGGTGCGACGGCGCGACGGCAGCGAGAGCCGCGGCGCGGCATCGGTGCCGCGCGGCGCGAGCGGGCTGCCGAGGCGCCACGCGACGTTCGCGCTGCGCTACGGCGCGCAGCGCCGCATCGTCGAGGCGTCGGACGCGACGACACGCGCGCGCTATCGCCACGACGCCTTCGGCCGTCGCATCACGAAGGACGTCGAAGGCGGGCGCCGCGAGCGCCGCGGCTTCCTGTACCGCGACGAGCGCGTCGCGGCCGAGATCGACGGCCGGGGCCGCGTGCTGCGGCACTACCTGTACTGGAAAGGTGCGCCCCTGGCGGTGTTCGAGCCCGGCGAAGGCTCCGGTGCCGTCACCTGGCTGCTCGCCAATCACCTCGGCAGCCCGATCGCCGCCGTCGACGATCGCGCGCGCGTCGTCTGGCGAGGCGACGCCGACGCGTTCGGCGCGGTCGTCGAGGAAGAGGGCGGCTTCTTCCAGCCGCTGCGCCTGCCGGGACAGTATTTCGACGCCGAGACCGGGCTGCACGACAACGTCCTTCGCAGCTACGACCCCGCCTCCGGCCGCTACCTGGAGCCCGATCCGCTCGGCTTGCGGGCGGGGCTCGATCCCTTCGCGTATGCCGACGGCAATCCGCTGGTCGCGACCGATCCGCTCGGCCTGCTGCTGTTCGCCTTCGACGGAACCGGCAACGGCACGACCGGTCGCAACGGCGAAGAGGTCTCGAACGTGCGCCGCTTCTTCGAGGCGTCGGACGATCCCGACAAGTGGTACATGGCCGGCGTCGGCCGCGACGACTATCCCAGCGGCATCACCGCGACGCCGCTCGACTGGGCCGAGGCGCGCACCGCGCGCGAGCGGGTCGACTGGATGATCGACGCGCTCGACCGCTCGCTCGACGACGCGTGGATCGGCCGCGTCGCTCCGGTGGACGTCATCGGCTTCTCGAGGGGCGCGGCGATGGCGCGCGATTTCGTCAACCGGGTTTCGGCGCTGGTCGACGCCGGGCGCTTCCGCGATCGTGGCATCTGCGTCGACCTGCGCTTCCTCGGCCTGTGGGACACCGTCGCGCAGTTCGGCCTGCTCGGCCTCGAGAACGAGCGCTGGGCGCTGGCGATTCCCTCGGCGGTGCGCGCGACCTTCCATGCGGTCGCGCTCAACGAGCACCGCGCGCTCTTTCCGCTCGAATCGGCGCTGGGCGGACCGGCCTGGGTCGTCGAACGCGGCTTCGTCGGCAGTCACGCCGACGTCGGCGGCGGCAACGCCGAAGGCGACCTCGCCGACGTGACGCTCGTCTGGATGATCCGGATGGCGCAGTCGCTCGGGGTGCCGGTGCGCGATCCGGCGCCCGAGCACGCGGTGGTCACCGATCCGCGCCTGCACGATCGCGACTATCTCGGTTCGGGCGATCGCCTCGTGAACCGGCGCGACGGCGCCGGTCGACTCACCCGCACGCCGCAGCGATCGGCGGTCGTTCCCGGGCTCGATTGGAAGGAATCGCTCGCGTTCCTGGTGCCGTTCCCGCAGCGCCAGCGCGACGCGAGCGGATGGCCGTCGCTGGCCGGGCGCGTCGACATGGACGCCTACGGCGACTGGCTGAAGTCGGTCTACGGAATCGAGGTGCGGCGCTGAGCCGTTCTCAGTCCGCCGCGAGTCCGACCTTGCGGTAGCGGCCGTGGACGTAGACGAGCGGCGGTCGCGTGAGCACGTCGACGCGCTCGACGTGTCCGACGATCAGCAGGTGGTCCCCGCCGGGCTGCGTCGAGTGCATCCGGCATTCGATGTGCGCCGAGCAGCCTTCGAGCAGCGGAATGCCCTCCAGCCCGGGCCGCATCGCCACGCCGTGGAACTTATCGCGCGCGCGGGTCGCGAAGCGTCGCGACAGCCACGCCTGGTCCTCGGCGAGGATGTTCACCGCGAAGTGCGTCGCACCCTCGAAGGTCCTCAGGCTGGCGCTGCTCGAGGCGAGGGCCCACAGGATCAGCGGCGGGTCGAGCGACAGCGACGTGAACGAGTTCACCGTGAGCCCGGCGAAGCGCCCGTCGGGCGCTCGCGTCGTCACGACGGTGACGCCGGTCGGGAAGCAGCCGAAGGCCCGGCGCAGCATCAGGGAATCGGGGGGAGAATGCAGGGGCATCGTGGTTCGGTTTCCGGCCGATACTACATGGGGCGTGCCGGTCGCAGCGGCCGGGTGGCGGCGGCGGGCAGGGCCCTGCCCGGGCGCCTCCCGCCGTTCGTGCGCGGCGCCACCCTACACTATCGGGTTCGCACGGCTTTTCCCGGGGATTCGCATGACCGACCTGTCCGACCAGAAGCAGCTGGCCGACTACCGGCTGAAGAACAAGGTGCGCTTCGTGACCGCCGCGTCCCTGTTCGACGGCCACGACGCGTCGATCAACATCATGCGGCGCATCCTGCAGAGCATGGGCGCCGAGGTCGTCCATCTCGGGCACAACCGGTCGGTGCGCGAGATCGTCGACTGCGCGCTGCAGGAGGACGCGCACGGCATCGCGATCTCCTCGTACCAGGGCGGGCACGTCGAGTTCTTTCGCTACATGCTCGATCTGCTGCGCGAGGCCGGCGCCGGGCACGTGAAGGTGTTCGGCGGCGGCGGCGGCGTGATCGTGCCATCGGAGATCGAGGAGCTGCACGCGTACGGGGTGGCGCGCATCTACAGCCCCGAGGACGGCCAGCGCATGGGCCTGCAGGGGATGATCCGCGACATGCTCGCGCGCTGCGACGAGGATCTCTCGAAATACGCGCCGAAGACGGTCGACGAGATCGTCGGCTCGAAGCGCGCGCTCGCCCAGGCGATCACCGCGCTCGAGCTCGGCCACGCCGAGGGGCGCGACGAGGCGCAGTTCGCCGCCTGGCGCAACGAGCTGCACCGGCGCGCCGACACGATCGCCACGCCGGTGCTGGGCATCACCGGCACCGGGGGCGCGGGCAAGAGCTCGCTCACCGACGAGCTGGTGCGCCGCTTTCGCCTCGACCAGGACGACCGGATGCGGCTGGCGATCCTGTCGGTGGATCCCACGCGGCGCAAGAGCGGCGGCGCGCTGCTCGGCGACCGCATCCGGATGAACGCGATCGACCATCCGAACATCTACATGCGCTCGCTCGCCACGCGCGAGGCGGGCAGCGAGATCAGCTCGGCGCTGCCCGATGCGATCGCGGCGTGCAAGGTGGCGGGCTTCGACCTGATCATCGTCGAGACCTCCGGCATCGGCCAGGGCGATGCGGCGATCGTTCCGCTGGTCGACGTCTCGCTGTACGTGATGACGCCCGAGTTCGGCGCGGCGAGCCAGCTCGAGAAGATCGACATGCTCGACTTCGCCGATTTCGTCGCGATCAACAAGTTCGACCGGAAGGGCGCGATGGACGCGCTGCGCGACGTCTCGAAGCAGTACCAGCGCAACCGCGAAGCCTTCGGCAAGCGCCCCGAGGAGATGCCGGTGTTCGGCACGCAGGCATCGCGCTTCAACGACGACGGCGTGACCGCGCTGTACCAGGCGATGCTGCCGCGCCTGGTCGAGCTCGGCCTGGGCGTGCCGCTGGGCGAGGACGGCCTGCCGAAGGGAAGGCTGCCGCGCGCGGGCGTGCGCCATTCGACGAGCCGCGTCGTGATCGTTCCGCCGACGCGGATCCGCTACCTCGCCGACATCGCCGACACCGTGCGCGGCTA
>DATGRE010000087.1:0-16234 GCA_035303885.1 Zeimonas sp. | reverse complement strand
GTCGAACTGCTGCTTCTCCGATTCCTCGATGATCAGCGCGCCGCCGTAGGTGAGGCCGAGCAGCACGCCGACGGTGGTGACCGGTGCCGCACGCGCGTCGAGCCCGGAGAAGCGCAGCAGCGGCGTGAGCATCGACGTGATCCGACGCGTGACGCCGCTGCGGTCGAGCGCGTCGAGCAGCACGAGCAGCGCGACGAGCACGAGGAAGGTCATCGCGAGCGACAGCGCCGTCTGCTGCGCCCATCCCCACAGACCCGGGTCGCCGGTCGACGCCGACGCCTGCATCCAGGCGAGCGACACCGGTTCGTTCAGGATGCCGGTCAGCCGGCTGAACCAGGCGACCGCACCGCCGTAGACGAGTGCGACACCGACGCGAAATGCACCGGTGGCACAGAAGCTTGCGCCCGCACGGCGCACGATCGACTGCTCGACCGGCAGCGCGTGTGCGAACAGCAGCATCGCGCACAGCGCGCTCAACTGGCCGGAGGTGAGCTCGAGCTGCGTCGCCAGCCCGATCATCGCGGCAATGGCGCCGTAGATGCCGACGAAGGCGCCCGTGATCCAGACCAGGCCCGCCTCCGGGGGCAGCGCGAGCCAGCTCATCGCCGGCGCGATCGCGTGGCCGAGGGTGTCGATCCATCCCCAGTGCTGGGCCAGCTGCACGGCGATCATCACCGGCAGCATGACCTTCATCAGCGAGACGAAGAGGAACCGGCTGCGGGCGAGCAGCCGCGTGGCGTACGAGATCAAGGAAAGCCTGCGGGAAAGGGGTGCAGACTGCGAGGATAGCTCGTCGCGGCCGATCGGGCCGCGCAGTGTTCGCGCGCGTGCGACATCCGGCGGCGGCACGCGTCGTGCATCGATCCGGCCGCCGGGAAGGGAGGTTCCGGTGAAAGCGTTTCCGTTCTCGATTCTGTCTTCGGCGCTCGCGCATGCGTTCGGAGTGACGCTCGCGTTCGCTGCGGTCGCCGCCCATGCGCAGTCGCCCGCGACACCGCCGACCTCCGCGGATGTCCGGACCGCGCCGATGACGGCGCCCTCGGCCGAGTCCCGCCCGTCGACCGACGCTTCGTCGGGCGGTTCCACCGCGGCCGATTCCTCGTCGCCGGTCGAGCGCCCGGGCACGCGTCCCTGGCGCGGATACGGGCGCGGCGGTCCCGGCGGGTACGGAATGGGCCCCGGCATGATGGGCGGTGGAGGCGGTCCGGGATACGGCGGCGGACCGGGCTACGGCGGACCCGGCTGGGGCGGCGGGCCCGGTTGGGGCGGCGGGCCCGGTTGGGGCGGTGGGCCCGGCTGGGGCGGTGGGCCCGGCTGGGGCGGCGGACCCGGCTGGGGGATGGGTCGCGGGATGGGCGGTCCGGGCATGATGGGCGGCTTCGGCCCCGGCGGCATGGGCTCGATGATGGGGCACGGCCGAGCGCTCTGGTCGCTCGATCTCGACGATACGCAGCGCCAGCAGCTGCGCGAGCTGCAGCGCCAGCAGCGCCAGCAGCACTGGTCGTTGATGGGCCAGATGCACGAGGCGATGGAGGCGCTGGCGAGCGAGTGGTCGCCCGAGTCCGAGACGCGCGACCGCGCAGCGATCCTCGCCGCCTACGACCGCCTCGCTCAGCTGCGCAGGCAATTGCTCGAGGCGCAGCTCGATGCGGCCGACCAGGTCGACAAGATCCTCACGCCGGAGCAGCGCGAGACGCTGCGTTCGGAATGGACGGGCAGGTTCCCCGGCCGAGGGCGGCGTTGAACGGGAGGCGCCGGTACTGAACGGGGGACGGCGCCCCGCGTGGGCGTCGTTCCCTTCCGGGTTCGTTCGCGTCCGGTCGTCTCGACGCACCGATGGGCGTCGGGCCTTTGCCGGCGTCCCCATATAATAAGCCTTGCTTACTATCTCGGGAGACGCCGATCCGTCCCGCCTACGACAACCTGAGCTTCCTGCTCGCCGACGTCTCGCGGCTGTTGAGGCGCGAGAGCGCCCGCCGCCTGGAAGGCACCGAGCTGACGTTCGCGCAGGCGCGCGTGCTCGTGCATCTGGCGCGCGATCCGGGCCTGCGCCAGGTCGAGCTCGCCGCACGTCTCGAGGTGCAGCCGATCACGCTGGCCCGCGTGCTCGACCAGCTCGAGCAGCGCGGCCTCGTCGAGCGCCGCGACGATCCTTCGGATCGACGCGCCCGCCGCGTGTTCGTCACCTCGCGTGCGCGAGAGCCGATCGCGTCGATTCGCCGGATCGGCGCCGAGGTTCGCTCCGAGGCGCTGGCCGGGATCGCGCCTGCGCGCGTCGACGAGCTGCTGCAGGCGCTTGCCCAGATGCGTCGCAATCTCGTCGACGGGATGGAGCGGCGCGCGGGACATCGGACGGATGCACGGGCGGCGCCATGAACGACCAGAGCGCGGTGCCCGTGCACGCACGCGTGGATCGTCCTGCGGCCGTGCCCGGCGAACGTCCCGCGAAGTCCATGCCGTCCGAGCATGTCGATCCCACGCGGCGCGCCGCACCGCCGGTGCGCCCGGTGCGAGGCGGCGCTGCGAGTGAGGCCGGCGGAACCGCGTCCGGCGGGTCGGCGCCTCGTCGTGCGGTGCGCTGGACGCTGCTCGTCGCCGTGCCGCTGATCGCGCTGATCGCCGGCGCGGCGCTATGGCTGCAGGGAGGACGCTTCGTCGAGACCGACAACGCTTTCGTGAAGGCCGACAAGGTGCCCGTGAGCGCCGAGGTTTCCGCCGTCGTCGTCGAGGTGCTGGTGCGCGAGAACGAGATCGTGCAGGCGGGCCAGCCGCTGTTCCGGCTCGATCCGGCGCCGTTTCGCGTCGCCGTCGCGAAGGCCGAGGCGAAGCTCGGGCAGGTGCGCACCGATCTCGCGGCCATGAAGGCGAGCTACCGCGAGAAGCAGACGCAGATCGTGCTCGCACGCACGCGTCTCGAGTTCGCGCGCAAGGAGCAGGCACGCCAGGCCGATCTCGCGGCGAGGCGCTTCATCTCCGCTTCGAAGCTCGACGACGCGCGTCGCGCCGCCGAGATCGCCGAGCAGGAGATGCGCGCGCAGCAGCAGGACCTGCAGCGCATCGCCGCCGCGCTCGGCGGCGGTCCCGACGTGCCGGTCGAGTCGCATCCGATGTACCGCGCGGCGCTCGCCGAGCTGGAGCAGGCGCGGCTGGATCTGTCGCGCACCGAGGTGCGCGCTTCGCTCGACGGAACGGTCAGCCACCTGCCGAAGCCCGGGCAGTTCGTCGCCGCCGGCGCCACCGTCGCCGCGCTGGTCGCGGACGCGCGCCCGTGGGTCGAGGCGAATTTCCCGGAGAAAGACCTCACCCACGTGCACCCCGGCCAGCCGGCCGAGGTGCGCATCGACACCTGGCCCGACCGTGTCTGGACCGGCGTCGTCGAGAGCCTGAGCCCCGCGACCGGCGCCGAGTTCTCGATCCTTCCGCCGCAGAACGCGAGCGGCAACTGGGTCAAGATCGCGCAGCGCGTTCCGGTTCGGCTGCGCCTCGACGAGGCGCACGATGCGCCACGCCTGCGCGCCGGCCTGAGCGCGACGGTTCGCATCGACACCGGCCACCGCCGGACGCTCTTCGGATTCGCGTTCTGAACGCGATGGCCCGCGCGATGCGCGCGACCGCCCCTGCCGGATCGACGGCCCACCGCGGCTTCATCACCGTCTCGGTGATGCTCGCGACGATCATGCAGGCGCTCGACACGACGATCGCCAACGTCGCGCTGCCGCACATGCAGGGCACGATGGGCGCCACCTACGAGCAGATCGCATGGGTGCTCACCTCGTACATCGTCGCGGCGGCGATCTGCATGCCGCTCACCGGCTTTGTTGCGGCTCGCTTCGGGCGCCGACGGCTCTTCCTGTGGTCGGTCGTCGGTTTCACGATCACGTCGATGCTGTGCGGCGCGGCGCAGAATCTCGAGCAGATCGTGCTCTTCCGGCTGCTGCAGGGCGTGTTCGGCGCCAGCCTGGTTCCGCTCTCGCAGGCGGTGCTGCTCGACGCCTATCCCCGCGAGCAGCACGGTTCGGCGATGGCGCTGTGGGGCCTCGGCGTGATGGTCGGGCCGATCCTCGGACCCACGCTCGGCGGATGGCTCACCGAGTACTACGACTGGCGCTGGGTCTTCTACATCAACTTGCCGTTCGGCATTCTCGCCTGGCTCGGCATCACCGCTTACGTGCACGAGACGCCGCTGCAGCACGGGCGCCGCTTCGACTGGTTCGGCTTCGCGATGCTCAGCCTCGCGATCGGCGCGTTCCAGATGATGCTCGACCGCGGCCACACGCTCGACTGGTTCGCCAGCACGGAAATCGCCGTCGAGGCGATCCTGGCCGGCGCGGGGCTGTACCTGTTCGTCGCGCACATGCTCACGCACGACCATCCGTTCCTCGAGCCGCAGCTGTTTCGCGACCGCAATTTCGTCGTTGGCCTGCTGTTCATCTTCGTCGTCGGGATGATCCTGCTCACGACGATGACGCTGCTGCCGCCTTTCCTGCAGAACCTGCTCGGCTATCCGGTCGTCGATGTCGGCGTGCTGCTCGCGCCGCGCGGTGTCGGCACGATGGCGGCGATGCTCTTCGTCGGGCGGCTGTCGGGCCGCGTCGACGTGCGCTGGCAGCTGCTCGCCGGACTCGCGCTCACCGCGCTCTCGCAGTGGGAGATGACGCGCTTCAATCTCGACATCGACGGTTGGGACATCGTGCGTACCGGCATCGTGCAGGGATTCGGACTCGGCTTCCTGTTCGTGCCGCTCTCGACCGTGAGCTTCTCGACGCTCGCGCCCCGGCTGCGCAACGAAGGCACTGCGCTCTACAGCCTGATCCGCAACATCGGGATGAGCATCGGCGTTTCGGTGGTGATCACCATGCTCGCGCGCGGGACGCAGTCGAGCCACGCCGCGCTCGCGCAGTTCATCCATCCGTTCAGCCTTCCGCTGCGCGCCGCCGTCGACGCCGGTGCGCTCGACCCGTCGACGCCGCAGGGCCTCGCGCTGATCGAGGCCGAGGTCGCGCGCCAGGCGGCCACGCTCGCGTACCTGCAGGACTTCCGGCTGATGATGTGGGTGACGGTCGCCGCGATGCCGCTGATCGTGCTGCTGCGGCCGGCGAAGACGGCGCCCGGCGCACCGGGCGTGGCGGCCGCCGCGGAGTAGCGGCCGGCGCATCGGCGGGTCGCTCGAGAACGACCGCGGCCGAGCCGGATCAACCCTCGAGCAGCGCTTCGAGCGTCTGCAGCGTGTCCGCCGCCTCCACCGGCTTGTCGGGTCGCCTGCGCAGCATCCGCGGAAAGCGTACGGCGATGCCCGACTTGTGCCGCTTCGAGCGCTGGATCGCCTCGAACCCGAGCTCGAAGACCATCGTCGGCGCGACCACGCGCACCGGGCCGAAGCGATCGATCGTCGTGCGCCGCACCGCCGCGTCGACCTCGCGGATCTCCGCGTCGGTCAGGCCCGAATACGCCTTCGCGAACGGGACGAGCGAGCGCGCGGAATCGCTGGCGGGCCCGCTCCAGACGGCGAAGGTGTAGTCGGTGTACAGGCTCGCGCGCCGCCCGTGCCCCGGCTGCGCATGCACGAGCACGCAGTCGACCGACAGCGGGTCGATCTTCCATTTCCACCAGTCGCCCACGGCCGTCGATTTCGTGCGCCCGACGCCGTATGCCGACTGCGCGCGCTTGAGCATCATTCCCTCGACGCCGCGGCCGCGCGAATCGGCGCGCAGCCGGGCGAGCGCGTCCCAGCCCGAGGCCTCGATGCGCGGCGACGGCCGAAGCGCCGGCGATCCCGCCGGCGGGACGATCGCCTCCAATCGGGCGCGGCGCGTGCGCAGCGGCGCGCCGCGCAAGTCGACGCCCGCGTCCTCGAGCAGATCGAAGACGAGCAGGGCGACGCGCTTCGCGCAGCAGCTTCGGCCCGAGCCGCAGCCGGCCGATCCGGCGCTGCATCGTCGCGAAAGGCAGCGGGCGCATCGTCCGTGCATCCCAGGCGAGCAGCTCGCCGTCGAGCACGACGCCGTCGGGCAGCGCGTGCGCCGCCTCGACGACCTCCGGAAAGCGGTCGGTGACGAGCTCCTCGCCGCGCGACCACAGCCAGGTTTGGCCGTAGCGGCGAATGAGCTGCGCGCGGATGCCGTCCCATTTCCACTCGACGATCCAGTCGTCGACATCGCCGAGCGTCTCGGGCGGCTGCTGCAGCGGGTGCGCGAGGAAGAACGGATACGGATGGCCGCGCGACGCGCTGCCGTCGGCGTCCTCGGGCGAGACGAGCGCGCGGAACGCGTCGGCCGTCGGCTCGTGCGTGCCGTCGGCATAGCCGATGAAACGGTGCGCGAGGCGCTTCCCGTCGACGTCGAAGGCGCGCGCCAGCGCCCGCAGCACGAGCAGGCGCGAGACGCCGACGCGGAATTCGCCGGTGAGCAGCTTGTTCAGTACGAAGCGCTCGTGCGCATCCAGTGCGCGCCACGACTCGACGATCGCCTCCTGAATGGCGGCCGGCGGCATGCCGCGCAAGGGCAGCACGTGTTGCGTCATCCATTCGGCCAGGCCGCGTTCGATGCGCTTCGTGGGCTCGGGCAGCAGCAGCAGCGCGACCGTCTCGGCGAGATCGCCGACGGCGCCGTAGCTCTCGGCGAACAGCCATTGCGGGATCGCGCTCGCGCGCAACGCCGCATCGACCAGCGCGCGAACCGGGAGCAGCCGGCGCGGACGTCCGCCGGCGAGGAAATAGGCGGCCCACGCAGCGTCGTCGGCGGGCACGTCGGCGAAATAGCGCGCCATCGCATCGACCTTGCGCGTGGTCGACGTCGTGGCGTCGAGCCGCGCGTAGAGCTCGGCGAAGGCCCTCATTCGTCGGCGCGTGCATCTCCGGCGCGCACGGCGTCGCCGGACGCGTCGCCGATCCCGTTCGTCGTTTCGTGCCCTTCGCCGTATTCGGTGGCGAAGCGCTCGGCGTCGATCCCCCGTTCGCCGAGCCAGCGCGCGAGCACGTCGGCGTGGCCGTGCGTGGCGATCACGCGCGAAGCGCCGGTGGCATCGATCGCCGCGTTCAGCCCCGGCCAGTCTGCGTGGTCCGACAGCACGAAGCCGCGGTCGACCGCGCGCCGGCGCCGCGCGCCGCGCACCTGCATCCATCCCGAGGCGAAGGCGTCGCTCGTCGCGCCGAAGCGGCGCAGCCACGGCGAGCGCGCCGCCGACGGCGGCGCGAGCACGAGGGCGCGACGCAGCGACGCACGGTCGGCCTCGTCGACGCGCAGCGTATGCGGCAACGCGATGCCGCCCGCACGGTACGCGCGGTTCATCGACTCGACGGCACCGTGGCAGACCGCGACGCCGGGCAGCGACGTGCCTGCCGCGTCGGCGAGCCCGGCCAGGATGCGCTGCGCCTTGCCGAGCGCGTAGCAGTACAGGACGCTCGCACGCCCCGCGTCGGCGTTCTCCGACCACCAGCGCAGCACCGCCTCGATCACTTCGCGTTGCGGCTTCCAGCGGTAGATCGGCAGCGCGAACGTCGATTCGGTGACGAAGACGTCGCAGCGCACGGGCTCGAAGGCGCTGCACGTGCGATCGGCCTCGACGCGATAGTCGCCGGAGACGACCCACACCTCGCCCTCGTGCTCGAGCCGGATCTGCGCCGCGCCCAGCACGTGTCCCGCAGGATGGAAGGAGACCCGCACGCCGCCGACGACGATGCGTTCGCCCCAGTCGAGCGTTTCCAGCGCGACATCGCCCAGGCGCGCACGAAGGACCGGCTCGCCTTCGCGTGCCGCCAGGTAGCGCGCGTTGCCCGCCCTCGCGTGGTCGCCGTGCGCGTGCGTGATCAAGGCGCGCTCGACCGGTCGCCACGGATCGATGTGGAAGCCGCCGGGCTCGCACCACAGGCCGTCATCGTGTGGGGAGACCAGGTTCACTTGCTTGGAAAGAGAAGGGAGAAGGGGGAAGGGAGAAGGGGGAAAGCCTCGGATGCGAACGGTGGCAGCGTACCCGCCCCACCACCGTCTCTTCCCCTTCTCCCTTCCCCCTTCTCTTCCTCTCCCTCAGCCCTTGCCGAGCATCAGATCGGGCAGGAGCAGCACCGTCTCGGGTACGGCCCACATCAGCGCGATGCAGGCGACGTAGGCGAGCATGAAGTACATCACGCCCAGGAAGATCGTCGGGATCGGCACGTCGGGTGCGAGTCCGTTCACGATGAACACGTTCACGCCCACCGGCGGCGTCACCGCGCCCATCGTGGTGACGATCGTCAGCAGGATCGTGAACCAGGCCGGGTCGTAGCCGAGCGCGAGGGCGAGCGGAAAGAAGATCGGCACGGTGACGACGAGGAAGCCGAGCGCGTCCATCAGTGCGCCGCCGACGAGATAGATCAGCACGACGACGAGCAGGATCACGCCCGGTGCCACCGGCAGCGAGGCGGCCCAATCGGCGAGCTCGAAGGGCAGCCGCGAGACGGTGAGGAAGCGGCCGAAGAGCACGGCGCCGGTGATCAGCAGCACGACCATCGCCGAGATGCGCAGCGTCTCCGCGCTCGCCTGGACGATCGACGCGAGCGACAGCTTGCCTCGCACGAGGCCGATCAGCAGGGCGCCGGCGGCGCCCGCCGCGCCCGCTTCGGTGGGCGTGAACCAGCCGACGTACAGTCCTCCGATCACCAGCACGAACAGCAGCAGCGTCTCGACGACGCCCGACAGCGACGCGATCTTCTCGCGCATCGGCGTGGCCGGGCCGGGCGGCCCGAGCGTCGGCTTGCGCAGGCACATCAGCAGCACCGTGCCGAGGAAGAGCGCGGTGAGCAGCAGCCCGGGCACGAGGCCGGCGAGGAACAGCCGCAGCAGCGACTGCTCGGTCTGCACCGCGATGACGATCATCACGACGCTCGGCGGGATGACGACGCCGAGCGTTCCGCCGACGGCCACCGCCCCGGTGCTCAGCGCGCGGTCGTAGCCGTAGCGGCGCATCTGCGGCAGCGCGATCGTGCCCATCGTCGCCGCGGTCGCCGAGTTCGATCCGCAGATCGCCGAGAAGCCGGCGCAGGCGGCGATCGTCGTGCCCGCCAATCCGCCGGGCAGCCGGCCGAACCACTTGTACGCCGCGTCGTACAGCCGTTCAGTGATGCCGGCGCGGAACGCGAACTGACCCATCAGCACGAACAGCGGCACCACGCTCAGTCCGTACGACGAGAACTGGTCCCAGACGTTGGTCGCGAGCAGGTGCGTCGTCGCCGGCAACGACAGCAGCCAGGCGTTGCCGAGCACGCCGGCGAGCAGCATCGCGAAGGCGATCGGCATGCCGAAGGCCATCAGCCCGAACATGACGAGCAGGCCGAGTGCGGCTACGAGAGTGGGATCCATCGTTCAGGAAGTGAAGGGTGAAGGGTGAAGGGTGAAGGGGGGATTCGGCGAGGTGCTGTGCGAGATGCCTGGCACGAGCCTTCACCCTTCACCCTGCATCCTTCACGGGCGGGTCGAAGATCCGCCCCAGCGCCCGCAGGAAATCCGTGAGGAGCGCGAGCGCGAGCCCTGCGCAACCGATGGCGACGACGTACACCCACGGATAGACGATCGCCTTGAGCGTCTCCGACAGCGATCCGCTCTCGTGCAGCACGACGCCGTAGCTCGCGACGTACCAGGCGACGGCGGCGAAGAGCAGCAGCGAGGCGAGCCCGACGAGCGCGTCGACGACGGCGCGGGCGCGCGGCCGCATCCGCTCGACGACGAGGCCGATCGCGACGTGGCCCTTGTGCAGCTGTGCGTATCCGAGCGCGAGCGCCATCGACGCGGCCGACAGCCATCCGATCACCTCGTACGATCCGGCGACCGGACGGCCCAGGGCGCGCAGCACCATGTCGGCCACGGTGAACAGCATCATCGCGATCAGTGCGATGCCGGCGACGAACGCCAGCGCGCGGTTGACGAAGGCGTCGAATGCGGCGAGGGCTCTCATCGGCGCGGCGCGGACGACGGGCGCCGTCACTGCCGGGAGAACTGGTCGCGCAGCTCGCGCAGCCGCTTCAGGTACTGCTCGGCCGGCAGTCCCTTCGCCTTCATCTCGTCGACCCACTGCGCGACCATCGGCTCGAGCTTGGCGTCCCAGCGCTTGCGCTCGTCGTCGGCCACCGGGACGATCTGCAGTCCGTGGTTCTTCTTCGACCAGTCGAGCGCGCGCGCGACGTTCTCGTTGTCGTGGTACTGGCCGGTCCAGATCGCCATCTCCGGACCCAGCTCGTCGATGACCTTCTTCACGTCGTCGGGCAGCTTCTCCCAGCGCTTGCGGTCCATCACCGCGGCGAAGGTGACGACGACGGTCGGATAGTCGGTGACGTACTTCAGCGTCTCGGCGAGCTTGAAGTCCTGCAGCACTTCGCGCGAGGTCATCGTGCCGTCGATGACGCCGGTCTGCACCGACTGCGGCACCTCGGGCATCGGCATGCCGACCGGAGCCGCGCCGAGCGCCTGCAGCACGGGCACGCCCGTGCCCGCGGCGCGCAGCTTCATGCCGGCGAGCTGCTCGGCGTTGCCCGCCGGGTTGCGCGACTGGATGTAGCCGGGCTCCGTCGTGAACATCGCGATGACCTTGAAGTTCTCGTATTCCTTCGGCTGGAACTCGCGGGTCAGCTCCCACAGCGTGCGGCTGGCGACGGTGGCGTTCGGAAAGCCCACCGGCAGCGAGACGCCCGAGGTGAGCGGGAAGCGGCCCGGGTCGTACGAAGGCGCGCCCAGCCCGATGTCGGCGACGCCCTTCGAGACGCCGTCGTACATCTCGCGGGCGCCGAGCAGCGTGCCGCCGGGGAAGGTCTTCACCGCGACCTTGCCGTTGGTGCGCTTGGTGAGCTCGTCGGCCCAGTGCTGCATCTGCCGGCCGGGGAACGTGCCCGCCGGCGCGAAGAACGCGTAGGTGAGCGTGATCTCGGCCGCGCGTGCCGGAGCGGGCGCGCTCAACGCGAGGGCCGTGGCGGCGACAGGGACGGCGAACAGCGGTGCGACCAGCTTCGAGAACGTGCGACGCTTCATGGAATCACCTCACGTGGATCGGGCGGTGGGGTCGGGAACCTGGATGTCGAACGCGTCGAGCGATACATCGCGCACCTTCGCCCGGTCGTAGGCGGCCGTGCGGGGGAACGGCCGCGTCGCGTCGAATCCGACTTTGCTCCCGAAGTAATCGGGGAAGGAAGGATTGAGCCCGTGTCCGAAGACCTTGTCGATCCGCAGGATCCCGTGCTCGGGGTCCAGGCGCGTCGCCATCGCCCATTCCACGTCGGAGGGATTGCGGATGTCGACGTCGTCGTCGACCACGGTGACCATCTTCAACGGCGGGAATGCGGCGAAGGCCGCCATCAGCGCCTGCTTCGACCAGCCGGCGCGCTTCTGCGCGATCTGCACGATCGCGTGATAGAAGCCGCAGCCGCCGTGCGAGAAATAGACGTCCGTCACGCCCGGCACCTGCTTCTGCAGCAGCGCGAGCACGTTGGCCTCGCCGAGCAGCCCGACCGAGTTGTAGACCTCGACGCCCGAGAGGATCGTCTGGAAGATCGGTTGGCGGCGGCGGTGGATGCGATGCACGCGCACGAGCGGGCGCGGGGCCACCGTCGCGTAGTAGCCGGTGACCTCGGCGAACGGCCCTTCGTCGTGCAGCTCGCCGGGGACCATCTCGCATTCGAGCGCGAACATCGCGTGCGCCACCATCTCCACCGGCGAGACGGTTCCGGCGACGAGCTGCAGCGGCTGGCCGTGGAACTCGCTCGCGATGCCGAGCTCGTCGGTGTCGATGGGCGCGGCCTCGGCCGGGGTGGCCGCGCAGAAATGCAGCCCGGGACCCACGCCGACGTTCAGCGTGAAGGGCAGCGATTCGCCGCGCGCCGCCGCCTTCTCGAGATAGGTCTCGAGATGGCGGCCGGCGTCGATGTTGATCGCCAGCCGGTCGGGGCCGACGACCATGAAGCGCTGGATCGACGCGTTGCGCACGCCCGTCTCCGGGTCGCGCGCGATGACCACGCCGGCGTCGAAATACGGCCCGCCGTCCTTCTCCGCGTGGATCGGGACCGGCAGCTTCGAGAGATCGACCTTCGCTTCGCTGACCTGCAGCACCGGACCGGTGTCGACGACCACCGGCGCGATCGGGCGCTGTTGCCAGTCGCGGATGCACTGCGACACGTATTGCGGCAGCGTGCGCTCGGCGCGTCCGAAGAGCGCGGCCAGCAGATCGCGCGACCAGTACAGTCCGGTGAACACCGGATGGCGGCTGCCCTTCACGCGTTCGAAGAGCACCGCGCTCGGCCCGCCCTCGAAGCGCGCGGCGATGCCCGCGAGCTCGTAGGCGGGATCGACCTCGGAGCGCACGCGCACGAGCCGGCCGTGCCGGTCGAGCCATTGGACGATCGCGCCGAGATCGGCGACGACCGGCACGCCGGAGCGCTGGCCGGCCATGGTCTCCTCCTTCCCGGTTGGGTTTCTTGTCGCGAGCATCGTAGAGGATGCCCCTGCCCCTGGGAAGAGCGTGGCGAGAAGGCGCGTGCTCCTTTCGGTACGATGCGGCAGCGGATCCATGCCGGCAGGCGCGGAGGACGGGGAGATGCAGAGGGAGCTGACGCAGTTGCTCGGCACCGAGTTGCCGATCGTCCAGGCGCCGATGGCCGGCGTGCAGGACGGCGCGCTCGCCGCAGCGGTCAGCGGCGCCGGCGCGCTCGGCTCGCTGCCGTGCGCGCTGCTTGCGCCCGACGCGGTGCGCGATGAGGTCGCCGCGATCCGCGCGCGCACCGATCGTCCGTTCAACCTCAATTTCTTCTGCCACGAGATGCCGACGCCGCATCCCGAGCGCGAGCGTGCGTGGCGCGACGCGCTGCATGGCTACTATCGCGAGCTCGGCGTCGACGCGACGTCGATCCCCGCCGCGCCGGCGCGGCTTCCGTTCGGCGACGAGGCGCTCGAGCTGGTCGAGGCGCTGCGACCGGCGGTGGTGAGCTTCCATTTCGGCCTGCCCGCGCCGCAGCGGCTCGCGCGCGTGAAGGCCTGCGGCGCGCGCGTGCTGTCCACCGCCACCACGGTCGACGAAGCGCTCTGGCTCGAGGCGCACGGCGCCGACGCCGTCATCGCACAGGGGCTCGACGCCGGCGGGCACCGCGGCATGTTCCTCGCGCGCGATCTCTCGTCGCAGCTCGGCACTTTCGCGCTGGTCGCACAGGTCGCACGCGCGGTGCGCGTGCCGGTGATCGCCGCCGGCGGCATCGCCGGCGCGAGCGCTGTGGCGGCGGCGCTCGCGCTCGGCGCGCAGGGCGTGCAGGTGGGAACGGCCTACCTGTTGTGTCCGGAAGCGAGGACGAGCGACGTGCATCGCGCGGCGCTCGCCGGCCGCACCGCGCGCACGACCGCGGTGACGAACGTCTTCACCGGACGTCCGGCGCGCGCGATCGTGAACCGGATCGTGCGCGAGCTCGGACCGATCTCCCCGCAGGCGCCCGAATTCCCGCTCGCCGCCGCGGCGCTCGCGCCGCTGCGCGCGAAGGCCGAGTCGATGGGCAGCGGCGACTTCTCGCCGTTGTGGGCCGGCCAGAACGCGAGCGGCTGCAGCGAGAAGCACGCCGCCGAGCTCACGCGCTCGCTCGCCGCGCGCCTCTAGCGGCCACCATCTCCCGAACGCAGGATCTCCGCAGCGACGCGAAGACGCAGATGACGAGGACGACCGACTCCGAACGGCGTGCGAAGGGCGAGAAGCTGCGTGCATTGCACGAGCGCAGCGAACCCTTCGTGATTCCGAATCCGTGGGACGTGGGCACCGCGCGCCTGCTCGCGATGCTCGGTTTCGAGGCGCTGGCGACGACGAGTGCCGGTTGCGCCTTCGCGCTCGGCGTCCCCGACAACCGCATCGATCGCGTGCAGGCGATCGAGCACGTGCGGGTGCTCGCGGCCGCCACGCCGCTTCCGCTGAGCGCCGATCTCGAGAACGGCTTCGGCGACGACCCCGAGACGGTGGCCGAGACGATCCGGCTCGCCGCGCAGGCCGGTGCCGTCGGCGGCTCGATCGAGGACATCGATACGCGCAGCGAGCGGCCGCAATACGCGTTCGAGCACGCGGTCGAGCGCGTGCGCGCCGCGGCCGAGGCGGCGCATGCCCTCGATTTTCCGTTTACGCTCACCGCCCGCACCGAGAACTACCTCGTCGGCAATCCCGACCTGCGCGACACGATTCGCCGGCTGCAGGCGTTCCAGGACGCGGGTGCCGACGTGCTCTATGCGCCGGGGCTCACCCGTCGCGAGGACATCGCCGAAATCGTGCGTTCGGTCGATCGGCCGGTGAACGTGCTGATGGGTTCGCCCGCGTTGCGCCTGGGCGTCGACGATCTCGCCGCGCTCGGCGTGCGGCGCATCAGCGTCGGCAGTGCGCTGTCGCGGGCGGCGCTCGGCGCCTTCCTGCGCGCGGCGCGCGAGATCCGCGAGCACGGCAGCTTCGGTTTCGGCGCCGACGCAGTGAACTACGCGGAGATCAACGAGATGTTCGCGCGGTTCGGACGCGAGCCGTCGTAGCCCGGCTGCGTCGCAGGAACGGACCGAGCGCGAGCGGCGCGAAATACATCGGGATCTGCGCGATGCCCGTGTACAGCGAGAACGCTTCGCCCGCGGTGCCGGCGGTGATCACCAGCATCAGCCCGACGTTGCGGTTGCCGCTCATCAGCGCGCACGTGTAGGCGGTGGCGACGCCGGCCCGGCGGAACAGCGCCCACCCGGCGACGTGCATCGCCAGCGCCGCGGCGCACGCCGCGAAGAGCAGCAGCCCGATGTAGCCGGGGTCGTCGAGCAGGCGCGCGGTCACGCCGTCCATCACCGCGATCGCGAAGACGACGAGCAGCACGACGTTCAGCCCGCCGAGCAGCTCGTCGTGGCGCGCGAGCCGCGCGACGCCGAGGCCGCGCCGCAGCAGCGCCGCGAGCACGAAGGGCAGTGCGACGAGCAGCGTGACGCGGCCGAAGAACGCGAGGAGATCGACCTGCAGGCCGCTGCCGGCGAACAGCACGCCGACCAGCGGCGTCAGTGTCAGCGGCAGCAGCATCGTCGTCGTCACGGTGCCGATCACCGCGCCGACGCCGTCCAGTCCGAGGATCAGCGCGAACACCGCCGCGGATCCGATCGGCGGGGCGGCGCTCTGCAGCACGAGCACGCGACGCAGCTCGGGATCGAGTCCGGCGATTCCGGTCAGCGCCCAGACGAGCAGCGGCGAAGCGACCAGCAGCCACATCGCGAACAGCGCCGGACGCGTGGGGCGGCGCACCGCTTCGGCCATCTGCAGCCAGTCCAGGCGCAACAGCGCGGCGGTCAGCGTGCCGATCACGGCGAAGGTGAGCAGCGGGCGCAGCAGCTCGGCGAGCGCCGGCACCGCGATGCCGACGAAGACGCCGACGGGCAGTGCCCAGCGCGCCTGCCGCCCGAGCAGGGCGAGCATGCGTGCGACGATCATCGGGGTCGGGGGCGTACGACGCGAGGCATCGTACGCAGTCTACTGTGCGGGGCGCGGCGCCCGGTCAGTCGCGCCCGCGGCGCCCCCGGTCGTTGCCGCGGCCCTTGCCGCGCGCTTCGTGACGACCGCGCGGCGCGCGCTCGACGACGCGTTCGCGCTCGATGATGCGCTCGCGCACGTAGTGGCGCTCGGTGCGGCGCACGCGGCGATGATGCGGGACGTACACCTCCTCGTACCACCGGTCCTGCACGAAGTACACCGGCTGGCCGCAGGCGGCGTAGCGGTGGCAGTGCTTCGACCACTTCTTCACGTGCCCCGGCGGCACGCGAAGGTAGATCGGACGCCGCACCACGGCGACCGGCGCCGGCTGCACGATGACCGGCTCCGGGTAGACGAGCACCGGGCGCGGGGCGTTGCCGATGTCGATGCGCCCGTAGAAGCCCGGCTGACCGACCTCGATCGAGACGCCGACGTCGGCGGCCGATGCGCCGGGCGCGAACGCGCCGGCAACGGCGAAGGCGCCGCCGACGACGAACGCCCTCCGGAAGCGATGCAGAAAGCGCTGCAGTGTCATCCCCTGTTCCTTTCGTGGGAGTCGGAGTTCGGAAAGCAATGTGCGCCTTCCCGCGCGGCCGTGAACCGGTACGCGACGGACGGGCACCGCGTGGGCGCCGACGGCCTCTGGCGCGGCGCATCGGGCATCGTCCTTGCGCGCTCGGCGTTCCACGCACGGGAGTCGAACGATGCAACGCTGCGAGAAATGCGGAAACGAGTACGACAAGACCTTCGACGTCGTGATGGCGGGCCG
>DATGRE010000086.1:0-7278 GCA_035303885.1 Zeimonas sp. | reverse complement strand
CTCGTATTTCCAGTCGACCTCGGTGCGGATGCGATGCAGCTGCCCGTTCGCCTCGAGTGCGGCGATGTAGCTGCGCAGGTCGTCGATGAGGCCGATTTCGGTTCGTGCGTTCATGAGGACTCCGAAAGTTTTCGGGGGTTGCGGGAGTTTCCGGGGTGTGGTTCGAAACGGGCGACGCCGTTCACTGGATGCGCTTGCCGGCGAGCAGGCTCGAGACGATGTAGTCCATCGCACTGCCACGCGCGCCTTCGGCCGCACGGGTGCGCACGCTCCAGACGGTTTCGGGACGCGCCTGCAGCACGAAGACGTTGCCGCCGGCGGGCACGTCCTTGTCGACGGCCCATTCGATGTCCATCGGTCGCCCGTAGTGGCGCTCGATGCGCTTGCCCATCCACGCGAGCTCGGTGATCTCGTCGTCGATCAGCGACTGCACCGTCTGGCGCTCGAACGGCACCTCGACCGCGCGCGATTTCTGCTCCTTCGGGTCGACCGTGTAGCACACCGTCTTGCGCGAGATCCGCCGGTCGATGATGTCGAGCGTGACCTTGTTGACGACGAAATGATCCGGCGTGACCTCGCCGGAGACGACGGATTCGCCAAAGCCGAAGTTCGCGTCGATGACGATCACCGAACGGTCGCCGTTGGCCGGGTGCAGCGTGAACATCACGCCGGCGGTGTACGAGTTCGCCATCTTCTGCACGCCGACGGCGATCTCCACCTGTTGGTGCGCGAACCCGCGGTTGGCGCGATAGGCGATCGCGCGGCCCGTGTACAGGCTGGAGATGCAGCGCCGCACGTGCTGCAGCACCTCGTCGACGCCGCGGATCCACAGAAACGTGTCCTGCTGGCCGGCGAAGCTCGCGTCGGGGAGGTCCTCGGCCGTGGCGCTCGAGCGCACGGCGACGGGCACCGCCGGCATGCAGCAGCGCACCGAGAGCCTGCGGTAGCACTCGGCGATCTCGTCCTCGAGCGCGGCCGAGAACGGCTGCGCCTCGATCAGCGAACGGATGCGCGCGCTCGCCGCTTCCACCGCGTCGGTGTCGGCGGCGTCGACGCCCGCCGCGATGGTCGCGATCTCCTCGTCGATGCCGGCCTCCCGCAGGAAGGCGCGCGTACCCTCGGTGGTCAGCGCGAATCCCGGAGGGACGTTCACGCCGGCGCCGATCAGCTCGCCGAGCGACGCGCACTTGCCGCCGACGAGCGCGATCGAATCAGCACCGCAGGCGTCGAACCAGGTGACCCGCGGCAGCGCCGCGGCCGCCGACGCCGGCCGCAGGCGGTCGGTAACGCTTCCCATGTCGCCCCCGGTCAGCGTTCGATCGCAACGGCGCCGGTCGAGCCGTCCACGCGCAGGCGCATGCCGGTCCGGATGATCTTCGTCGCGTGTCCGGTGCCGACGACCGCCGGCATCCCGTATTCGCGGCAGACGATCGCCGCATGGCTCATCACGCCGCCCACGTCGGTGACGCAGGCGCCGATCTTCGCGAAGGCCGGCGCCCACGACGGTGAAGTCGTCGGAGCGACGAGGATCTCGCCCTCGCGCAGCTCGCCGACCTCGCTCACCGTGCGACACACGCGCGCCGTTCCCTCGACGACGCCGGGGCTGCCGGCGAAGCCCTTGAGCTCGGTGACCTTCTCCGGATCGAGGATCTCCTGCACCGCCGCCCAGTCGGCCAGCGACTTGTTCGTCACGCCCCAGAGCACGATCGTGAACGGCTCCTGGATCACCTCGGGCGCGGTGCCGATCGCCGGCGGCGGACTCCACTCCTTGAACTTCGCCATGACGTCCTTGCGCCACGCGATCTCGGCGGGCCAGGTCTTCGTGCCGCGCGGCGTGACGCCGGTGGCCCAGGCGGTGACGACGTCCCACAGCGCCTGCCGGATCTCGTCGCGACGCAGCAGCCAGACGTCCTCGACGTCCTCGATGATGCCGTGCTCCTGCAGGACGGCGGCGACCTCGCGCATCTTGTTCCAGAACACCGAGTGGAACCAGTGCTCGACGTAGAACAGGTGGTTCTCCACGTACGGGAACACCGTCTTCGCGCAGCCGAGCAGCTCGTCGAACTGCTTGCGGTCTTCCTCCCTCTCGATCAGGTCGCGATACTCGGCCGTGATCCGGTCGCGCTCGGCGCGCACCTTCTCGGTCGGCCGGTCGATGTTCTGGCCCTTGCGCAGCTTGTCGATGTAGGTGGCGATGCCCGAGAGCGGAACGTTCATTTGATCGTTCCACGAGCGGTCGTGGTGGAACCAGCCGGTACCGGTCGAGACGTTGAACCACGGCTCGCGCGCGAGATTCAGCGACGTGAGCCACTCGGTGCCGCGCGGCGTCTCCTTCAGCGCGCGCTCGACCTCGGTCCACTCGGGGCTGGAGGTCACCGCCCGGTCGACACCGAGCTCGATCGCCAGGCGCGCGAGCTTCTTCAGCTCCTCGTCGGGCTGGTACATCAGCACGTCGATGCCCGAGATCATCTGCGTCACGCGCTGCGTCGGGATGCTCGGGAACAGCTTCTGCACGAAATCGAGGAAGAACACGTAGGCCGCATAGCCCAGGTTCAGGAACTCGAAGTGGTACTGCCAGCACTTGATGCCGAGGTTGATCAGGTCGTCGTAGTTCTTCAGCAGCCGGTACCCCTGCGACTCGCCGATCGCGTCGGTGACGACCGACAGGTCCTCCATTTCGGCCAGGCGCGGGATCTTCAGCGCCTCGAGCTCGCGGATCGTGGCTTCCATCTTCACTTTCCACTTCGCCTCGAGCGCGTCCCAGTTCTTGTAGTAGTGCCCGGCCCGCTCCATGAAGTGCGGCACGCGGCGGTTGATCTCCTCCGGGTCCTTGACCGGAACGGGCGAGATGTAGACGTAGCCGTTGATGATCCGGTGGTCCACGCCGCGCACCGGCGGCACCATGAAGATCCGGTTGTTGAACTGGGAGAGCGCGAGGTACCAGGCTTCGTCCCAGATCGTGTCGAACGGATACAGCGGCTCCGGGTAGTGCAGGCCGTCGTAGAACCAGAACGTTTCCTTCTCGTAGGCGTTGCGCTGCGGATCGTCGGTCACGAACTGGTACTGGTACGGATACATGCGCTCCCAGCCTTCGGTGCCGGGAATCACGTCCTTCTTCACGTCGTGCGGTACGGGAAATTTCATCGCTGGCCTGCCCCCTGGAATCGTCGAATTCGATGGACCTGGATCGCGCGGCGTCGCGCATCGCGGGCGCTGCACAGGGTGGGATCGCAAGGCCCGTGCCATTTGGGGGAAGCTCGGCTAATGCGCTGCAACAGCAACGCGGCCGACGAGCCGTCGCGTGCGGTCGGCCGGAGGTCGTCCCGCGCCGACGCGTCCGCGCCCTCGCGAAGGCGCCCACGCGGCCGGGGCGGCATGCTGCAATGCAATGCGCCGCCCGTCTCGAAGGGTTTCGGGCGAAGGCGGCGACACGCCCCGCCCAGAGGCGACGGTTGATCGTTTGAGCGAATCCGGGGCGGAGCGCACCGCGCTTTGATCTTTTGAGCAAACGCGAGCGCCGGCGCCGTACCGACGAACATTGATCTCGATCAATGATCCCCGGCGGTACGAAGCCTCGAATGCCATATCGGCAGGAGACGACGATGACGAGGCTGCGCAGCGTTCCGCGTGCCACGGACGACGATCGCGCGAGGGGAACGATCCGGCCGGACGATCTGCGCGCACAGGTGCAGTTCTGCTCCGAGACCGGCCAGATCTGGCTGCGCGAGCACCGGATGCTGCTCGTGCACGCCGAGGCGCAGGCGCTGCTGCGCAAGGAGCTGATCGACACGCTCGGCATGCCGCGCGCACGCGGGCTGCTGATGCGCATGGGCTATGCCTCGGGCGCACGAGACGCCGAGCTCGCGCGCACGCGCTCGCAAAGCGCGAGCGACCTCGACGCGTTCATGACCGGGCCCCAGCTGCACACGCTCGAGGGGATCGTCCGCGTCGTTCCGCTGCAGCTGGAGTTCGATCGCGCCGCGGGACACTTCTACGGCGAGTTCCGCTGGGAGAACTCGTGGGAGGGACAGTGGCACCGGCACTACTACGGCACGCACGACGAGCCGGTGTGCTGGACGCAGATCGGCTACGCCTGCGGCTACACGTCGACATTCATGGGCCGCCCGATCCTCTACAAGGAGGTCGAATGCAGCGGGATGGGCGACGCGCATTGCCGGATCGTGGGAAAGCCGGTCGGCGAATGGGAAGACGCCGAGGAGCACCAGCGCTTCCTGAATCGCGAATCGATCGCCGAGCAGCTGCTCGACCTGCAGACGCAGGTCGTCGAGCTGCGCTCGTCGATCGACCGCACGGACGGCGTCACGCCGGAGATCGCCGGAAACGCACCCGCGTTCCGCAAGGCGCTCGAGCTGCTGCGGCTTGCCGCCGCAGGCCGCATCACCGTGCTGCTGCTCGGCGAGACGGGCGTCGGCAAGGAGCTGTTCGCGCGTGCGCTGCACCGGATGAGCGACCGCGCCGCGAAGCCCTTCGTCGCGCTGAACTGCGCGGCGATGCCGAACGAGCTCGTCGAATCGGAGCTCTTCGGCGTGGAGAAAGGCGCCTACACCGGCGCGCAACAGACGCGTCCGGGCCGCTTCGAGCGCGCCGACGGCGGCACGCTGTTCCTCGACGAGATCGGCGAGCTCCCGCTGCCTGCGCAGAGCAAGCTGCTGCGCGCACTGCAGGAAGGCGAGATCGAGCGCGTGGGCGATCACCGTACGCGGCAGGTCGACGTGCGCGTCGTCGCCGCCACGAACTGCCGGTTGGCGGAAGCCGTGCGCGACGGCCGCTTTCGCTCCGATCTCTATTACCGGCTGAACGCGTTCCAGATCGAGATCCCGCCGCTGCGCGAGCGCCGCGAGGACATTCCGCTGCTCGCCAAGCGCTTCCTCGCCGAGCAATGCGCGATCCAGGGCAAGAAGCTGCGCGGGTTCAGCGACAAGGCCAAGCGCGCGCTGCTGTCGTACGACTGGCCGGGCAACATCCGTGAGCTGCGCAACGTCGTCGAGCGCGGCGTGCTGCTCGCCCCGCCGTCCACGCGCATCGAAGTGCACCAGCTGTTCGCCTCCTACGCCGACGACGTTTCGCTGTCGCTCGACGCGCACGGCGCGATCGGCCTGCACGACCAGGAGCCCACGCGCGCGCTGTTCGAAGCGGTGCTGAACGGCGTCACCACGCTCGACCGCGTCGAGGCGATGCTGCTCGAGACCGCGGTCGACAAGGCGCGCGGCAACCTGTCGTCGGCCGCGCGCATGCTCGGATTGACGCGCGCGCAGCTCGCCTACCGGTTGAAGCGGCTGCACGAGCCGGCCGACGGCGGCGAGTCCGGCCGATGAGCACGGGCGAAGGCGAGCGCGAAGCGCGACGGCTCGTGCAGGCCTTCGTCGCGGCGAACCACGTCCTGACGCTCGCGAGCACGGGCCCGCACGGGCCCTGGGCTGCGCCGGTGTTCTACGCCGAGCGCTTCGAGGCAGCGTGCCGCCCGCGGCTGGTCTTCGTCTCGTCACCGTCGAGCCGCCACGCACGCGAGTTCGCGGCCGACGCGCGCGCCGCGGCGGCGATTCACGCGAACGCGAACGACTGGCGCGCGATCCGCGGCGTGCAGCTCACGGGCGTGGTGCGCGCGCTCGAAGACGACGAGCTGCCCGCGGCGCGCGAAGCCTACGCGAGGAAATTTCCGCAGATCGGCGGACCCGACGGCGCGCCCGAGCCGATCGCCCACGCCTTCGCCCGCGTGCGCTGGTTCGCATTCGTCGCCGAGCGCGCCGTGCTCACCGACAACGCCGTGGCCTTCGGCTGGCGCGAGGAAGTACGCTTCGCGGGGGTTTGAACGTCGCTCAGGCGAGCGCCTGCCACGGCTCGATCAGCGCCGCACCTTCGTTGCGGGGATCGCCCACCGCCGGCGCGACCATGCGCAGCGCGAGCCAGTCGTCGGGACACGGCTCGAGCAGCGCCTGCAGCGCATCGGGCTGCGCGTCCGGATCGAGCCAGCGATCCACCCCATCGCGGTCGAGCAGCACCGGCATGCGGTCGTGCGTCTGCGCGGCGACCGCGTTCGCCTTGGTCGTCACGATGCAGCAGGTGCGCACCGGACCCTCCGGTCCGTCGTGCCGGTCGTACAGCCCGGCCATCGCGATCAGGCCGCCGTCGGCACGATGCACGTAGTACGGCTGCCTGCGCCGCCGCCCCGGCGCGTCGATCGTCTTCCATTCGTAGAAGCCGTTGGCCGGGATCACGCAGCGCCCGCGCCGGAATGCATCGCGAAACGCCGGCTTCGTCGCGATCGTCTCGGCGCGCGCGTTGATCAATCGGGCGCCGATCGACGGATCCTTCGCCCAGTGGGGAACGAGGCCCCAGCGCATCGTCTCGGCGACGCGCCGGCGTGCGCGTCGGTCAGTGCGAATGGCCAGCACCGGCGTCGACGGCGCAACGTTGTAGCGCGGGCCGAAGGGCGGCAGCTCCTGGAGGCTGAAACCCTCGAGGATCGCTTCTTCGGGTCCGTAGAGCACGTAGCGGCCGCACATGATCGGCCGACGCGATCAGACGGCGGCGCGTCCGGCCGGCGGCGGCGCATCGGGCCCTCCCGGTCCGGCCGCGGCGCCGGTGCCGGACGAAGACGCCGGCTGCGGCGGCGCGGCGCGGCCGCCCGCCCGCCCGCGCGCGCCCGCGGCGTCTCGCAAGGCCGACAGCAGCTCGCCGAACTCCATCGGGAACGGGAAGACGACCGTCGTGTTGCCCTGCGTGCCGATCGACGCCAGCGTATTCAGGTAGCGCAGCTGCATCGCCTCGGGACGCGCGGCGAGGATCTCGGCGGCCTCGAAGAGCTTCTGCGCCGCCTGCTCCTCGCCCTCGGCGCTGATCACCTTGGCTCTCCGCTCGCGCTCGGCCTCGGCCTGGCGTGCGATCACGCGAACCATGCTCTCGTCGAGGTCGACGTGCTTGATCTCGACGTTCGACACCTTGATGCCCCACGCGTCGGTCTGATCGTCGAGCACCTTCTGGATGTCGAAGTTGAGCTTCTCGCGCTCGGCGAGCAGCACGTCAAGCTCGTGCTTGCCGAGCACCGCGCGCAGCGTGGTCTGCGCGAGCTGGCTGGTGGCAGTGAAGTAGTCGACGACCTGGATGATCGCCTGCTCCGGGTTGACGACGCGGAAATAAACCACCGCGTTCACCTTCACCGAGATGCTGTCGCGCGTGATGACGTCCTGCGGCGGCACATCGAGGACCACCGTGCGCAGGTCCACGCGCAGCATCTGCTGGATGAGCGGCACGACGAAC
>DATGRE010000085.1:0-18919 GCA_035303885.1 Zeimonas sp. | reverse complement strand
AGGACACGCGGTGTACGCGCCGACGCAGACCGGGCTCGGCGAGCGTTCGCATCTGCTGTCGCACGAGCTGACGCTCGACGTGTTCGTGCAGGACGTGGTCCACGTGCTCGAGTTCGAGGACCTGCGCGACGTCGTTCTCGTCGGGCACAGTTTCGGCGGCTTTCCGATCAGCGGTGTCGCCGAGCGGCTGCCCGATCGCATCCGTCATCTCGTCTACCTGGACGCCCTCGTGCCGGAAAGCGGGCGCAGTCCGATGTCGCTCGTCCCGCCGGAGACGGCCGCCGAACGACGGCGCCTCGCGCAGGCGTCCTCCGGAGGACTGTCGATCCCGGTGCCCGATCCGTCCGCGTTCGGCGTCACCGACGCCGCCGATGCCGCCTGGCTGCGGGCGCGCTGCACGCCGCATCCGCTGTCCGCCTACGAGAGCACGCTCGAGCTGAGGCACCCGCCGGGCAACGGGCTTCCCGCGACCTACGTCGCCGTCACGCCGTATTACGCGCCGACCGCGTCGTCGCGCGAGCGCGCGAAGCGCCTCGGGTGGCGGTACCTCGAGATGCAGGCCGGACACGACGCGATGGTCACGTCGCCGCGGGCGGTGATCGAGCTGCTGCGCACGCTCTGAGCGAAGCGGTCGGCCGGCGCGGGCACGTCAGTCGACGCGAACGCCCCGCGCGACCAGCCGCCGCACATCGTCCGGGCGGTCCAGGTCGACGACGAAATGATCGTTCGGCGCATCCACCCGCACCACCCGACCGGGGTTCGCGGCGAGCCAGCCGCGACATCCGATCGCAGGGCCGAGCTCGAGCACTTCGCTTCGGATCGATCCCGGAATGACGACGGGATTGCCGCGCACGCCGTCGCTGAACGGGATCAGCGCACTGCCCGCGGGCAATTCGCGCCAGCGCTCGAGCAGCCACCGCAGGTCGTCCGTGTCGAGGAGCGGCTGGTCGGCGAGCGCGATGACGATCGCGTCGAGCCCGTCCGGAAGCGCGCGCAGGCCGGCGTCGACCGACCGCTGTTGATCGCAGCCTTCCTCGACCCGGCAGAACGTGCGCACGGGGAAGGTGTCGAGCTCGACGCGCACGCGTTGCGCGTCGCGACCGAGCACGACGACGAGATGGCCGATCGGCACCGCCTGCAGCGTGCGCAACGAGCGCCGCACCAGCGGCTCGCCGTCGATTCGCATCAGCAGCTTGTTCGGCCCCCCCATCCGGACGGAGCTCCCGGCCGCCAGCAGCACCGCGCCGACGCGTCCGGCGGGCAGGCGCCGCATGCCCGCTGCGATATCCTTGTCCGCTGGGTCGTGCATCGCCCGCGTTTCGCTTCCGGAGGCCACGATGCGACCGAGTGTAGCCGAGCGCGTCGCCTCGCCCTCTCCCGCCGCCCGCAAGGCGCGATGAACGGATGAACGAATGGGCCGCGCAATGGCTCGCGCTGCTGCCCGCGCCGCTGGCCCAGCACGCACCGACCCTCGCCCTGGCTGCGGCGCTCGCGTGGGGCGCGGGCCTGCGCCTCTACCTGGTCGTGTTCCTATTCGGACTGCTCGGGCGGCTCGAGTGGTGGCCGTTGCCGGAGAATCTCGAGGTGCTCGCGCACCCGGCGGTCCTCGCGGCTTCCGGCTTCATGGCGCTCGTCGAGCTCTTCGCCGACAAGGTGCCGTGGATCGACAGCGCCTGGGACGCGCTGAACACCTTCGTGCGGATCCCGGGCGGCGCGGCGCTCGCCGGCGCCGTGTTCGGCGACTCGGGCGCCGCCTGGGCGCTCGCCGCCGCACTGCTCGGCGGCACGGTGGCGGCGACGACGCATTTCGCGAAGTCCGGGACGCGCGCGGCGGTGAACGGATCGCCCGAGCCGGTTTCGAACGTCGCACTGTCGCTGGGCGAGGACGCGAGCGTGCTCGGCGGGCTGTGGCTCGCGCTCACGCACCCGCTGCTCTTTCTCGCCGCGCTCGTCGTGTTCCTCGTGCTGGCCGTGCTGTTGCTGCGCGCGTTGGCACGCGGCGCACGCCGGCTGCTCGGGCTCGGCCGCCCGCCCTCGGCGCCCGATCGCCCCTGACCGGCTCCTTCAGACCGCCGCTTCGCCGGTCTCTCCGGTGCGGATGCGCACCACCTGCTCGACGTCGGAGACGAAGATCTTGCCGTCGCCGATGCGACCGGTGCGCGCGGCACGCACCACGGCGTCGATCACCGCCTCGACCACGGTTCCGGGGACGATGACCTCGACCTTGACCTTGGGCAGGAAATCGACGACGTACTCGGCGCCGCGATACAGCTCGGTATGTCCCTTCTGGCGGCCGAAACCCTTCACCTCGGTCACGGTCAGACCCGTCACCCCGACCTCGGCGAGCGCTTCGCGAACTTCGTCGAGCTTGAACGGTTTGATGATCGCCGTGATCTTCTTCATGCTGGCTCCGAGGGCTGCCCGCCCATTCTTCGCGGTTCCGGTTTCGTACGCGGGGACGGTGACAAAGGGTGAATCCTACCCGAGACGCGCCTCAGTCGCGAAAGCGCGAGGTGACGGGATATCGCCAGTCGCGGCCGAACGCACGATGCGTCACGCGGATGCCGAGCGGTGCCTGGCGGCGCTTGTACTCGGCGCCGCGGATCATCCTCGTGACGCGCCGCACGATGGCCTCGTCGTGGCCGGAGGCGACGATCTCCTCGACGCTGCGGTCCTGCTCGACGTACTGCTCGATGATCGCATCGAGCACGTCGTAAGGCGGCAGCGAGTCCTGGTCGAGCTGCCCCGGCTTGAGCTCCGCGGACGGAGGCCGCGTGAGGACCCGCTCGGGAATCACCGCGCCACGGCCGTTGCGCCATCTCGACAGGCGCCAGACCATCGTCTTCACGACGTCCTTGATCACCGCGAAGCCGCCCGCCATGTCTCCGTACAGCGTGCTGTAGCCCACCGCGAGCTCGCTCTTGTTTCCGGTGGTGAGCACCAGGGCCCCCGTCCGGTTCGACAGCGCCATCAGGTAGACGGCGCGAATGCGCGCCTGGATGTTTTCCTGCGTCGTGTCGGGCGGCCCGGGCAGGTGCGGCGCGAGCGCGTCGAGAAAGGCGTCGAAGCAGTCCGCGATCGGGATTTCGTCGTAGCGCACGCCGAGCCGCGACGCCATGTCGCGCGCGTCGGCGAGCGAGATGTCGGCGGTGTACGGCGAGGGCATCATCACCGCGCGCACGCGATCGGCGCCGAGCGCGTCGACGGCGATCGCGAGCGTGAGCGCGGAATCGATACCGCCCGACAGGCCGAGGATCACACCCGGAAAGCCGTTCTTGCCGATGTAGTCGCGCACGCCGAGCACGAGCGCCGAGTACAGCTGCGCCTCGATGGGCGGCTCGGACGGCACCTCGCCGACGGCGAAGGCCGGCGTCGGCCCCGGAACGAGATCGGCGACGAACAGCGCCTCCTCGAAGGCGGTCGCCTGCGCCGCCAGCCGCCCGTCGGCATTCAGCGCGAAGGACCGTCCGTCGAAGACGAGCTCGTCCTGCCCACCGACGAGATTCGCCGCGAACAGCGCCACGCCGAGCGTCGAGACGTTCGCGCGGGCGGCATCGAGCCGCAGGTCCTGCTTGCCGGTCTCGTAGGGCGAGGCGTTCAGCGCGAGCAGCACCTGCGCACCGGCCTGCACCGCGCGCCGCGGCGCATCCGCCACCCAGTAGTCTTCGCAGACGAGCACGCCGAAGCGGATGCCGTCGACCTCGAAGACGAGCGGCTCGGTGCCCGGCGAGAAATAGCGAACGTCGTCGAAGACGCGGTAGTTCGGCAGTTCGTGCTTGTGATATTCGGCGAGGACGCGGCCGCGATGCACCAGGCTCGCCGCGTTGCCACGCCCGGCGGCGCCGGCGGCCGGATGGCCGACGAGCAGATGCAGGTCGAGCGACGCCGTGGCCTCGCACACCGCGCGCAGCGCACGCTGCGAGGCTTCGAGGAATGCCGTGCGGAACAGCAGATCTTCGGGCGGGTAGCCGACGAGGACGAGCTCGGGCGTGACCAATACCCGTGCCCCCGATGCGGCGGCCTCGCGCGCCGAAGCGATAATCCGCTGTGCGTTGCCGTCGAAATCGCCGACGACCGGGTTGATCTGGGCGGCAGCGATGCGCATCGAAGGAGGTTCTTCTGGCGAACGGTCGGGTGCGAGACGATTATCGCACGCAGATTCTGGCGAACTCGGCGGCGATCGACGCGCAGCAATGGAACCGGCTCGCCGCCGCCGGCGCGCAACGCGAACGCGCGCAGCCGTTCCTGCGGCACGAGTTCTTCGACGCGCTCGAGCGCTCCGGCTGCGTCGGCGCAGACACTGGATGGCAGGTGCAGCACCTGCTGCTGCGCGATCGAAACGACGCGCCCGTGGCGCTCGTGCCGCTGTACCGGAAATCGCATTCGTACGGCGAGTACGTCTTCGACTGGGCCTGGGCCGATGCCTATCGCCGCAGCGGGCTGCGCTACTACCCGAAGTGGCTCGTGGCCGTGCCGTTCACGCCGGTGCCCGGCACGCGCATCGCCGCACGCGACGCCGGCGCGCGCCGCGCGGCGATCGACGCGCTGCTCGACCGCGCCCGTGCGTCGTCGCTGTCGTCGCTGCACGTGCTCTTTCCGCGCGACGACGAAGCCGAGGCGCTGCGCGCGGCGGGAATGCTGCTGCGTCACGGCGTGCAGTTCCACTGGCGCAACGACGACTACGCGGACTTCGACGCGTTCCTCGCGACGCTCGCACAGCCGAAGCGCAAGAAGATCAGGGCCGAGCGGCGCCGGGTCGCCGACGCCGGCATCCGGATCCGCCAGCTGCACGGCAGGCAGATCCGCCCGGCCGACTGGCGCTTCTTCGTACGCTGCTACGAGGCCACCTACGATGCACATGCATCGACGCCGTATCTGAACCTCGAGTTCTTCGAGCGCATCGGCGAGACGATGCCGGAGCACCTGCTGCTGGTCGTCGCCGAACGCGACGGCGTGCCGATCGCGTCGGCGCTGTTCGTGCACGACGAGGAACGGCTGTACGGGCGCTACTGGGGCGCGCTCGAGCCGGTTCCGCTGCTGCATTTCGAGCTGTGCTACTACCAGGCGATCGAGATCGCGATCGCGCTGCGGCTGCGCGTCGTCGAGGGCGGTGCGCAGGGCGAGCACAAGCTCGCGCGCGGCTTCGAGGCGGTGCCGACGACCTCCGCGCACTGGCTCGCCGAGCCTGCCTTCGCCGACGCGGTCGAGCGCTTCCTCACGCGCGAGGACGTCTGGGTCGACGACTATCTCGACGAGCTGCGCGCGCGCTCGCCGTATCGCGCCGACGCGCCGCCCGGCTCGTCGTAGGCGGCGACGCGGCCCGGACCCGGCTCCCCGCAGGCGCCGGCTCGGATCGGGTCCGGCGTATCGCAGCCGGCGACGCGGGTCACGCTCGCGCCGCGCACGGCCGACTCACCGGCCGCCGCCCGGACCGGATTCGACGGCCCCGCCCGCGGCACCGGGCGCGGGCGGCATCTGCGCAGTGCCGCCGTGCGCCATGCCGGCGGGCGCGACCGGTGCCGTACCGGACGCCGACGCGACGTGCGTGCCCGCGTCCGCGGACGCCGAGGCGGCCTGCGCGCCGCGCGACCCGCGGCGCCGCGCGGTGAGCACGAAGAACAGCGGGACGAACATGGTGGCGACGAAGGTCGCGACGATCATCCCGCCGAAGACTCCGGTGCCCATCGAGCGGCGTGCGGCGGCTCCGGCCCCCGAGGCGAGGACCAGCGGCGACACGCCGAGGACGAAGGCGAGCGACGTCATCACGATCGGACGGAAGCGCAGGCGCGCCGCCTGCACCGCCGCCTCGGTCGCGTTCCTGCCGGCGAGGAAGGCCTGTTGCGCGAACTCGACGATCAGGATCGCGTTCTTCGCGGCCAGGCCGATCAGCACCACGAGGCCGATCTGGAAGTAGATGTCGTTCTCCAGCCCGCGCAGGAACACGAAGCCGAGCGCGCCGGTGATCGCGAACGGCACCGCCAGCAGCACCGCGACCGGCAGCCCCCAGCGCTCGTACAGCGCGGCGAGGATCAGGTACACCATGACGATCGCGAAGCCGAAGGCGAACACGGACGCGCTGCCGGTGCGCTTCTCCTGGAACGCCTGGCCGGTCCACGCGATCTCGTATCCGGAAGGCAGCGCGCGGGCGGCGATCTCCTCGACGGCACGGATCGCGTCGCCCGAGCTCACGCCCGGCCGTCCGCCGCCGAGCACCTTCGCCGCGACGTATCCGTTGAAGCGTTCGAGCTGCTCGGGACCCACGACGCTGCGCGTGGTGATCAGCGCCTTCAGCGGCACCATCTCGCCGCCGGCCGAGCGCACGAAGACGCGCCCCAGATCGTCGGGTTCGGCGCGAAACGGCGCATCGGCCTGGACCTGCACGCGGTAGGTTCGGCCGAACTTGTTGAAGTCGTTGACGTACAGCGTGCCCATCGTGCTCTGCAGTGACTCGAAGACGTCCTGTACCGAGACGCCGAGCGACATCGCCTTCTCTCGGTCGACCTCGACGAGCAGTTGCGGAACCGTCGGACGATAGAAGGTGTTGATGCCCTGCAGGCGCGGATCGGCCGACAGCGCACCGATCAGCTCCTGGACGACCTGTTGCAGCCGAACCGGGTCGGTGTCGGTGCGCGCCTGCACGTACAGCTCGAATCCGCCCGCGGTCCCCAGGCCGCGGATCGGCGGCGGATTGAACGCGAGCACGATGCCGTCGGTCAACCGGGTGCCGGCCGCGAAGATGCGCCCGGCGACCTCGGAGGCGCTCTCCTCGCGCTGCGACCAGTCCTTCAGCGGCACGAAAATCGTCGCCGCGTTCGTCTTGTTGCCCCCGCCGATCAGGTCGAAGCCGACGACGACGAACATGTGCTCGATCGACCGATCGCCCTCGAACATCTTCTGCAGCCGCGCGCCGGATTTTCCGGTGCGCTCGAGCGTGGCGCCGTCGGGCAGCACGATCGCGCCGAGCACGTAGCCCTGGTCCTCGGGCGGCACGAAGCTGCCCGGGACGCGCACGAACAGCAACGCGAGCACGACCAGCACGCCGGCGAAGGCGAGCATCGACAGCACGCGCCGGTGCAGCGTGAATCCCACCGCGCCGAGGAACAGCCGCGTGAGCGCCGCGAAGCCGCGATTGAAGGGACGGAACCAGCGCGACTCGTGCCCGCCCGCGCGCAGCATCACCGCGCACAGCGCCGGCGTGAGCGTGAGCGCGACGAAACCCGAGAGCACGACGGCGATCGCGACGGTGACGGCGAACTGCTTGTACAGCTGGCCGGCGATGCCGCCGAGGAACGCCACCGGGACGAAGACCGCGCACAGCACGAGCACGATCGCGACGATCGCCCCGGACACCTCGCGCATCGCCTCGATCGCCGCGTCGTGCGCCGACATGCGCTCCTCGCGCATCAGCCGCTCGACGTTCTCGAGCACGACGATCGCGTCGTCGACGACGATCCCGATCGCCAGCACCATCGCGAACAACGTCAGCGTATTGATCGAGAAGCCGAACAGCCACAGCCCGGCGAAGGTGCCGATCAGCGATACCGGCACCGCGACCATCGGAATCAGCGTCGCGCGCACCGTCTGCAGGAAGACGAAGACGACGAGCACGACCAGCAGCGCCGCCTCGACGATCGTCTTGACGACCTCGGCGATCGACGACTCGACGAAGCGCGTCGTGTCGAACGGAATGACGAAGTCGAGCCCTTCCGGAAAGCGTTCGGCGAGCTCGGCCATCTTCGCCTTCACCGATTGCGCGACGTCGAGCGCGTTGGCTCCCGACTGCAGGAAGACCGCGGTGCCGATGGTCGGCCGGCCGTCGAGCGTGTTGAAGGCGTCGTAGCTCTGCGCGCCGAGCTCGATGCGCGCGACGTCCTTCAGCCGCAGCACGCCGTCCGACCCGTCGGCGCGCAGCACGATCTCGCCGAACTCCTCGGGCTCGACCAGGCGTCCCCGTGCGGTGACCGTATAGACGAGACTCTGGCCGGGCAGCGCCGGTTCCGCGCCGATCTTGCCGGCGGCGTACTGCGCGTTCTGCGCGCGGATCGCGGCGGCGACGTCGGAGGCGGTGAGCCCGAGCTGCGCCATCCGGTCGGGACGCAGCCAGATGCGCATCGAATAGTCGCGCGCGCCGAAGATCGTCACGTCGGCCACGCCGGGCAGGCGCTTGAGCTCGTCGACGAGGTTCAGCGACGAGTAGTTCGACAGGAACAGCGTGTCGTAGCGGCCGTCCGGCGAGCTCAGCGCGACGACGAGCAGGATGTCGTTCGAACGCTTCTGCACGGTGACGCCGTTGCGGCGCACCTCGTCCGGCAGCCTCGGCAATGCGAGCTGGACGCGGTTGTTGACGTTGAAGGTCGCCTGGTCGACGTCGGTGCCGACCTCGAAGGTCGCCGTGATCGACATCGCGCCGTTCGACGAGGAGCTCGACGAGAAATAGAGCAGCCCCTCGACCCCGGAGAGCTGCTCCTCGATCGGCGCGGCGACGGTGCGCGCGATCGTCTCGGCGCTCGCGCCCGGATAGGTGGTGGAGACCGTCACGGTGGGCGGAGCGATCTCCGGATACTGCGCCACCGGCAGCACCTGCGAGGCGACGAGCCCGGCGAGCACCACGACGATCGACAGGACACCGGCGAAGATCGGCCGGTCGATGAAGAAGCGCGACACGGCCGGCGCTCAGTGCTGTGCGTCGGCGTGCGGCGCGCCCGGCGCCGACGCACCCTGCGATACGCCCGGCGCGGCGGGCGTGGGCTCGCCGGAGGCGGCCGCCGTCCGGGGCTCGACCGAGGCGCCGGGACGCAGCCGCAGCAGCTGGTCGATCGCGACGCGATCGCCGGCGTTCAGGCCTTCGCGCACGATCCAGTCGCCGCCGTGCCAGCCGTCGGTCTGCACGAAGCGCTGCTCGACACGGTTCGACGGATCGACGACCCAGACGAAGCGGCCCCGCTCGCTCTGCTGCACCGCCGACTGCGGCACGAGGAAGGCCTCGCGGGTGCCGACCTGCACGAGCGCCTTGACGAACTGGCCGGGCAGCAGTTGCAGCGACGGGTTGGCGAACTCGGCGCGCAACTGCACGGTGCCGAGCTTCGCGTCGATCGTCGAGCCGGTGAAATTGAGCCGGCCGGGTCGCTCGTACACGGCGCCGCCGGGCAACGCCACGCGCACTTTTTCGGCCTCGTCGCCCGCCTCGCGCAGGCGCAGGTATTCGCTCTCGGACAGCGCGAAGCGCACCCAGATCGGATCGGCGCGCGTCACGGTGGTCAGCAGGCTGCTCTCGGTGCCCGCCTGCACGAGGCTGCCCTGCGAGCGAAGCGCGCGACCGGTGATCCCCGAGATCGGCGCGTTCACGGCGGTGTAGGACAGGTTCAGCTCCGCCTCGCGAACGCGCGCCTGCGCCAGCTGCACCGCCGCGCTCGCCGTGCGCTGGCTCGACGCCGCGTCGTCGTACTCGCGCTGGCTGATCGCGCGATCGCCGACGAGCGCCTTCGCACGTGCGGCCTCGATGCGGGCGCGCTCCAGGCGCGCCTGCTCCTGCGCGAGGACCGCCCTCGCCTGCGCCAGCGCAATCTCGAAGGGAGCGCGCTCGATGTGGTACATCGGCGCCCCGGCGCGGATCGTCTCGCCCTCGCGAAAGAGCTGCTCCTCGAGGATGCCCGAAACGCGCGCGCGCACCTCGACCTCGCGCGACCCCTCGGTGCGCGCCACCGCCTCGAGCACGATCGGCACCCGCTCGGGCCGGACCTCGAGCACGTGGACCTCGAGCGGCGGCGGCGCGCCGGACGGGCCGCCGGAGGCGGCGCTCGTCGAGCCCTCGCAGCCGGAGAGAACGACGAGCGCGGCGACGGCGAGCAAGCCGGAAAGGGGGGCGAGGGTCATCGTTCGATGCACCGTGTAGAGGAACGCGGATCGCGGAAAACCCGGCATTATGGTCGGAAGACGAGCTGCGAGCGCCCTCCGGCCGAAGGACGGTCGTGCGCCCGTTGCGTCCGAACGCCACGAGCCCAACGCGAATTCCGGGAGTGCCGCCTCCGATGTCCAGCCTCGTATCCCACGCGCTCTTCATCGACAACGAGCCGGTCGCCGCGCACGACGGCCGAACGATCGACGTCGTCGACCCGTCGGATGCCCGGGTGTTCGCAACGATCGCCCGTGGCGCCGCCGCCGACGTCGACCGCGCGGTGCGGGCCGCACGGCGCGCGCGCGACGGCGACGGCACCGAGCCGGGCGCGGGTGCCTGGGGCCGGCTCGACGCGGCCGAACGCGGCCGCCTGCTGCTGCGCGTCGCCCGCGCCGTCGCCGACCACGAGGAAGAGCTCGCGGCGATCGAATCGCGCGACACCGGCAAGCCGCTGTCGCAGGCGCGCGCCGATGCCCGCGCACTGGCGCGCTATTTCGAGTTCTACGCGGGCGCGGCCGACAAGCTGCACGGAGCGACGATTCCGTACCGTGCGGGCTTCACCGTGCTCACGCTGCGCGAGGCGCACGGCGTCACCGGCCACATCGTTCCGTGGAACTACCCGATGCAGATCTTCGGGCGCTCGGTGGCCGCGTCGCTCGCAGCCGGCAACGCCTGCGTCGTCAAGCCCGCGGAGGACGCGTGCCTTTCGGTGCTGCGGGTCGCGCGGCTCGCCGCGCAGGCCGGGCTGCCGGCCGGGGCGCTGAACGTCGTCACCGGCCTCGGCACGGAAGCCGGCGAGGCGCTCGCGGCGCATCCCGGCGTCGACCACCTGTCGTTCACCGGTTCGCCGGAAACGGGAAGGCGCGTAGCGCAGGTGGCGGCCGCGCACCACTGCCCGACGACGCTCGAGCTCGGCGGCAAGTCGCCGCAGCTCGTCTTCGCCGACGCCGACCTCGACGCCGCGCTACCGGTGCTCGTGTCGGCGATCGTGCAGAACGCCGGACAGACCTGCTCGGCCGGCAGCCGGCTGCTGGTCGAGGCGTCGATCCACGACGCCCTTCTCGAGCGGCTCGCCGAACGCTTTCGCGCGCTGCATGCGGGCCCGCCGCAGCGCGATCTCGATCTCGGTCCGCTGATCTCGGCGCGCCAGCACGAGCGCGTGCGCGGCTACCTCGAGGAAGCCGAGCGCGACGGACTGCGCTGCGTCGCGCACGGCCGCGTGGTCGACGACGCGCCACGCGAAGGTTTCTACCTGGCCCCGATGCTCTTCGGCGGCGTGCCCGCGACGCACCGCCTCGCGCGCGAGGAGGTGTTCGGGCCGGTGCTCGCGACGATGTCCTTCGAGGACGAGCGCGAGGCGGTCGCGCTGGCCAACGGCACCGAGTACGCGCTCGTCGCCGGGGTGTGGACGCGCGACGGCGCGCGCCAGCTGCGGCTCGCGCACCGGCTGCGCGCCGGCCAGGTCTTCGTCAACGACTTCGGCGCCGGCGGCGGCGTGGAGCTGCCCTTCGGGGGCGCGGGCAGGAGCGGCTACGGACGGGAGAAGGGCTTCGAAGCGCTGTACGGCTTCACGAAGTTGAAGACGGTGGCGCTTCGGCACGGCTGAGCGCGGCCAGGCGGAAGCGCCGGTTCGCGTCGTCGGTGCGCCCCATCGCCTCGTACAGGCGCGCGAGCCTCAGATGCGCCTGCGCGCCCGGCGCGGCGTGCTCGGCGAGCAGCAGGAACTCCTCGGCCTTTCCCCACAGCTCCTCGGCCGCGCACAGGCGGCCGAGCGTCGCCAGCAGCACGGCGTCGTCGCCGTAGCGCGTGCGCCAGCGCTCGGCCACGCCGAGGCGCTCGCGCGCCGGCACCCCGTCGAGCTCGGCGTAGAGCGACACCAGGCCATCGGCGAAGCGCGCCTCGAGCGCCCGTTCGATCGCCCGCGCCGCCGCCTCGGGGCGACCGACCCGCACGAAGGCACGCGCGGCCGCCTCGACGATCTCGTCGACCGCGAGCTCGTCGGGGGCGAGCGACGCGTACAGCCGCTGCACGAGCGCCGCATCGGCGTGCGGCGCGCCGAAGATCGCGCGATAGGCACGGATCTTCAGGCCGCGGATCGCCGCCGGGGGCAGCGCGTCGCGCTTCTCGAGCTCGCGCAGCGTCTGCAGCAGCGCCGGCCAGTCTTCCGACTGTTCGTAGGCGCGCAGCGACAGGCGCATCGCATGCAGATGGCGCGATCCGCCGGCGCGCAGCGTGTCGATCGCGGCGAGCGCGTCCTGGGGCCGCTCGTCGTCCAGGGCGAGCTCGGCGCTGGTCACGAGCTGTGCGTGCCACGCCCCAGGCTCGTCGCGCGCCGAATCGAGCCAGCGGTCGCGACGCTCGACCTCGCGCATGCGGTGCGCGGCGCGCGCGGCGACGAGCGAGGCCACGCCGGCGAGCGACGGGTCGACCAGCGCATTGCGCGCGAGACGCTCGGCGCGGCCGAAGCGCCCCTCGAACAGCGCGAAGAGCCCGTCGCGCAGCGACGCGAGCGCCGTCTCGCGCCGGCGGCGTTCGCGATACTCGCGCACGCGGGTGGGCAGGCGCCAGGCTCCGGACAGCGCGACGAGCAGCCAGTGCAGCGCGACGAAGGCGAGCAGCACGATCAGCACCGCGAGGTTGGCCGAGACGTCGATGCGGTACGGCGGCCAGAGGATGGCGACGTTGCCGTGATTGAAGCGCATCAGCATCGCCAGCCCGACGGCGGCCGAGACGACCAGCAGCGCCCAGACGATACGTCGCATCCGCGGCCCGTGACCCGGTCAACGCGCGGGGTCGCGCGGAGCGCGCGCCGCACGTGCGGCGCGCACCGCCGACAGGCTCTCGGCGAGCGTCGGCGGATCGATCACGATGCGCGTGCCGAGCAGCTGGCGCAGCTGCGCGATCGCCGACGCCACCGCGCGGTCTTCGTCGTCGAAATACGAGCGCAGCCATTCGATCGTGCGCTCGACGTCGCCGCGGAACAGCTTCTCGTTGCGCGACAGCAGCGAGAGCCGCGCGTTGAGCAGCAGCAAGCGCACGTTCTCTCGCACGAAATACGCCTGCTCGGGCGCGAGCAGCATCGCGTCGGGACGGTCGACCCGCCGCACGCGAAACAGCGTCTCGAGCTCGTCGCGCAGCGCGTCGAGCCCCCCGCTGCGCGGCTCGGCGGGCTCGCGCCGCGGCGCCGTCACCGACGACAGCAGCGGATAGCGGTCGATCGACCGGATCAGCGCGTCGAGGCGCAGCGCGAGCGAACCGACGTCGGCGGACGGATAGGCCTTCACGCGCTCGATGTCGTGCAGCAGCGATGCACGCAGCGGCTGCAGGCTGGGGTCGTCCTGGCGCTCGAGGCGCGCGTCGATTTCCTCCAGTGCGGTCAGCACCGCCTGCGCGCCGGCGCCGAGCGCGAGCTGCTGGTTCGCGAGCACCAGCGCGGATTCGACTTCGGCGAGCAGGACGTCGGTGGAGTCTTCGGCGAGACTGCGATAGAGCTTCTCGACCTGCGCCTGCAGCCCCGCCGCGTCGAGCGTACGCCGCTCGAGCACTGCGATGCGATCGCGCAGATCGCGCAACTCGGCACGCATCGGCTGGTCGGCCGATTGCAGATCGTCGAGCCGCTGTTCGATCGCCTGCAGGCGACGTGTCGCCTCCGACTGCAGCGACTCGACGCGCGGTACGACGATCAGGAACCCGAGCAGCGCGGCCGCCAACGCGGCGATCGACAGCCACAGCGCGCCACGCCGGACGGGAACCCGACGCGGCCAAGTGCGACGGCGCCGCGAACGCGGGTCCGCAGCCGTCGATCCGGAGGAATCGGCCTCCGCAGCGACCTGCGCTGCACTGTCGCGTTCCGTGACCATCACCGGCTCGAGGAGTGGGATGCGGATTCTAGCGCGAGCATCAGGGCCGCTTCCCCAGGGTCGACCTGCCGTACGTCGGACCACCCGGCGTCGCGCAATGCATCGGCGATGCGGGGGTGAATCGCCAGCGCAGGCGCGCGCTTCGCGCGTTCGTGCAACCCCGCGCCGCGCAGCACACGCTCGAGCCGCCCGACGCTCGACGCCTGGGTGACGACGAAGCACGGCGCGCCGGCGTCGCCGCTCTCGAGCCAGCTGCGCAGCCGGGCCAGCGCATCCGGACGCGGTTCGACCGGCTCGTGCCGATACGCGGCGCACACTTGCACTTGCGCTCCGCCCTCGCGCAAGGTGCGGATCCACGCCTCCGAACCGGTCTCGCCGCGCAGCACGAGCACGCGCGCCGCGGGCGGCACCTCGTTCGCCAGGCGCGCCGCCAGCGCGTCGCCGTCGTAGGGCGGCGCGTCGGGCGCGAGCACCCGCACGGGCGCGCGACGAAAACCGGCGTCGGCGAGCGCGGCACGGCTACCCGGGCCGACCACCGCCACGCCCACGTTCGCGGGCCATTCGGGCGCGAGCCGGGCCGCCGCAAGGGCGGCGGCGGGACTGACGAGCACGACCCAATCGAAACCGGACAGGCGCGCGATCGCGTCGCGCAGCTGCGCATCGTCGAGCCGCTCGACGATGCGGGTCAGGCCGAGCGCGAGCGTCTCGTGGCCCCGCGCGCGCAGGCGCTCGGCGAGCGCCTCGACGCGCGGAAGCGGCTGCGTCAGGACGACCCGAGCCACTGCGCAGCGCCCTGCTCCAGCAGCGAGCGCGCGGCGCGCTCGCCGAGCCGCAGCGCGGCGTCCGCATCGGCGGTGTCGCTGTCGACGACCGCCTCGGCCATCGAACGGCCGTCCTCGGAGGCGACCCGCGCCACGAGCCGGAGCCCCCCGGGCGGCGTCGACACGCACCAGGCGGCGAGCGGGACCCGACAGCTGCCGCCGAGCAGTCGCGAAACCGTGCGTTCGGCGTGCACCTCGATCGCCGTGCGTGCGTCGGCGAGCGGCGCGAGCCAGCGCGCCAGATCGTCGCGCCCGGCGAGGGTTTCGATCGCGAGCGCTCCCTGCCCGGCCGCCGGCACGCACAGCGTCGGTTCGACGATCGCGCGAATGCGCGCCGCCAGGCCGAGGCGCTTCAGACCTGCGGCGGCGAGCACGATCGCGTCGTACCGACCCTCGTCGAGACGCGCCAGACGCGTGACGACGTTGCCGCGCAGCGGCAGCACCTCGAGCGCCGGGAAGCGATTGCGGATCTGTGCGGCACGGCGCAGGCTCGACGTGCCGACGCGCGCGCCCTCGGGCATCGCTTCGAGCGACGCGTAGCGCGTGGAGACGAAGGCGTCGCGCGGATCCTCGCGCGTCAGCACGGCGGCGAGCGCGAACGGCTCGCCCAGCTCCATCGGCACGTCCTTCAGCGAGTGCACGGCGAGGTCGGCGCGGCCGTCGAGCAGCGCGCGCTCGAGCTCCTTGGTGAACAGCCCCTTTCCGCCGATCTCGGAGAGCGCGCGGTCGAGACGGCGGTCGCCCTCGGTCGTCATCCCGAGAATGCGGACGTCGCAGCGCGGATAGAACGCCTGCAGGCGTTGCTGCACGTGCTCGGCCTGCCACATCGCGAGACGGCTCTCGCGCGACGCGATGACGAGGCGCTCCGGGGCCTCGCCCGAATGTACTTCGCTCAACTTCTCAGGTGACCAGGTTTTTCACGGTCGACCATTGTCGCCGGCTTACCGGCAGTCGCTCCGGAATGTCGCGCAGCACGACCTGCCAATAGGGATCGCCGCCTTCGTTCTCGCCGCTGGGCATCACGCGCTCGAAGCCCGCGATCGACGGCCGCGCGACGAGCGCGTTGCGATGGATGCGCACGAAGCGATCGCCGAACTCCTCCTCGAGGGAGGTGAGCGATTCCTCGATCAGGTATTCGCGCTCCTTCGAACGCACCGTGATGTATTTCAGCTCGGCCTTCAAATAGATGACCTGCTCGAGCGGAACGAGGATCACGCGCCCGCGCTCGTGCACCGACAGGTGGCGGCGACGGGTGTTCGTCGCACGCGCGAGCTGGTCGATCGCCTGCGCCTGCTCGAGCGGAATGCGCGTGAGCGCGCGCTCGAGCGCCTGGCGCAGCCGATCGGCGCGCGCCGGCTTGAGCAGGTAGTCGATCGCGCGCACCTCGAAGGCGTCGACGGCAAATTCGTCGTGCGCGGTCACGAAGATGATGAGCGGCATCGGCCGCGGCGGCTCGGACTGCGCGCGCGCCGAGATGTGCCGTGCCAGCTCGATGCCGGTCATGCCCGGCATCTGGATGTCGAGCAGCACGATCTGCGGATGCGCAACCTCGATCTGCGACAGCGCTTCGGGAGCGTTCGGCGCCTCTCCGACGATGCGATGCGGGAATTCCGGGGCGAGGTCGGCGAGCAGTTCGCGCAGGCGCGAGCGTGCGACGGGTTCGTCGTCAACGATCAAAATCGATGGAACGTCTGACATCTCGGCGTCTTCTCTCTTTCTTGTAGGGAAACTGCACGGTCACGCGAAAACGTCCGTCCGCTTCGGAGGTCTCGAGCTGGCCCTCGACGTCGAAGGTCAGGTCGAGCCGCTCACGCACGTTCGACAGCGCCATGTGGTTGCCGGGCCGCTTCGGCGCGGACTGCGGCATCGGGTTCTCGATCTCCACGCGCACGCGATCGCCCGAGCGCGAGATCGACACGACGATCTCGCCGGCGCTCGAGCTCGGTTCGATGCCGTGGTGCACCGCGTTCTCGACGAGCGGCTGCAGCAGCAGCGACGGCAGCAGCGCATCGCCGGGCATGTCCTCGATCTCCCAGCGCACCGCCAGCCGGTCGGCCAGGCGCAGCTTCTCGATCGTCAGGTACTCCTTGCACAGCAGCACCTCGTCGTCGAGCGGAACGAGCTCGCGGCTGTCCTTCATGAAGACGCGAAAGAGGTCGGCGAGGTTCTCGAGCGTGCGCTCGGCCTGGCGAGGGTCGGTACGCATCAGCCCGAGGACCGTGTTCAGGCTGTTGAAGAGGAAATGCGGCCGGATGCGCGCCTGCAGCGCCTGCAGCCGCCCTTCGGCCTGCGAAGGCTGCAGCGACAGCTGGCGCAGCCGCAGGAATTCGATCAGCGCCCAGCCGATGGCCAGGGCGGACAGCACGCGCGGCACGAGGCTCGCGAGCGGGGAGTCGAGCGCGGCGCGCGCGTCGGCGTCGACCAGCGAGACGGCGACGGTGAGCAGTGCAGGCGTACCGAGCGCGACCGTCCACTGCACCGGACGCGGCGCACCGTTGACGAAGCGGCGAACCGCGCACAGCAGCAGCAGCGACGCGGCCGCGGTGGCGTTGACGTTGAGCACGGTCTCGAGTGCCGGCCACGGAGACGCGCCCCGCACCTGCGCCAGCCACAGCACGAGCAGCACGCCGAGGTTCAGAGGAACGAGCACGCGCGTGACCGTGCCGAGGTTGCAGCAGTCGGGAATGACCGGAAGGTCGGCGCCGTCGGTGAGGCGACGGCGCGGCAGCAAGGCCGCGCCGTGGATGGAAGCGCTTCCTGCGCCGGACGAAAGCGTGAGGTCCGGCGAGGCCGCGTCGCGCGGTCCCGGACTGCGATCGCTCATCGACCTCCTCTACGGCAGCACGTACGGCACGGCTCGTATAATCCTCCGGCTCGATCGTTACGTGCCGGCCGATTATGACAGATCAACTTTCCAAAAAATCCGAAGCGTGGTCGGCACGCTTCTCCGAACCGGTCGATGAGTTGGTCAAACGCTACACCGCGTCGGTGGGCTTCGACCACCGCCTGGCACCTTTCGACATCGAGGCCTCGCTCGCGCACGCGGCGATGCTCGAGGCGGTCGGACTGATCGGTGCCGACGACCTGCGCGCGATCCGCGAGGGCATGGCGACGATCCGCGGCGAGATCGAGCGCGGCGAGTTCGAGTGGTCGGTCGACCTCGAAGACGTCCACCTGAACATCGAGAAGCGGCTCACCGAACTGGTCGGCGAGCCCGGCAAGCGGCTGCACACCGCGCGTTCGCGCAACGACCAGGTCGCCACCGACCTTCGCCTGTGGCTGCGCGCGACGATCGACGACACGCTGCGGCTGCTCGCGTCGCTGCAGCACGCCCTGCTCGACCTCGCCGAGACGCACGCCGAGACGATCCTGCCGGGCTTCACGCATCTGCAGGTGGCGCAGCCCGTCACCTTCGGCCACCACCTGCTCGCCTACGTCGAGATGTTCGCGCGCGACGGCGAACGCTTCGCCGAGGTGCGCCGGCGCGCCAACCGCTTGCCGCTGGGCGCCGCGGCGCTGGCCGGCACCTCGTTTCCGATCGATCGCGACATGGTGGCCCGCGCGCTCGGCTTCGACGCGCTGTGCAACAACTCGCTCGACGCCGTCTCCGACCGCGATTTCGCGATCGAGTTCTGCGCGGCCGCCAGCCTGGCGATGATGCACGTCTCGCGGCTGTCCGAGGAGCTCGTGCTATGGATGTCGCCCCGCGTCGGCTTCATCGACCTCGCCGACCGCTTCTGCACCGGCTCGTCGATCATGCCGCAGAAGAAGAATCCCGACGTGCCCGAGCTCGCGCGCGGCAAGACCGGCCGCGTCTACGGACATCTCGTCGCGCTGCTCACGCTGATGAAGGGGCAGCCCCTCGCCTACAACAAGGACAACCAGGAAGACAAGGAACCGCTGTTCGACACCGCCGACACGCTCGGCGACACCCTGCGCATCTTCGTCGACCTGGTCGGTGGCGTACGCGTGCGCGCCGATCGGATGCGCGCAGCCGCCGAGGAAGGCTTCTCCACCGCCACGGATCTCGCCGACTACCTGGTGCGCAAGGGGCTGCCGTTCCGCGACGCGCACGAGGCGGTGGCGCGTGCGGTACGCGAAGCGGCCGATCGCGGCGTCGATCTCGCCGCGCTGGGGGTCGAGGCGCTGCGCCGCTTCAGCCCGCTGGTCGACGACGACGTCCTCCGGGTGCTGGAGCCCGAAGGCTCGGTCGCCTCGCGCGACCATCCCGGGGGCACGGCGCCGGCGCAGGTGCGCGCCGCCGTCGCCGCGCACCGCGCCCGGCTCGCGGCAGGCGGCCGCTGAGCCGCGGTCGCGGCGGCAGACGGTTCCCGGGCCGGGCG
>DATGRE010000084.1:0-4013 GCA_035303885.1 Zeimonas sp. | reverse complement strand
TCGGGCTCGGACAGCGCGAACGCGGCGATCGCGCGCCCGCGCGCGACCTCGGGCAGGAAGCGGCGCTTCTGCTCGTCGGAGGCGGCCAGCGAGATCGGCGCGCTGCCGAGCCCTTGCATCGCGAAGGAGAAGTCGGCGAGCGCGTGATGGCGCGCTAGCGTCTCGCGCGCCAGGCACAGGCCGCGCACGTCGAGCTTCTCGTGACGGCCGCCGTACGGCGCCGGCACGCTCAGCCCCAGCAGGCCGGCATCGCCGAGCGAGGCGACCAGGCGGCGACAGGTGGCGTCGAGCGTCGCGTCGTCGAAGTCGTGCGGAATCTGCAGGCCGGGCAGGACGTTCCCCGTCCATGCGTCGAGCTCGCCGGCGAGCGCGCGGTGCGTCGCGTCGAGAAACGGCCAGTCGAGGAACGTCCGGTCGGCCATGCCGCTGCTACTCCTCAGTTGCCCTCGAATTTCGGCGTCTGTTTCGCGACGAACGCATGATAGGCGCGGTGGAAGTCCTGCGTCTGCATGCAGATCGCCTGCGCCTGCGCCTCCGCTTCGATCGCCTCCTCGAGGCCCATCGCCCATTCCTGCAGCAGCATCTTCTTCGTCATCGCGTGCGCGAAGGTCGGGCCGTCGGCGAGCGACTGCGCCATCGACTTCGCGCGCTCGGCGAGCGCCTCCGGTTCGACAAGCGCATTGTAAAAGCCCCAGCGCTCGGCTTCCTCGCCGCCCATCGGACGGCCGGTGAAGAGCAGCTCCGACGCGCGGCCATGCCCGACGATGGACGACAGCAGCGTGCAGGCGCCCATGTCGGCGCCGGCCAGCCCGACCTTCACGAACAGGAACGCCACCTTGCTCTTCGGCGTGCCGTAGCGGATGTCCGAGCCGCAGGCGAGCATCGTGCCGGCACCGGCGCAGATCCCGTCGATCGCGCAGACGATCGGCTGCGGCATGTTGCGCATCGCGCGCACGACGTCGCCGGTCATGCGCGTGAACTCGAGCAGCCCGCCCATGTCCATCTTCGTGAGCGGACCGATGATCTCGTGCACGTCGCCGCCCGAGCAGAAGTTGCCGCCCGCGCCGGTGAGCACGACGGCCTTGATGTCGGGGCAGTACGGCAGCTTGCGGAACAGGTCGCGCAGCTCCGCGTACGACTCGAAGGTGAGCGGGTTCTTGCGCTCGGGCCGGTTCAGGGTGAGCGTCGCGACCTTGCCGTCGACCTCGAAGCGGAAGTGTTCGGGCTTGAGCTCGCTGGCCGGAATCTTGTACATGCGGAAACTCCTTTTCGTCGAGGTCAGCCGACCATGCTCAGGCCGCCGCTGACACTGAGAACCTGGCCGGTAATGTAATCGGAACGCGAGCTGGCGAAAAACGCGACGGCGTCGGCGATCTCCGAGGGCTTGCCGAAGCGCTTCATCGGAATCGCCCGCTGGAACGCCTCGCGGTGCTTCTCGGGCACGGCCTGCAGCAGCGGCGTGTCGGTCGGTCCGGGGCAGACGCAGTTCGCGGTGATGCCGTAGCGCGCCGTCTCGCGCGCCAGGCCCTTCGTGAAGGCGATCACGCCGCCCTTGGCGCCCGAATATACGGTTTCGCCGAGGCTGCCGACGCGGCCGGCGTCGCTCGAGACGTTGATGATCCTGCCGTACCTGCGCTCGATCATCCGCGGCAGGAACGCACGCACGATGCGCAGCGGCCCCATGAAGTTCAGTTCGACCACCTTCGTGATGAACGCGTCGTCGTTTTCGAGAAAGGGCTGGATTTTGCCCCAACCGGCGACGTTCGCGACGATGTCGACCGCGTCGTGGCGCTGCAGCGTCGCGTCGCGGAAGGCGGCGACCGACGTGTCGTCGGTGACGTCGCAGCGGAAATAGTCGGCGCGCAGCCCGGCCGCGCGCAGCTCGGCGGCGGCGCGTTCGCCGCGCTCGTCGTCGATGTCGCCGAGCATCACCGTGGCGCCGGCTTCGGCCAGGCAACGCGCGGTGGCCAGCCCGATGCCCGAGGCGGCGCCGGTGACGATCGCGATCCGGTCGTCGAGTTTCATGGGGAACTCCTTCGGAAGAGGGGTTGCGGAGGGAAAGCCGGGGCGCGAACGCGGCGCCGAAGGAACGGAAGGCGGGCGCGCGAAGTCAGCGCGCGAGGAACGCCGCGACGCGGCGCCGGGTCTCGGCGTCGGTCATCAGCCGGCGGGTGGAGACGAGCTCGTGCTCGAAGCCTTCGTTGTCGGGGCGCGTCGCGCAGTCGATGCACGCCTTCGCTTCGGCGAGCGCGGCGCGTGGCAGCTCGGCGAGGCGCGCGACGAGCGCCTGCGCTTGTGCCGGCAGCTCGGCCTTCGGCGCCGCCCAGTGCAGCAGCCCGATCTGCTCGGCGGTACGGCCGTCGAGGGTCTCGGCGCCGAGGATCAGGCGCCGCGCGAGCGCCGGGCCGCACAGCCTCGCGAGGCGCTGCGTGCCGCCGGCGCCGGGCACGAGTCCGAGCGCGACCTCGGGCAATCCGATGCGCGCCTCGAGCGCGCCGATGCGCAGGTCGCAGGCGAGCGCGAGCTCGAGGCCGCCGCCGAGCGCGTGTCCGCCGATCTCGGCGACGCTCACCGCGTCGAGCCGCTCGATCTGGTCGAAGACCTGCTGCAGCCGGCGCACGAAGGCGAGCTGGCCCTCCAGGCCTTCGGCATCCGCGAATCCGGCGCGCATCTCGTCCAGATTCGCGCCGGCGCAGAACGCCCGCCCGGCGCCGCGCAGGTGCAGCACCGAGACGGAAGGATCGGCTGCCACGCGTTCAACGGCCTCGGCGAGCGACTCGAGGAGTGCGCGGCTCAGCGCGTTGACCGGCGGTTCGTCGATCGTGATGCGAAGTACGTTCTCGTGCCGTTCCAGCTGCAGGCCCATCGCACGCCCTCCCGTTCGTTGAATGAATCGTCATTCAACGAACGGGAGGGCGTACTTGAGCGAGATCAAGAGATCAACGCACCGCCCATCGCGACGAATCGACGTCGCCGGCGCCGGTCAGTCCGGCCGCGGGCCTGAGCGGCTGCGGAGCGCGCACGGGTTCGGTGTTCGCACCCGGCTGCGAGGTTGCCGCGCGGGCGGCGGAGGGCCCGAGCCGCGACGAGACGAGCAACCAGACCGCCGGGTCGACTTCGGTCGCCGCCGGGGCCGATACCGAGCATTCGTTGCCGGTCGCGTCCATCCCGCCGAGCGGCCCCAGGGAGCAGCTCGCAAAGTCGGCGGATGCGGTGGCCGCCGCCGAGGCAAAGGCGAGGAATGCCGTGGTGCAGATCATCTGCTCGATCTTCATGATGGCCTCCGACTGTCGTTCGCTGCGTCGAGAGTCGGTTCCGGGCCCACCGCCCGGGGCTCTCAGGGCGCGATTCCATGCTGCGCCGGGCGGCGGCCTTGCGCGATCCCGCGGTCGTGGAGACCCCTCCCGCGAGCACGGTAGGCGACGGCCGCGCGCGGGGCGGCCGCTGCGAGCGACCATGGTTTCCGAATGCGAAAACGCCATATCGCAATGTGAAAATTCCGCGGTGCAACGCACCACCCGTTCATTTCATGGCTTGCAAATGACGTTCTGCAATACGAAAAAAGCTAGCTAAGCATATGAAAAGCAGCAGTAAAATTTTTTGAACAACAGCACTGATTTTCGATATTGCGTCGCATCACAAATCGCTAAGCTTTCCCCCATCTCGACGACGATTACGAGCCGCCGGAACCACCGGTTCCCGAGGGCGCCGGTTCGCCGCCGAAACGGTCTTCCACTCGTCCAGGAGAATCCTCATGTCGTCCCGTGAACTCGATGCGCAGAAGCTGCAGAAGGAATGGTCGGAAAGCCCGCGCTGGCGCGGAATCAAGCGCGGCTACACGGCCGAGGACGTCGTGCGCCTGCGCGGCTCGCTGCAGGTCGAGCACACGCTCGCCAAGCGCGGTTCCGAGAAGCTGTGGAAGCTGATCAACGAGGAGCCGTTCGTCAATTCGCTCGGTGCGCTCACCGGCAACCAGGCGATGCAGCAGGTGAAGGCGGGGCTGAAGGCGATCT
>DATGRE010000083.1:0-23006 GCA_035303885.1 Zeimonas sp. | reverse complement strand
TCACTCGCAAGCAGAGGGGCCGGCTTCGCTCGCGACGGGAGGGCCGGCCGGCGATCGAGCGCGGCTTCGGTGCGAGCGGCATCGTCGGCTGGTCGATCGCCGTGCCGACGCTGCTGGGCGTGGCGGCCGGCGTCTGGGTCGACCGCCGCACGGACGGCGGCGTCTCGTGGACGCTCACGCTGCTCGCGGTCGGGCTTCTGGTCGGCTGCCTCATCGCGTGGTATTGGGTCGGCAGGGAGTTGAACCGTGACCGTTGACACCGCTCGCGCGGACGGGCCGGCGGCGTGACCGGAATCGGTACGCCGCTGCTGCTGGGCGCCGTGGCCGGCCTGGCGCTGGGCTCGGTGTTCTACGTCGGGCTGTGGGCGACCGTCCGGCGCGCGACGCGTGCCGGACGGCCCTGGGCCTGGTTCCTCGGCAGCTTCGTGCTGCGCTTCGCCGTCGTGGCGACGGGTTTCCTGGTGCTGGCGCGCGAGGGACCGTGGCCGCTCGTCGGAGCACTCGCCGGGTTCGCCGTCGCCCGGCCGCTGGTGAACCGTGCCGTGCAGGAAGGCAGGGATCGCTCGGGATGAATCTGTCGCCGGACGAGATCGTCTATTTTCGTGTCGGACCGCTGAACGTCAGCGCGACGCTCGTGTTTACGTGGCTCGTCATCGTGCTGCTGGTCGGCGCGTCGCTGCTCGTACGGCGCAACCTGCGTGCCGAGCCGCCGATCGGCCGGATGCAGCTCGTGTTCGAGGCGCTGATCGGTTTCGTCCTCGACCAGATCCGCGAGGTCGTGCGTCAGGATCCGCGTCCGTACCTGCCCTTCATTGGCACGCTCTTCTTGTTCATCCTGACCTCGAACGTGCTCGGCGTCGTGCCGGGCTTCCAGCCCCCGACCGCTTCGTTGACGACCACCGCGGCGCTGGCGCTGGCGGTGTTCTTTGCCGTGCCGGCCTTCGGCATCGCGCAGGTCGGCCTGCGCCGCTATCTGCGCTCGTACCTCGAGCCGATGCCGCTGATGCTGCCCTTCACCGTCCTCGGCGAGATCACGCGGACGCTGGCGCTTGCCGTGCGCCTGTTCGGCAACGTGATGAGCAGCACGCTGATGGTCGCGATCCTGCTCGTCGTCGCACCGCTGGTGTTCCCCGTCCTGCTGCAGGCGATGGGGTTGCTGATGGGCGTGCTGCAGGCATACATCTTCGCCGTGCTGGCGCTCGTCTACATCGCCGCCGGAATGTCCGAGTCCCAGAAGCGACTGTCCACGAGAAGAATCACGAGAGGAACCGAATGACCGACGTCACCCTGATCGCCATCGTCTCGGTGTTCACCGCCGGCATCACCGTCGCGATCGGCGCCGGGCTGGCCGCGCTCGGCGAGGGCCGCGCGGTCGCCGAGGGGCTGCGCAGCATCGCGCAGCAGCCCGACGAGACTGCGTCGATTTCGCGGGCAATGTTCGTCGGCCTGGCCATGATCGAGACCAGTGCGATCTACTGCTTCGTGATCTCGCTCATCCTCATCTTCGCCAACCCGTTCTGGCGCGCCGCCGGCGCCGGGTGAGCCCCATGGACTTCGACTGGTTCACGCTCGCGGCGCAGCTCGTGAACTTCGCGCTGCTGCTGGTGCTGCTGCGTGTGTTCCTGTACCGGCCGGTCCTCGACCTGATGGCCGAGCGCGAGAGACGGGCGGCCGCGCCGCTGGCCGAGGCGCGTCGCCTCGCCGACGAGGCGGCCGCGGAGCGCGAGGCGCTGCGGCGGGAGCGGGAAGCGTTCGAGCGCGAGCTCGCCGAGCGTCGGGAGGCGGCGCTGCGCGACGCCGAGACGCAGCGCGAGCGGCGCCTGGCCGAGATCGAGCGGGAGACCGCGCAGCTGCGTGCCGCGGCCGCCGCGGCGGTGGAGCGCGACGTCGGACGCGTCGTCGATGCGCTGATCACCCGCATCGCGGATCTCGTCGTCGACGAGATCCGGCGAACGCTCGCCTCGGTCGCCGGCGCCGAGCTCGATCCCCCGGCATGGGCACGGTTCGAGGAGCGGCTGCGTGCCCTGCCCGCCGAGGAGCGCGGCAACCTGAAGGAAGCGGCGCAAGGCGAGGTGCGGGTGGTCACGGCCCGACCCCTCGACGCCGCCACCGCCGATGCCGCGCGTTCGGCGCTGCACGAGCTGCTCGGTGCGCGCCGCGTGCGCTTCGCCACCGATCCCGCGCTTCTTCTCGGGGTGGCGCTCGAGGCGGGGGGGCTGCGCCTCGACGGCAGCGCCGCCGCGCGGATCGACGCATTGGAGCGTTCGTTCGCGGCGACGCTGCAGGCCGTCGCCGAGATCGCTCCGTCGGCCGGCGCACCCGCGATGGTGGAGGAACCGTGATCGGCCGGGGCGACAACGAGGTTTCGGCCGCGCTCCTGTCGGGACTCGAGGCGCTCGACACCGCGCGTCGCGACGTCTCGGCCGGACTGGTGCTGGACGAAGTCGGCCGGGTGACCGCGGTCGCGCGCGGGGTGGCGACGGTGAGCGGCCTTCCCGGCGCCGTCGCGGGCGAGCGGGTCGAGCTGGGCCACGGCGCGATCGGCCTCGTTAGCGACCTGCGCGAGAAGTCGCTCGGCGTCGTGCTGCTCGCCGGGTCGCGCGAGGTGCACGCCGGCACCTCGGTGCGCCGCACCGGGCGGGTGCTCGACGTACCGGTCGGCGACTCGCTGCTCGGCCGCGTCATCGATCCGCTGGGCCGGCCGCTGGACGGAGGGGCGCCGATCGAATCGCGCGAGCGGTTGCCGGTCGAGCGGCCGGCCACGCCGATCATCGACCGCGCTCCGGTGAGCGAGCCGCTGCAGACGGGCGTGAAGGTGGTCGATGCGCTCTTCCCGATCGGACGCGGCCAGCGCGAGCTGATCGTGGGCGACCGCCAGACGGGCAAGACCTCGATCGCGTTGAGCGCCGTGCTCGCGCAGCGCGAGACCGACGTGCTGTGCGTCTACTGCTCGGTGGGGCGGCGCGGTGCCGAAGTGGCGCGCACTGTCGCCACGCTGCGCAGCGGCGGCGCGCTCGCCTACACGGCGATCGTCGTGGCGCCTTCGGAAGCCGAGCCGGGCCTGCGGCAGATCGCGCCTTTCGCGGCGATGAGCGTGGCCGAGGCCTGGATGGAGGCTGGCCGGCACGTGCTGCTGATCCTCGACGATCTCGTCCAGCATGCCCGGGCACATCGCGAGGTGTCGCTGCTGCTGCGCAGGCCGCCCGGACGCGAGGCCTTCCCCGGCGACATCTTCTATCTGCACTCGCGACTGCTCGAGCGCGCGACCCAGCGCACGGCGGCCCGCGGCGGCGGTTCGCTCACCGCTCTGCCGATCGTCGAGACGCAGGAACGCGACCTCGCCGCTTACGTGCCGACCAACCTGATCTCGATCACCGACGGCCAGATCGTGCTGTCGTCCGAGCTGTTCCGGCTGGGGCAGCTGCCGGCGGTGGACGTCGGCCTGTCGGTGTCGCGCGTCGGCGGCAAAGCGCAGCGCCCGGCCTACCGGACGGTGGCGGGCGGCCTGCGTCTTTCCTACGCGCAGTTCCAGGAGCTCGAGAGCTTCGCGCGCCTGGGTGCGGAGCTCGACGAGAGCACGCGCGACACGCTGACGCGCGGCCGGCGCGTGCGCGAGGTGCTCAAGCAGGGTGCGCTCGATCCGATTCCCGTCGCCGAGCAGATCGTCGCGCTGCTGGCCGCCGATCACGGAGTGTTCGATGCGGTGCCGGCCGCACGGGTCACCGAGCTCGAGCATGCGCTGCGTCGAGAGGCGCGACTGAGCTTGCCCGAGGTGTGCCGGCGCATCGAGAGCGGGGAGCCGCTGGCCGAGGGCGACCGCGAAGCCGTCCTGCAGATGGCGCGCCGGGTGGTCGCGGGTGCCCGGAGCCGCGCATGACCGCGCAGGGGGTGGTGCGCCGCAAGCTCGAGATGGCGGCCAGCCTGGGCGAGCTCGTGACGACGATGAAGGGCTTCGCATCGGTGCGCGTGCATCAGTATCGCAGGACGATGCGGGCGCTCGACGCCTCCACCCGCACGCTCGACCTCGCCGCGCGCGCGCTGCTGCATCTGCATCCCGAGTTGGCGGGGGCACAGCCGGGCGCCGAGGCGAGTTCGATCACCGTCGTGTTCGGCTCGGATCGCGGCCTGTGCGGCGCCTTCAACGACCGCATGGCACGCTTCGCCGCCCAGGACCTGGCGCTGGCGCCCGTCGAGGGGATGACGGTGCGCGTGGTGGCGGTGGGGCGACGCGTCGCCCGGCGGCTGCGCTCGGCCGGCCGCCCGTCGGATGCGATGCTGTCGGCGCCGAGCAGCCTCGAGGCAGTGGATGCGGCCGTCGCCGAGCTCCTCGACTTCATCGACGCCGAGCGTCGCGCGGGGCACGACAGCCGGCTGCGCCTCGTGTACGCGCGTCCGGTGGGCTCGACGCGCTTCGAGCCGCGCACGGTGCAGGTGCTGCCGCTGGATCTCGGTTGGCTGCACCAGCTGAAGGACCTGCCGTGGGTGACCCGCAAGCTCCCGATGGAGCTCTCCGACCCGCGGGAACTGCTGCGCGGACTCATCCGTCAGCGCGTGGCGCTGGCGATCGTCGAGGCGTTCGGGTCTTCGCTGGCCGCCGAGAACGCCGCGCGGCTCGCCGCGATGGACGCGGCCTCGCACAACGTCGACGAACGTCTCGCGCGCCTGCGCGCGCGCAGCCAGGCGGCGCGCCAGGCGGCGGTCACCGCCGAGCTGCTCGACATCCAGAGCGCTGCCGCGGCGCTCGAGGACGAGGACGAATCGGCGGAGGATGCGGACCCGGTTGGTCCGGATCCGGCGAAGGACGCGTGACGCGGCCGGCTCGGCCATCCCGGCGGCCGGGACGCAACGCCTTTCAGGGCTTCGGGCGTCCGTAGTAGTCGGGCAGGCGCAGGCCGTACGCACCGGCGGGCAGACCCCGCGCGATCCGCACCTGCGCGCCGCTGTAGACCTCGTCGGGTTCCTGGCGGCCGCTGCGGTCGCGCATCGGGCGCAGCGGTCCCTTGTCCGGGCCGGTCAGCACGACGAGCCGGGGCAGCAGGCGTTCGCCGCGCGGCCGATCGACCACGGCGGCGATCTCGCCGCCGCGCAGCTCGACCAGCGTGCCGACCGGAAACACCCCGATCGACAGCACGAAGCGCTCGACGAGATCGCGGCAGAACAGCGACTCCGACCATTCGTTCAGCGCCGACAGCGCGTCCTCGACCGACAGCGGGTTCGCGTAGGCGCGAACCGCGGTGAGCCCGCTGAAGGCGTCGACGATCGCCGCCATGCGGCCGAGCAGGCCGATCTCGTCGCCGCGCAGCCTGCGCGGATAGCCCGAGCCGTCGAGCCGCTCGTGGTGCTCGGCGACCGCGCGCAGCACGTGCGGTGCGAGCGTTCCGGAGCGTTCGAGCAGGTCGAGCCCGATCGCGACGTGCTGCTGCACGAGCGCGTAGTCGTGCGGCGCGAGCACGCCCGGGTGCTCCAGGAGATCGCGTGGCAGCAGTGCCTTGCCCAGGTCGAGCAGCAGCCCGACGAGCACGAGCTCGCGCAGCGACTGCGCCGGCATCCCGAGCGCGCGTCCGAAGCACGCGAGGTTCAGCGCCACCGCGGAAGCCGGGTTCGGCCGCGGAGCGTGCTGCGCGTAGACGCCTTCGGCCCAGCGAAGTGCGTCGGGTGACTGCTGCAGCACCGTGACGAAGTCGTCCACCGGTTCGTCGAGCGACTCCAGCGACGGGGTCGAACCCTGGCGTACCTGCGCGATCAGCGCATCCGCGGCGGCGACCAGACGGGCGTGCGCGACGCGCGCCTGCGGCAGGTTTTCGCGCATCGGCGCCGGCTCGGCGGCTTCGGTCGCGCCGATCGCTTCGCCGTAGCGCGCGCGCAGCGTCTCCAGGCTGCTCAGACGGGGCGTCCCGCTTTTGCCGCTCGAGAAGAACCACGTGCGCAGCCGCGCCACGGCGCCGCTGCGCTCGCGCACCGGCTTGCCTTCGCTCGCCAGCAGCAGCGCGCGCAGCCGCGCGCGTGCTTCGACGCTGGGGTGCACGTCGTCGCGGCGCTCGGCCGCGGGCGGCAGCAGCGATCCGGCGTGACGCGCCGCGGTCCGCCTCGCGGCACGGCCGCGACGGGAGCCCGCCGCTGCACCGGCCGAGTCGTTGTCCGCGCCGCCCCCGGGGTCCGGGGTCGGGCCGTTCGCCGGAGAGTCCGCGGAAAGGTGCTCGTCGACCAGCGTCAGGACGTGCGCGCGGGAGAGCACCGCCGCCGCCTTGATCGCGTCGAGCATGTCGGGTGCCGAGCGGGCCGGGTCGACGCGCACCTGCCGGCAATGCCTGCGCAGCGCCGCCAGCTCGTCGTCGTTCGTCACCAGCAGCCCGCCCTGCGGCAGCGGGGTGTCACCCCAGGGACGGTCGAGCTCGGCAACGAACATGCCGGGCAGCACGCGTCGAGCGTCGATGCGCGGGAACTCCTGGTCGTCGTCCGCGTCGCTGGGCGACGGGTAGACGATCTCCTCGAGGTCGGCGATGAAGGACGTGGACATAGACGGGCGAGCGGTTCGTTGGCAGCGAGCATAGCGGCGGCGGCGCTACCCGGCAGAGACGAAAAGCACGGATGCAACGGCTTTTCTTCGTTCCTCCGATGAAAGGTCGCCGCGTTTCGGCCGCCGGGGTCGCTACACTTGTCGCAACCGCGATGACCAGACTTTCCGATCTGCGCAGGAACTACCAGCGCGGCGAGCTCGACGAAGAGCACGCCGCACGCGATCCGCTGGACCAGTTCCGCGCATGGTTCGGCGAGGCGCTCGGCGCGAACCTGACCGAGCCGAACGCGATGACGGTGGCCACCGTCGGCGAGAACGGACGCCCGTCGACGCGCGTCGTGCTGATCAAGGATTTCGACGAGCGCGGCCTCGTCTGGTACTCGAACTACGAGAGCCGCAAGGGGCGGGAGCTCGCCGCCAATCCGTACGCGGCGCTGCAGTTCCACTGGGTCGAGCTCGAGCGGGTCGTGCGGATCGAGGGGCGCGTCTCGAAGGTCGACGCCGCGGAGTCCGACGCGTATTTCGCGTCGCGTCCGCTGGCGTCCCGGATCGGCGCGTGGGCGTCGGAACAGAGCCGCCCGCTCGCCTCGCGCGCGGTGCTCGTCGCGCGCGCCGCCGAGTTCGGGCTGAAGTTCGGCCTGCATCCGCCGCGTCCGCCGCATTGGGGCGGGTACCGGCTGGCGCCGGAGTACTGGGAGTTCTGGCAGGGCCGGGCTTCGAGGCTGCACGACCGGCTGGCGTATCGGCGTGGGCCGGGCGACGGCGAGTGGACGATGGTGCGGCTGGCGCCTTGATCACGGGGAGGCGCGGCGGTCCTGTCCGGGGCAACAGGGCCGGGCGCTCGACGAGCGCGTGCGCAAGAAGCCGGACCGGGTCGATCAGGGCTGCGGGCGATGCCGCTGGCGCGGAGAGGAGGGCGCGTGGGGCTTGCGGGCGCCGCGCGAAGGTACCCGTATGTCGAAGCGGCGTTTTGGCGGAGCCGTTGCCGACGCTGCGCCGTCGTCACGTGCGGGATCGGGGCTGTGCGAGAGCGGCTCGATCGGAGGGCGTGGGGCGTGGCGGGTGCGCTACCGGTGGTGTCGACGACCGCGGTGACGGCGTCCAAGGCGGGGGCCATGGCGTCCGAGGCGATGGCGTCGCAGGCCTGGGCGATGGCGTCGAAGGCGGGCAGTATGTCCCCGCGTGACGGGCCGGCCGCACCGCGCCGGCCACTGCGTGTCAGCGTGATGGAAAACGCCTGCTCAGCGGGCATTTCGCGGCGTGCACGTCGTGGCGTGCTCCCGAACGCCCGATTTTGGGGAGATCAGGCCGGTGTCTCGTCTTGCGCGAGCCAAATCTCCCGCATTTCGGGATCTTCGCGAGTCGTCCTCGTCCCGCCGTCGCGGGACCGGGTGCGGCCCGCTGGCGCGGCGCGTCGTTGGGTGCCGAGCTTCGTGGCCCTGGCGTCTGTGGCGCCGGCGTTTGCGCCCCGGGCGTCGGTGCCCCGGGCGTCGGTGCCCCGGGCGTCGGTGCCCCGCGGGTCGGGCGCCGGCGGCTCCGCCCGACGGGTTCCGGCGGCCCCTAGGCCGAGTGCCTGTGCCTCGCGGCTGGGTGTCTGCGGCCCGCGGGCGAGCGCCTGCGGCTCATGCCTCCGGCGTGCGGGCCTCGTTCGTTCCCCGCGCGCCGCGACGCCTCAATGCAGCCGACGCTCGAGCAGCTCGAGCAGCGCGATCGCGGGCAGGCGGCAGGCGCGCCGCCCCGCGCGTGCGGCGACCGTGCGCAGATGGGCGGCGTTGGCGACCAGCGCGTCCATCGCCGCGGCTTCGTCCTCGTGCAGCAGCGCGGCGGTGAGCGAGGCGATCCATTCGGGCGGTGTGCTCCCTTCGTGCGCGCAGCCGCAATCCTCGCCGGCCTCGAGACGCGCGGCGAGCGCCACCAGGCGCAGGCGCGTGGCGATCGGCAGGCGCGTCTCGTCGGCGAGCGCCGCGCTGAGCGACGCGGCGAGCCCTTCGCGCGAGCTCGGGCAATCGATCAGGCGGGCGACGGCGTGCAGTGCGGGTGACATGCCGCCATTGGAGCAGAGCCGGGTCGCCCCCGGGTTGATCGGTGTCAGGACCGGAGCAGGCGAGGCGGACCTGGAAAGCGTCGCGCCTGCCGTGGATCGCCGCAGCGATCCATTTCCCGCGGTGGTCAGACGCCCGCGTCGGCGCGCAGCGCCTCGGCCTTGTCGGTGCGCTCCCAGGAGAACTCGGGCTCGTCGCGGCCGAAGTGGCCGTATGCGGCGGTCTTGCGATAGATCGGACGCAGCAGGTCGAGCATCTGCACGATGCCGCGCGGGCGCAGGTCGAAGTGGCGGGCGACCAGCTCGGCGAGCTTCTCGTCGGCGATCGCGCCGGTCCCCTGCGTCGTCACCATGATCGACGTCGGCTTCGCGATGCCGATCGCGTACGACAGCTGCACCAGGCAGCGGCGCGCGAGCCCGGCGGCGACGATGTTCTTGGCGACGTAGCGCGCGGCGTAGGCTGCCGAACGGTCGACCTTCGAAGGATCCTTGCCCGAGAACGCGCCGCCGCCGTGCGGCGCGGAGCCGCCGTAGGTGTCGACGATGATCTTGCGGCCGGTCAGTCCGCAGTCGCCCTGCGGTCCGCCGACGACGAAGCGGCCGGTCGGATTCACCAGGTAGCGCACCTCGCCGCGGCGCATCGTTTCCGGGATCACCGGCTTGATCAGCTCCTCGATCACCGCCTCGCGGATCAGCCCCTGGCTGATGTCGGGCGAGTGCTGCGTCGAGATGACCACGGTGTCGACCGACTGCGGGAGTCCGTCGGCGTAGCGCAGGGTGACCTGCGACTTGGCGTCGGGGCGCAGCCAGGCGAGCTTGCCGCTCTTGCGCAGCTGTGACTGCCGCTCGACGAGCCGGTGGGCGTAGTAGATCGCCGCCGGCATGTACTCGGGCGTCTCGTCGCAGGCGTAGCCGAACATCAGGCCCTGGTCGCCCGCCCCCTGGTCGAGGTTGTCGTCGCCGGCGTGGTCGACGCCCTGTGCGATGTCGGGCGACTGCTTGTCGTAGGCGACCATCACGCCGCAGCCGCGATGGTCGATGCCGAACTCGGTGTTGTCGTATCCGATCGACCGCAGCGTGTCACGCGCGACCTGGATGTAGTCGACGTTCGCCTTCGACGTGATCTCGCCGGCGAGCACGACGAGGCCGGTGGTGCACATCGTCTCGGCGGCGACGCGCGAGAGCCGGTCCTGTTCGAGCAGGGCGTCGAGGACGGCGTCGGAGATCTGGTCGGCGACCTTGTCGGGGTGGCCTTCGGAGACCGATTCCGAAGTGAACAGATATTCGCTGGTCAAGGCTTCTCTCCTGTCGGCGCTGCCGGCTCTCGAGAAGCGGCGACGCTTTAGCGGATCGTTCGCGGCGCTCGGGGCACCGTCGCCGCCCCGCAAGTTGTCTCGTTAACTCGGCGGCGCAGCGATTATAGGGTAGGCTCGCGCCTCGCCGAACGGCCGCGCCCCTGTCCAACCGATGACGACCCTGCCGATGCCCACTCGCGCCGAACGCGGCGGCGTGGCGCTGGCCGTGCTGCGCCGGATCGGCCTGCTTCCGCTCGGCTTGCTGCGCGCGTGTGGCGCCGTGCTCGGCTGGATCGCCTACGCGGCCTCGCCCGGGTATCGGCGAAAGATCCGTTCGAATCTTCGACGCGCCGGCCTCGATTCGTTCGCGATGCGCTGGCGTGTCGCCGGCGAGGCCGGACGCACGATCGGCGAGCTGCCGTACGTGTGGACGCGCCCGCTCGAGCAGATCGCGGCGCGCGTCTCGTGCGATCGCGCCGGGCTCGACGTGCTGGCTCAGGCCGAGCGCGCCGGGTGCGGCGTGCTTTTCGTCACGCCGCACCTGGGCGCCTTCGACGTCGCCGCCCGATGGTACGCGACGCGTGCGCCGATCACCGTGCTGTTCAAGCCGCCGCGCAAGGCGTGGCTGCGGCCGCTGGTGGCCTACGTGCGCGATCGCGACGCGATGCGCGCGGTTCCGCCGACGCTCGGCGGCCTGCGCGCGATGTTGCGTGCGCTGCGCGCGCGCGAAGCCGTCGGCCTGCTTCCCGACCAGGTGCCCAGCGCCGGCGACGGGCGCTGGGTGCCGTTCTTCGGCGAGCCGGCGTACACGATGACGCTGCCCGAGCGGCTGGTCCAGCAGACGGGCGCCCGGGTGATCGTCGCCGTCTGCGAACGCGTCGCGCGCCCGCCGGGGTGGCGTCTGCGGCTGGAGGCGATGCACGAGCGGCCGAGCGCCGAGGCGCTGAACGAACGCATGCAGCACTGCATCCTGCGCAGCCCCGAGCAGTATCTCTGGGGATACAACCGGTACCGCAGCCCGGCCGGTGCGCCGCCGCGTCCACGGGCGGTGCATTCGTCGAGCGGAAACCCGCGTGCTCGTTGACGCCCTCACGCGCCTGGCGCTGCTGGTGCTGCGCGCGGTCTCGGCGCTGCCGCTTCCCGCGCTGCGCGCGCTCGGGCGCTTCGGCGGGGCCGTCGCGTGGCGCCTGGCGCGCGACCGCCGCCGCGTGACGCTGCGCAATCTCGAGCTGTGCTTTCCGCAATGGGACGAGGCGCATCGCGTCGCGGTCGCCCGCGCGCACTTCCGCTACTTCGTCAGCAGCTTCCTCGACCGCTTCATTCTCTGGTACGGGCCGGTCGCGCGCGTGCGCGCGCTGTCGCGGCTCGAGGGCGCCGAGCACTACGAGCGGCACCGAGGCAAGCCGGTGATCCTGCTCGCGCCGCATTTCGTCGGCTGCGACGCGGGCGGCGCGCGCATGTATTTCGAGACGCCGATCGTCTCGATGTACGCGCGGCAGAAGAACCGGGTGTTCGACGCCGCGATGACGCGCGGTCGCACGCGCCTGCCGGGCGCGTCGATGGTGCTGCGCACCGACGGGCTGCGCGCGGCCGTACGCGCCCTGCGTGCCGGCACGCCCTTCTATTTCCTGCCCGACATGGACCTGGGTGCGCGCGACGCGCTCTTCGTTCCGTTCTTCGGCGTGCCGGCGGCGACGGTGACTTCCGTCGCGCGGCTCGCGTCGCTCACCGGCGCCGTCGTCGTTCCGTGCGTCACGCGCATGACCGACGACGGCTACGTCGTGCGCCTGTATCCGGCGTGGGAGTCGTTTCCCGGCGACGACCTGTACGCGGCCACGCGCCGGATGAACGCGTTCATCGAGGAGCGCGTGCTCGAGATGCCAGCGCAGTACCTGTGGAGCCATCGCCGCTTCAAGACGCGGCCCCCGGGCGACCCGAGCCTGTACGGCGACGACGATCGGCGATAATCGATCGATGGAACCAGCGAGGCTTCGCTTCACGAAGATGCAGGGCGCCGGCAACGACTTCGTCGTCGTCGACGCCGTGCGGCAGCCGGTGCGCTTCACGCGCGAGCAGTGGAAGCGCATCGCCGACCGGCATCTCGGCGTCGGCGCCGACCAGATCCTGCTGGTCGAGCCGTCGCCGCGCGAAGGAATCGATTTCCGCTACCGGATCTTCAACGCCGACGGCGACGAGGTCGAGCAATGCGGCAACGGAGCGCGCTGCTTCGCGCGCTTCGTGCTCGATCATGGACTCACCGATCGCCGCACGATCCGCGTCGAGACGCTCGGCGGCATCATCGAGCCGTCGATCGAGGAAGACGGGCGGGTGCGTGTCGACATGGGCACTCCGGCCTTCGGCCCGCGGGCGGTCGGCTTCGACGCCGCCGGCCTCGAATCGCGCCGCCACGCTGGCGACGAGCTTTGGGCGCTCCCGGTCGGCGGCGCGCCGCGCTGGCTCTCGCTCGTCTCGCTCGGCAATCCGCATGCCGTGCAGTTCGTCGACTGCGTCGACGAAGCGCGCGTCGGCGAGGAGGGGCCGGACATCGAGCACTCGCCGCGCTTCTCGCGCGGCGCGAACGTCGGCTTCGCGCAGGTCGTCTCGCCGCACGAGCTGCGCCTGCGCGTCTGGGAGCGCGGCGTCGGCGAGACGCTCGCCTGCGGTACCGGCGCCTGCGCCGCCGCGCTCGCCGGCATCCGGCAGGGGCGCGTGCGGTCGCCGGTCGACGTGCGCACGCGCGGCGGCGTGCTGCGCATCGACTGGGACGAAAGGAAGCTCACGCTGACGGGCCCCGCGCAGACGGTCTTCGAGGGCGAGATCGATTGCGCGGCGCTCTTCGAAACGGAAGGCGAATGACGAGAAACACCTGCGACGCCGACGACGTCGCGAAGTACCTGATCGAGAACCCCGATTTCTTCGAATCGCATGTCGAGCTGCTCGCGACGATCACCGTCCCGCATCCGCACGGCGGGCGCGCGATCTCGCTGCACGAGCGCCAGCTCGAGGTGCTGCGCGAGAAGCTGCGCGCGCACGAGATGAAGCTCGCCGAGCTCGTGCGTATTGGACAGGAGAACGACGCGCTCGCCGACAAGCTCAACCGCTGGACGCGCCAGCTGCTGCTGGCCGCCGAGCCGCAGCGCCTGCCCGAGATCGTCGTCGACGGACTGCGCACCATCTTCGCGGTGCCGCAGGTCGCGATGCGCCTGTGGGGGCTGCGCGAGGGCTATCTCGGGCTGGAATGCGCGCAGCCGGTGGCGGTCGACGCGATCACGCTCGCCAACAGCATGAAGCAGCCGTTCTGCGGCCCGAACTCCGATTTCCACGCCGCCACCTGGCTTCCCGAAGGCGGCGCCGCGACCCAGTCGATCGCGCTGCTGCCGTTGCGCAAGGGCGTCGACCCGAAGGCCTTCGGCCTGATCGTACTGGGCTCGCCCGATCCCGAGCGGTTCCGCTCGGGCATGGGCACGGCGTTCCTCGAGCGCATCGCGGACACCGCCGCCGCGGCGCTGTCGCGGCTGGCCGAGTAAGGCCGATGCGCTCCGCGACGCCGGCGATCGAGCGCTATCTCGCGCAGCTCGCCGGCGAGCGGGGGTGCTCGCCGCACACGATCGCGAGCTACGCGATCGACCTCGCCGCGCTCGTCGCGCTGGCGACGGGTGCGCAGGACCCTTCTTCGCCGCGCAGCGGATCCTCGTCGCCCGGCGGACCCTCGTCGCCCGGCGGACCCTCGTCGCCCGGCGGGGCCTCGTCGCCCGGCGAGTCCTCGTCGCTCGCCGAGCCCGACTGGCGCTCGATCGACCAGCAGCGGCTGCGACGCTGGGTGGCGGCGAGCGTTCGCGCGGGACTGTCGCCGCGCACGATCGCACGGCGGCTGTCGGCCTGGCGCGGATTCTTCGACTGGCTCGCCTCGCGCGGGCTCGCGAAGGCCAATCCGGTGCGCGGGCTGCGGGCGCCGCGGGCGCCGCGCCGACTGCCGAAGGCGCTGGCGCCCGATCTGGCCGTGAAGCTCGTGCAGCCCGAGCGCGAGCCGGATCCCGGGCGTGAGCGCGAGCCCGGGCGTGAGCGCGAGCCGGCGCGTGCGGGCGAGCGCGGTGGGGCGGAGGCCCGCGATCGCCGAGGCGGCCGGCAGCGCCGAAGTGCCGTCGACGCCGCCTTCGAGGCGGCACGCGACGACGCCATCGCCGAGCTCTTCTATTCGTCGGGCCTGCGCCTGTCCGAGCTCGTCGGCCTCGATCATCGCCATTTCGCCGGCCCGCCCGCGTCCACCGGCTGGATCGACCTGGCCGAGGCCGAGGCGACGGTGCGCGGCAAGGGCGGCCGTACGCGAACGGTTCCGGTGGGCAGCGCCGCCCGTGCCGCGCTCGAACGCTGGCTCGCGCTGCGCGCGCCCTGGTGCGCGGCGCACCCGCATGCCGACGAACGCGCGCTCTTCCTCGGCATTCGCGGCGCGCGCATCTCGAAGCGGACCGTGCAGCAGCGGCTGAAGCAGCGCGCACTCGACCGCGGGATCCCGGCGAAAGTGCACCCGCACGTGCTGCGGCATTCGTTCGCCAGCCACCTGCTGCAATCCAGCGGCGACCTGCGGGCGGTGCAGGAGCTGCTCGGCCACGCCAGCATCTCGACCACGCAGGTCTACACGGCGCTCGACTTCCAGCGGCTGGCGGCCGTCTACGATGCCGCGCACCCGCGGGCGCGTCGACGGGGCTGATCGGCAACCGAAATCCGGCTGCGGCCGATGCGCCGGGCACGGCGCCTGCGACGGGCTTTCATCGGGTGAAAGGGCATCGGTTGCGCCCGCTCGATCGGCTGTACACTTCGCCCTCCCCGGTTTGCGCGGTCTTCGCGTCGCGCGAAACGGCCGACAGGAGACAGGAGTTTCTCGATGGCGAACAGGCTGGTCCCGGTGACCATCCTCACGGGTTTTCTCGGAAGCGGCAAGACGACGTTGCTGAACCGCGTTCTGAAGGAGCGGCACGGCCATCGGATCGCCGTGATCGAAAACGAGTTCGGCGAAGAGGGCGTCGACAACGAGTTGCTGCTGCAGGATCGCGAAGAGCAGATCGTCGAGATGAACAACGGCTGCATCTGCTGCACGGTGCGCGGCGATCTCGTGCGCATTCTCGGCGACCTCGGAAGGCGGCGCGAGGCCGGCGAGATCGCCTTCGATCGCGTGATCGTCGAGACCACCGGGATGGCCGATCCGGGCCCGGTCGCGCAGACCTTCTTCGTCGACGACTACGTGGCCTATCGATACCTGCTCGACGCGATCCTCACCGTCGTCGACGCGCACCACGGCGAGCGTCAGCTCGACGAGCATCGCGAGGCGCAGGAGCAGGTCGGTTTCGCCGATCGCATCCTGCTCTCGAAGGTCGATCTCGTCGACGACGCGACTCGCGAGCGGCTCATCGCGCGCCTGCGCCGGATGAATCCGCGCGCGCCGGTGCGCCCGGCGCATTTCGGCGAAGTGCCGATCGACGAGATTCTCGACATTCGCGGCTTCAACCTGAACGCGGTGCTCGAGCTCGATCCGAAATTTCTCGAAAGCGACGATCACGAGCACGACGACGCGGTCTCGTCGTTCGTCTTCCGCTCGTCGAAGGCCTTCGATCCGGTGAAGCTGGAGGATTTTCTTTCCGGTGTCCTTCAGGTTTACGGTCCGGATCTCTTGCGGTATAAAGGCGTCCTTTTCATGAAGGGCTCGGATCGCCAGACGGTGTTCCAGGGCGTGCACATGATGATGGGCGCCGACGCGGGGCGGCGCTGGCAGCCGGGCGAGAAGCGCGGCAGCCGGATGGTTTTCATCGGCCGCAACCTGCCGCAGGAAATCATCGTGAAGGGCCTCGAGCAATGTCTGGCATGATTCCCCGCGGCCGCCGTCCGGCGGCCCGCCCTTCGGGCCCGCACCAGCGCGCGGGAGCGCGCCGCGGGCCGGCGCCGGGTTCCCGCACCCCGGTCTCCTGAGCAACCCAAGGCGCTCCGCGTGGCGCAGGCAGAGACATCATGGCAGCGACGAAGGAAAGAAGGATTCCCACCGAGGCAGAACTGCTGAAGATGCCCGAGTCCGATTACATGAACGAGGCGCAGCTGGCCTTCTTTCGCGAGCGGCTGCAGCAGATCGAGCGGGACATCCTCGCAAACGCGGACGAGACCACGGAAAACCTGCGTGAAACCGTCGTCGTCCCCGATCCCGCCGACCGCGCGACGATCGAGGAGGAGCATGCGCTGGAGCTGCGCACGCGCGACCGCGAGCGCAAGCTGCTGAAGAAGGTGCAGCAGGCGCTCGCCCGCATCGAAAGCGGCGAGTACGGCTATTGCGAGGAAACCGGCGAGCCGATCGGCATTCCCCGGCTGCTCGCGCGGCCCACCGCCACGCTGTCGCTCGAGGCGCAGGAGCGGCGCGAGCTGCGCCAGAAGCTCTACGGCGACTGATCCGGCCAGGCCGACCGCAGGCCCCTGGCCGCCGACGCGCGGCCGCCATCGCGCGATTTGGCCGCCAGACCCGGTGCTATTCTCGATCGGCATCCCGGCGCCGCTCCCCGGCGCCGGCGTTCTCCGTTCCCAGCATCGGAAGGCGTCCCGTTGGTCTTTTCCCTCTTCAGCCGGAAGGACAAGGTCGAACCGAAGAAGGACGCGCGTCCTGCGGCGCGCGCCGAGAACCGCCCGAGTGCCGTGTCCTCGCTCGCTGCGCAGCGCGAAGCGGCCCGCCGCACCGAGCAGAAGATCGACCAGATCGAATCCGAGATGATCGCCGCCGAGGCGGTCGCCCGCGCGGGCCTGTCGTCGCTGCCCACCAAGCCGATCGGCCCGCCGGCCGCCGACGATCCGCGCGCGGCCGCCTCCGCCGAGGGCGCGACCTCGCTCGTGCTGGGCGACGCCGCCGACGCGATGGCGATCGACGTCAACGGCCCGGCGCTGCCCTCGATCCTCGAGGAGGCGGCGATCCTCTATTCGAACGGACAGGCGCAGCAGGCGGCGATCGTGCTGCGCCAGTCGCTCGACGATCCGGAACTCGCCGGCTACCAGGCGCTCGCCTGGCTGATGCTGCTCGACCTGCACCAGTGCGTCGGCGATCGCGCCGGCTTCGAGGCGCTGGCGCTGCAGTATGCGGCACGCTTCGAGTCCTCGCCGCCGGGCTGGAGCGATGCGCTGTCGCCCGAGCGCGCGAATCCGGGCGCGGTGGCGACGGCGGATCGGGCGGGGTCCGCGGCGGGGGCCGGGTCGTCGCGCACGCTGACGCTGCGCGGCGCGGTCGATGCCTCGATCGCCGAGCCGGCGCGCCGCTTCGCCGAGACCGCCGAGGCCGACGCGCAGCTCGACTGCACGCAGGCCGCGTCCGTCGACGCCGCCGGCGCGCAGGCGCTGCTCGCGCTGCTCGTGCATTTCGAGCGCGCGAAGACGGGGCTCGCCGTGCAGGGCGCCGAGCGCCTGTTCGCGATCGCGCGGACGGCGATCGAGCCGGGGCGGCGCGATCCCTCCGAGGCGTGCTGGATGCTCTGCCTGCAGGCACTGCGCATCCTCGGCCGGCAGCAGGAGTTCGACGACCTCGGCATCGAGTATTGCGTCACCTACGAGGTCTCGCCGCCCTCGTGGGAGCCGATTGACGAGTCGATCCGCGCGGTCGGCGAGGACGAGTCGGATGCGGCGCCTTCGTCGGCCGACCCGCTCGCGTCGCTTCCGCTTGCGTCGCGCGGGTCGGCTCGCTCCGGCACGACGGGCCGCGGCGCCGCCCCGACGGCGCGAGCGGCGTCGTCGCGGCTGGGCGAGCCGGTGGGACCGGCCGCCTCCACCGGCGCCTTCGTGCTGCGCGGCGAGGTGCTCGGGCGCATGCAGGACGAGCTGGAGGCCTTGCGCAGCTTCGCGTCGGGGCGCGGCGACGTCGTCGTCGATTGCCGCTCGCTGCGGCGCATGGAATTCGTCGCCGCGGGCGACCTGCTCAACGAGGTCGCGACGATGCGCTCGGCGGGTCGGCAGGTGCTGTTCGTCGAGCCGAACTACCTCGTCTACGCGCTGATGCTCGTCATGGGGATCCACGACCTGGCCGAGATCCGGCGGCGCAAGGTCTAGCCGCGAACGGCCGCGACCCTTTCGCGGATCGCGCTCTACACTCGCGGGTCTTGTGATGGCGGCGATCGGCCGCATATCGACCCGCATGGAACAGTTCCACGGCACGACGATCGTCTCGGTGCGGCGCGGCTCCCAGGTCGCGCTCGGCGGCGACGGGCAGGTCACTCTCGGTTCGGTCATCGTCAAGGCGGGCGCGCGCAAGGTGCGCCGCCTGCACGACGGGCGCGTGCTCGCCGGCTTCGCCGGCGGCACCGCCGATGCGTTCACGCTGTTCGAGCGTTTCGAGGCGAAGCTCGAGAAGCACTCGGGCCACCTCGTCCGCGCGGCGGTCGAGCTCGCGAAAGACTGGCGTACCGATCGCATGCTGCGTCGCCTCGAGGCGATGCTGGCGGTGGCCGACCGCGACGCCTCGCTGATCCTCACCGGCAACGGCGACGTCCTCGAGCCCGAGCGCGGCCTGATCGCGATCGGCAGCGGCGGACCGTACGCGCAGTCCGCGGCGCTCGCCCTGCTCGAGAACACCGAGCTCGACGCCGAGACGATCGTGCGCAAGTCGCTCGCGATCGCCGGCGAGCTGTGCATCTACACCAACCAGCAGCACACCGTAGAGACGCTCGGCTGATTCCGGCCGAGGTGCCTCGCGCCACACGATGACCCACATGACCCCCGCGGAGATCGTCTCCGAACTCGACAAGCACATCGTCGGCCAGGACGCGGCCAAGCGTGCGGTCGCGATCGCGCTGCGCAACCGCTGGCGCCGCCAGCAGGTGCCCGAGCCGCTGCGCCAGGAGATCACGCCGAAGAACATCCTGATGATCGGTCCGACCGGTGTCGGCAAGACCGAGATCGCGCGGCGCCTCGCCCGCCTGGCGAACGCGCCGTTCATCAAGGTCGAGGCGACGAAGTTCACCGAGGTGGGCTACGTCGGGCGCGACGTCGACACGATCATCCGCGATCTCGCCGACGTCGCGGTCAAGCAGATGCGCGAGCAGGAGACGAAGAAGTTCCGCCAGCGCGCGCTCGACGCCGCCGAAGACCGCGTGCTCGATGCGCTGCTGCCGCCGCCGCGCAATCTCGGCTTCACCGGCGACTCGGGCGAGACGGCCGACTCGGCCACGCGCCAGAAGTTCCGCAAGAAGCTGCGCGAGGGCGAGCTCGACGACAAGGAGATCGAGATCGAGCTCGCCACGCCGCTGCCTGCGATGGAGCTGATGGGGCCGGCCGGCATGGAGGAGATGACGCAGCAGCTGCAGTCGCTGTTCTCGAGCCTGCCGGGCCGGCGCAAGCCGCGCAAGCTGCGCATCCGCGACGCGATGAAGCTGCTCGCCGACGAGGAGGCGGCCAAGCTGGTCGACGACGACGCGATCAAGGCGCAGGCCATCGCCAACGTCGAGCAGAACGGCATCGTCTTTCTCGACGAGATCGACAAGATCGCCACGCGCGGCGAGCTGCACGGCGCCGACGTCTCCCGCCAGGGCGTGCAGCGCGACCTGCTGCCGCTCGTCGAGGGAACGGCGGTGAACACGCGCTACGGCGTCGTGCGCACCGACCACATCCTGTTCATCGCTTCGGGCGCCTTCCACCTGTCGCGCCCGTCCGATCTCGTGCCCGAGCTGCAGGGGCGGCTGCCGATCCGCGTCGAGCTCTCCTCGCTGTCGGCCGACGACTTCGTGCGCATCCTCGTCGATACCGACGCGAGCCTGACCAAGCAGTACGAGGCGCTGCTCGCGACCGAAGGCGTGCAGCTGCGCTTCGAGCCCGACGGCGTGCGCCGGCTCGCCGAGATCGCCTCGGCGGTGAACGAGAAGACCGAGAACATCGGTGCGCGCAGGCTCTCCACGGTGATGGAGAAGCTGCTCGAGGACGTCTCCTTCGAGGCGTCGAAGCGCAGCGGCACCACGGTCGTCATCGACGCGGCCTTCGTCGACGGGCGGCTCGGCTCGCTCGCGCAGAGCGAGGATCTCGCGCGCTACATCCTGTAGGCGTGCACCCGGCGGCGGGGGACGCCCCGTTCCCGGCGGGGCGCGTCCCCACACCTACCGCCCGTATCTGAAATTTCAGACAGCCGCGACCGGTCCGCATGGGCCACGGGCATTCGCCGTCACTTTGCTCAGTGATATTTCACTGTGCTATCTTGGCAGGGTGAACGATCCGATCCCGACCGTCCCGTCCGACTCCGGCGGAGCCGAGCGCGAGCGCCGCGTGCCGCTCAGCGAGCAGGCCTACGTCGCGATCAAGCGGCTGATCCTGCGCCGCGAGCTGCAGGCCGGCGACCGCCTCACCGAGGCGCTGCTCTGCGAGCGGCTTTCGCTCGGGCGCAATCCGGTGCACATCGCGTTGCACCGCCTGCAGCGCGAGGGACTCGTCGAGATCGTTCCGCGCAAGTGGATCGTCGTGCGCGGCGAAACGCTCGACGGCTTTCTCGAGCTGTGGAACGCGCGCCTGCTGATCGAGCCGTATCTCACCGAGCTCGCCGCCGCCCGTGCCGACCCGGCGCTGGTCGACGGGCTGCGCTCGCTGCTCGCCGAGGGTCGACGGCATCTGCGCAAGGGCGATCGCCTGGCATTCATGGAGATCGACCGCGCGGTGCACCGGCGCCTGTACGAGGCGTCCGGGAATCGGCTGCTGTCCGACTTCGCGAACCTGCTGCTCGATCGCTCGATGCGCGTCTGGTTCGAGCCCGCGCCGGCCCCGCACTCGGACGCCGACACGCTCGCGGAGCTCGATCGGCTGATCGATGCGGTATCGCGCGGCGAGGGCGCCGAGGCCCGCGAGCTGATGGCCGAGCACGTCGGGGCGCTGCGCCACAGCTTCACGCGCCTGCACGACGAGATCCGTGCGGCGGAGGCGGCACGGCAACGGATCTCCAGCTACACGGAGGCACGAGGATGAAACGCATCGGCATTGCACTGGCCACGGCGGCCACGCTGGCCTTTTCGGCCGCATCCGCGGTCGCGCAGTCGTTCCCGGACCAGCCCGTTCGGATCGTCGTTCCCTATTCGCCGGGCGGCAGCGGCGACACGCTGACGCGCACGCTCGCCGAGCAGGTCTCGAAACGCTTCGGCCAGTCGGTCGTCGTCGAGAACAAACCCGGCGGCGGAACGGTTATCGGCGCGCAGGCGGTCGCCAACGCACCCGCCGACGGCCTGTCGCTGCTGTTCGTCGCGGCGAGCTTCGTGATCAACGAGCACCTGATGCCGAAGCTGCCGTTCAAGCCGCTCGCCGATTTCGCGCCGGTCACGCTCGCCGCGTCGAACCCGCACGTGCTCGTCGTCCATCCCTCGGTCCCGGCGAACGACCTGCAGGAGTTCATCGCGTGGGCGAAGGCGCGCAACGGACAGGCCACTTTCGCGTCCTTCGGCAACGGCTCGTCGGGTCATCTCGGCTTCGAGCTGCTGAAGAAGGCAGCCGGCTTCGACATGGTCCACGTCCCGTACAAGGGCGTCGCGCCGGCGACCACCGATCTCATCGGCGGCCAGGTCGACGCGATGCTCAGCGATCTTCCGCAGGTGATCCAGTACGTGACGAGCGGCAAGCTCAAGGCGATCGCGATCGCGGCGGCAGAGCGTGCGCCGACGCTGCCCGAGGTCCCGACGATGGACGAGTCGGGATTGAAGGATTTCCGCTCGGGCTCGTGGTACGGCTTCGTCGTGCGAGCCGGTACGCCCGAGCAGGCGATCGCCCGCTGGAGCGAGGCACTCGTCGCGGCGCTGCACGAGCCTTCGGTGCAGGCGCGGCTCGAGCAACTCGGGATGGACACCATCGCGTCCACGCGCGAGGCGTTCGGCCGCTTCCTCGCCTCGGAGTCGCAGCGCTACGCGGAGGCGGTGCGCCTGTCGGGCGCGCGCGTCGACTGAATGGGAACGCGGGCTCGCCGCGGCGCCCCGCGCGTCGCGAGCGGTCCCGTCGTGAACGGTTTTCGAAAGGAGAGTTGGAATGACCCAGAAGAAGCAGCGTTTCGTCTCACCGCACGTCGCGGAGTACCCGCCCGGCCACTGGTCGAACGTCCTGCGCGTCGGCGACATCGTCTACGTGTCGGGCATGACCTCGCGCGGAAACGACCTCGTCGCGATCGAGGGCGAGACGGCCTACGAGCAGGCGAAGGTGATCTTCACGAAGATCAAGAACCTGGTCGAAGCGGCCGGCGGGAAGATCGACGACGTCGTGAAGATGAACATCTACGTCACCGACATGAAGGACAACAAGGAGATCTGGCGCGCTCGCCAGGAGTTCTTCAGCGGCGACTTCCCGACGTCCACGCTCGTCCAGGTGGCGGGGCTGGCGAGCCCGAAGATCCTGCTCGAGATCGACTGCATCGCGCACGTCGGCTGCTCCGACTGACGGCGCTCGCATCGCCTGACGGGGCGCAGCCCGTTCCCGCCCCGTCGCCGAAGGGGCGGGGTCCCGCCCCGAGGGCTCACGGCTTCGCGAGGAAATCGCCGATCGTCTCGTCGGTATGGAACGACGGCTTCTCGTAGTAGTGCGGGCCGTCGTAGATCTCGATCAGCACGCTCTTCTCGTGTGCGAGCGTCGGCCCGTGCGGATGGTCCTTCGGGTTCATGTAGAAGGCGCCGGCACGCAGACGCAGGCCGCTGTCGGTGTATTCGTAGTCGCCCGAGATGCAGTACATGAACTGGTTCGATGCGTGCGAGTGCTTGGTGGGGATCCCGGCACCCTTGTCGAACTCGAGCAGCGCAATGCTCGCTCCGGTCTCCACGTTCTTCCAGAGGAAGTACTGGCGGAACCCGTAGTCGGGGTAGTCGATCCACTGCGCGGGATCGAGTCGCGTGGTATCGAGCAGGACTTCCAGGGTCGACACGGTCGGCTCCTTCATTGAAGTATCACAGTGACGAGTATTCCACGCACCGGCGGGCGGGGTTCGATCCCGTTCCCAGTCGGCGCCCTCGGGAATCGGCGATGCAAGCATAGCGTCTGATGTATCACTTGACGTATCACTGTGGGTTCCGCTAGTCTGGGCAGTCCAGCAAGACACGCTGACCAGAATCGACTCGTTTCAATGGCTGCCGTTTCCGGTTCCACGGGTCCGTCGCGCAGGAGAAGGGAGACTTCGGGATCGTTGTCCGAGGCG
>DATGRE010000082.1:0-17154 GCA_035303885.1 Zeimonas sp. | reverse complement strand
CGCTCGTATTCCGAGCGTTTTCGTGCATGGAATCGATTCCACGAGCAGCAACGCACGAGCGGCGGCCACGCCCCCGCATCGCGCCGGCCCGCGGGTGGCCCGGTGCTCAGTCGCCTTCGATGCGCCCGAGCAGCAGGTATTCGATCAGCGCCTTCTGCGCGTGCAGCCGGTTCTCGGCCTCGTCCCAGACGACCGACTGCGGTCCGTCGATCACCTCGGCGCTGACTTCCTCGCCGCGGTGCGCGGGCAGGCAGTGCATGAACAGCGCATCGGAGCGGGCTATGCGCATCATGTCGGCGTCGACGCACCAGTCGGCGAAGGCGCGGCGGCGCTGCTCGTTCTCCTCCTCGAAGCCCATGCTGGTCCACACGTCGGTGGTGACGAGGTCGGCGCCTGCGCAGGCCTGCATCGGGTCCTCGAACTGCTCGACGCGGCCGCCGAAGCGGCCGGCGCGCTCGGGCTCGATCTCGTAGCCCGGCGGCGTCGAGACCCGAACCTCGAAGTCGAGCAGCTCGGCCGCCTGCAGCCAGCTGTTGCAGACGTTGTTCGAGTCGCCGATCCAGGCGACCGTGCGGCCGGTGATCGGTCCGCGGTGCTCGATGTACGTGTAGATGTCGGCGAGGATCTGGCACGGGTGGTATTCGTTGGTCAACCCGTTGATCACCGGCACGCGCGAGTTCGCCGCGAAGCGCTCGACGACCTCCTGCTCGAAGGTGCGGATCATCACGATGTCGCACATGCGCGAGATCACCTGCGCGGCGTCCTCGACGGGTTCGCCGCGCCCGAGCTGCGAATCGCGCGTGTGCAGGTAGATCGCGGCGCCTCCGAGCTGCTGCATGCCCGCCTCGAACGACAGGCGGGTGCGCGTGCTCTGCTTCTCGAAGATCATCACCAGCGTGCGGTCGACGAGCGGGTGGTACTTCTCGTAGCGCTTGAAGCGGTCCTTGATGATGCGCGTGCGCTCGAACAGATGGTGAATCTCGTCGGCGGAGAGATCGCGGAACTGCAGGAAGTGCTTGAGCGTCATCGGGCGGCCTTCAGGAAGAGGGGGGCACGCGCGCCGGCTGCGTCTGCGCGAGGAACGTGCGGATCACTTCGGCGAGCGTCTGCACGAGCAGGTCGGAGTGCTCGGCACGATAGACGAGCGGCGGCAGCAGGCGAATGACGCGTTCAGCGGTGACGTTGAACACGATGCCCGCGTCGAGCCCCTTGCGAACGATCTGCGCGCACGGCCGGTCGAGCTCGATGCCGATCATCAGTCCCTGGCCGCGCAGCTCGACGACGCCGGGTACGCCGTCGAGCGCGCGGCGCAGTCCCGAGAGGATGCGCTCGCCCTGCGTACGTGCGTTGGCGAGCAGTCCCTCCTCCTGCATCACCTGCAGCGTGACGAGACCGGCGCGCATCGCCAGCGGGTTGCCGCCGAAGGTGGAGCCGTGGTTGCCCGGCTCGAAGACCTCGGCCGCGGCGCCGCGCGCGAGCACCGCGCCGATCGGCACGCCCGAGGCGAGGCCCTTGGCGAGCGGGACGACGTCGGCCAGGATGTCGGCCCATTGGTGGGCGAACCAGCGGCCGGTGCGCCCGGTGCCGCACTGCACCTCGTCGACCATCATCAGCCAGCCGCGCTCGTCGCAGATTCGTCGGACCTCGCGAAGATACTCGGCCCGCGCCGGCTGTATGCCGCCTTCGCCCTGGATCGCCTCGAGGAACACGGCGACGACGCCGGGGCGTTCGGCGGCGATGCGCTCGAGCGCCGCCGCGTCGTTCAGCGGAACGCGCACGAAGCCCTCGACGAGCGGCTCGAACCCGTCGTGCACCCGGGGGTTGCCGGTGGCGGACAGCGTGGCGATCGAGCGCCCGTGGAAGGCGCGTTCGTAGACGACGATCTCGGGGCGCTCGACACCACGCTGGTGGCCGTACTTGCGCGCGATCTTCAGCGCGGCCTCGTTGGCTTCGAGGCCGGAGTTGCAGAAGAACACGTTCGTCATCCCCGAGAGCTCGACGAGCCGCGCGCCGAGCTCGGTCTGCAGCGGGATCTCGAAGACGTTCGAGCTGTGGATGATGCGCGCCACCTGCTCGCGCAGCGCGGCGACGAGCTTCGGATGCGCATGGCCCAGCGTGTTCACCGCGATGCCGGCCAGCGCGTCGAGATAGCGCCGCCCTTCGGTGTCGTAGAGCCAGACGCCGTCGCCGTGCGTGAAGGCGACGGGCTGGCGCTTGTAGGTGTTCATCAGCGGAGCGGTGATCGACATGATGTGTTCAGGCGTGGTGGCGCGCGGCGTGCGGGGAAGGTGTCGATTGTAGGAGATGGGCGCGGCGCTCCGGACCTGTGCGCGACGAAGATGCGAAAGAGCTTCGGCGAAGGCGTCTAAGTTGTCGATTCGACTGGCTTTTTTCAGACAGAAGAGTTGCCGGAACCGGTCGTGCGGGGAGTAGAATCGACGCCCAGCGGGCAGGCACATGCCCCGGGGGAGGAAATTCGATGAGGACCGATGCGACGGCCGATCCACGGCCGCAGTATCGCGTGGCCGTGTTCGGCCTCGCGACCCGGCTGCAGCATCTGCTCGAGATCGTGCTGCGGCACGCACGGCACAATCGATATCGCTACGCGCTCTCGACCACGCGCGGCCCCGGCGACTTCGACGTCGCACTGGTCGACATGACGAGCGCCGGCGGACCCGACGCCGCGCGTGCGCTCGGCGAGATCCTCGACGAGCACGCGGTGCTGCGCGTCGGGCGGCGCAGCGACCCGGCGCGGCCGCGCGACGACCTGCTGCAGTCGACTTTCGTCGCGCAGGTGCTCTATGCGCTGAATCGCGTCATCGATGCGAAGCGGCAGCGTGAACGGGAGTCGCAGGAGGCGGCCGCGATCGAGGCGGGCCTCGTCGTCGTCGAAGGCGGCGTGCGTCGCCGTCCGCGCGCGCTGATCGTCGATGACAGCCCCACCGTGCGCCGCCAGCTGTCGCTGGCGCTGCACCGGATGGGACTCGATGCGGAGGCGGTGGCGAGCGCCCGCGAGGCGCTCGACGTGCTGGCGATGCGCAGCTACGAGCTGATGCTCGCTGACGTCGTGATGCCCGAGCTCGACGGCTATCAGCTCACGCGTGCGGTGCGCCGCGAGCGCGACCTGCGCGGCATGCCGGTCATCCTGCTGACGAGCCGCTCGTCACCCTTCGACCTGGCGCGCGGCGCGCTCGCCGGATGCAACAGCTACCTGGTGAAGCCGGTCTCGATGCAGACGCTGCACGAAACCGTGCAGCGGCAGTTACGCCGTTCCGCGAAGCGCAGGAGGGAGAGCGAGCTGAGGTTCGCGGCCTGAAGGCTCGGGCCCCAGGCCCCAGGCCCCAGGCCTCGGGCCTCAGGCTTTCACGCGGTTGCGGTACTCGTTCGTGCGCGTGTCGATCTCGATGCGGTCGCCGATCTCCACGAAGGCGGGAACCGAGATCTCGAAGCCGGTGGGCTTGATGCGCGCCGGCTTCATCACCTTGCCGGAGGTGTCGCCCTTCACCGCGGGCTCGGTGTACTCGACTTCGCGCACGACGCTGGTGGGCATCTCGATGGCGATCACGCGGCCCTCGTAGAAGGTGATCTCGCAGGGCATGCCGTCGTCGAGGTAGTTCAGCACGTCGCCCATGATCTCGCGCTCGATCTCGTACTGGTTGTACTCGGCGTCCATGAAGACGTACATCGGGTCGGCGAAGTACGAGTAGTTGACTTCCTTCTTGTCGAGGATCAGCACCTCGAACTTCTCGTCGGCCTTGTAGACCGTTTCCGTGCCGGAACCGTTCAGCAGGTTCTTCAGCTTCATCTTGACGACGGCTGCATTTCGGCCCGACACGTTCAATTCGGCGCGCTGCACCACCATCGGATCCTTGCCGATCATGATGACGTTGCCGGTGCGCAGTTCCTGGGCGAGTTTCATGAGGCTTCGCGGGAATTCTGTCAGTTTCAGGTTAACCGGCAATTATAGCCTTCGGATGCAGAATTCGACGAATCGGGTGCACAGGTCGTCCTGTGCGCCTAGCGTCGCCGCCCAGTCGCGGCAGCGCTCGCCGAACGCGTCGAGACGGGTCTCGAGTGCGCGCCACGCCGGGCGCCAGTGGCCGTAGCCCGACCAGGCGTACATCGCCGCATCGGCTTCCTGCGGCGCGCGGATGCGCCGCAGGAACGCCTGCAACTTGACGCGGTGCGTGTCGCCTTCCTGGCGGTACGGCTGCCAGACGAAGGGGCGCGCGGCCCATTGTGCGCGCACCCAGGAGTCTTCCCCGCGCACGAAATTCAGGTCCGCGCTCCACAGGAGCCGGTCGTAGTCGTCCTGCGGCAGGAACGGGATGCGCTGCACGACGAGTGCGCCGTCGCGCAGCCGCTGCCCGGGCGCGGGCGTGGTTCCGAAGTGTGCGTGCAGCGCCTCGTCGGCCACGCTCTGGGGGACGAGCATGCGCCAGCGTCGGTCGCCCGTCGCGAGCGCCGCGAAGCACTCGGCGAGCGGCGCATGCGGATAGCAGAAGAGGGTGGCGATGCGTTCGTCGCCGGCCGCTGCGTCGATCCCCCATCGCGCGAGCCACTCGCGCTGCTCGCGCGATCCGACGAAGGCGTCGCGGCGCGCGAAGAGCTCGCGTTCGCGCAACAGCCCGCCGGTGTGCGCGTCGTAGCCCGGGTAGTAGAAGTGCTCGACCGCGCCGTCGTGCGGCTTCACCGACGCCAGTCCGTGATGCGTGCCGACCCAGTCCTCGGCGCTCAGGTACTCGAGCTGCACCCACAGCGGACGGCGCGGCGCACCGGCGAGCGACGCGCGAAGTGCGGGCGGAGGCTCGGCGCCGAAGGCGCTGACGAGCACGTCGACGTCGTCGCGATCCGTGCCCGGCCACCGCTCGACGGCGATCGAACCCGGGCCGGCCTCGCGCTCCGGATGCGCGCCCAGGCGCTCGAGCAGCTCGGGCCGGTCGATCGTCAGGCGCACACGCCAGCCGTGCTCGCGCGCCAGCTGGCGCACGAAGCGCCAGCACACGCCTGCGTCGCCGAAATTGTCGACGACGCGGCACAGCACGCGTGCCCGCAGCGTCAATCGCCGTCTCCGTCTCCGCCGCCGACCCCTTCGTCGGCTTCCTTGCCGCCGCCGCCGAACAGCCGGTCGAGCTTCGTGCGCGCGTCGCTCGATGGCCCGGCGCGGCCGCGTTCGAACGCGTATTCCTCCTCGATGCGGTCGGCGTAGAAGACGGCCGGGTTCGGTGCGGCGACGAGGCGCCGCCACACCTCGGGCGGAACCGCCTTGAACACGCGCCGCTCGCCGTCGGCGAAATCGATCTCGAGCCGCTGCTCGCGCGCATCGTAGCCGGCGGCCTTCAGTCGTCCGCCGCGCAGCGTCCTGCGTTCCAGTGCCATCGTCGGTCTCCTTCGTCGTTCGCAGCGGTGCCGGCCTGCCGCTTCCGGCCTTGTGCCGGCCGACGCCGCTTCCGGCTTCATCGTCCGAGTGCCAGGCCCTCGCGTCGCGGATCGACCGCGCCTTCCAGCGTGCAGCGCTCGGACGTGCGGCAGTGGCGACGAATGGCGTGCACACCGCTCGTCATCTCGCGCCATTCGATCTCGTGTCCACGCGCGGCGAGCGCCTCGGCCAGTGCGGCATCGACGCGTCCCGTCTCGAGCTCGGTCGGTCCGTTGCGGCTGCCGAAGTTCGGCATCGCGACCGCGTCGGCGAGCCCGACGCCGTCTTCGAGCACGGCGATCAGCGTGCGCGCGACGTAGGCGACGATCGACGGCCCGCCCGGGGATCCGACGGCGAGCACCGGCTCGCCGCTTCGCGCATCGAGCACGAGCGTGGGCGACATCGAGCTGCGCGGACGCTTGCCGGGGGCGATGCGGTTGGCGACGGGTGCGCCGGCGCGACGCGGAACGAAGGCGAAATCGGTGAGATGGTTGTTCAGCAGGAAACCCCGCACCATGCGGCGCGATCCGAACGCGCTCTCGATCGACGAGGTCATCGCGACGGCGTTGCCGTCGGCGTCGACGATCGACAGGTGCGTGGTCGATGCCGGTTCGAATTCGTGCGTCGCGAGCCGACGAAGCCGGGCGTCCGACGGCGCCGGCGCCCCCGGCGTCGCCGTGCCCATCGATCGCTCGCCGATGAGCCGTGCGCGGCTCGTCAGGTAGCCCGGATCGAGCAGGGTGCCCGGTCCGGTGCGCACCGCTTCGCCGATCCGCTGCCCGGGAAGCGCGACGAAATCGGTGTCCGCGACGTATTCGTTGCGGTCGGCGAAGGCGAGTCGGGCGGCTTCGGTGAAGCGGTGCACGCCGTCGACGAGCGGCGTTCCGCGGGGATCGGCCAGCCGCACCGGCGGGCCGGCGAGACGCCAGAACGCGAGCATCTGCGCGATGGCGATCGCACCCGACGACGGTGGCGGCATCCCGCAGACACGATGCACGCGATACGGAACGCACAGCGCGGCGCGTTCGACCGGCGCGTAGGCGGCGAGATCGCGCGCGTCGAGCACCCCGGGGTTCGGCGGTGCGGCGACGGCGGCGACGATGTCGCGCGCGATCGGCCCGGTGTGCAGCGCGTCGCCGCCGCGCGCGGCGATCTGCTCGAGCGTGTCGGCGAGCGCCTCGTTGCGCAGGCGGTGCCCGCGGGGCCACGGCCGGCCCGCGCCGTCGTAGAAATAGGCGGCGGCCGCCGGATCCTCGCGCAGCCAGCGGTCGCGTTCGAGCAGCGCGTGCAGGCGGTCGCTCACCTCGAATCCGTCGCGCGCCAGCCGGATCGCCGGCTCGAACAGCTTCGGCCACGCGAGTGCGCCATGCTTCGCGTGCACCCGCTCGAGCATCCGGACCGCGCCCGGAACCCCTACCGCGCGCCCGCCGATCGCCGCCTCGAAGAAGCCCATCGGCGTGCCGTCGGCGCGCAGGAACAGCTCCGGGGCGGCGCGCGCCGGCGCCGTCTCGCGGCCGTCGAAGGCGAGCACGCGGCCGGTGCGCGCTTCGTACAGCAGCAGGAATGCGCCGCCGCCGATGCCCGAGGACTGCGGTTCGACGAGCCCGAGCACCATCTGCGCGGCGATCGCCGCGTCGACCGCATTGCCGCCCGCCTCGAGGATCGCGACCGCGGCGCGCGTCGCATGCGGGTTCGCGGTGACGGCGAGATGCCGCTCGGCGAAGACCGGAGGACGCAGTTGCCAGCCGGTGGACGCTTCCGGTGTCGAGCGCCCGGAAGACACGCTCGACGTCTCGGGCGCGTGCCGGGTCGCCTGCTGCGTCTGTGCGCACAGCGGCGCAACGCAGGCGAGCATCAACGCCAGAGCCCATGCCGGTCGCATCGGGGCATGATAGCGGTCGACCGGTTCGCGGCGTTCGTGCGCCGCTCGCTGCGATCCCGGCGCAGGAACCGACGCGAAACGGATCTCCGTGGAATAGGAAAGTAGACGGCCATGCCATCCGCACGACGCGATTTCACCGACCCTTCGTCGACGCCGCACGAATCGATCGCGGCCATCGCCGCTTCCGTCGCGGCGGGTACCCGCAGCGCGCAATCGCTGCTCGAGCAGGCGCGGCACAACGCCGAGCGCCATGCGGACCTGAACGCGATCGCGTGGGTCGACTGGCCGGCGGCGCTCGAGGAAGCGCGCCGCCTCGACGAGGAGGCGCGCGGCGGGCGGCTGCGCGGTCCGTTGCACGGCATCCCCGTTTCGATCAAGGACCTCTACGCGGTGCGCGGCATGCCGACGCGCGCCGGAACGCGCGCGCCGCTGCCGGCGCTGGGCAGCGACGAGGCGACGCTGGTCGCACGGCTGCGCGCCGCCGGTGCGCTCGTGTTCGCGAAGACGAACATGCACGAGATCGCCCTCGGCTGCACCTGCGAGAACGAATGGACCGGAGACGTCTGCAATCCCTTCGATCCGGCGCGTCAGTCGGGCGGCTCCTCCAGCGGATCCGGCGTTGCGGTGGCCACCGGCATCGGTCTCGCGTCGATCGGCAGCGACACCGGCGGCTCGGTGCGCATTCCCGCCGCCTTCTGCTCGATCACCGGCTACAAGCCGACGTACGGAGCGATTCCGCTCGACGGCGCGCTGCCGTTGTCGTGGACCTGTGACCACGCCGGACCGCTGGCGCTCGGCGTCGCCGACTGCGCGCTGCTCTACGAAGTGATGTCGCAGCGGCGCGTGGCGCACGGCGGCGTGCCGCGGCGCCCGCGCCTGCACGTGCCCGCGCGCTGGCTGCGCGGGCGCCTCGCGCCGGAGGTTCGCGAGCGATTCGAGCGCGCCGTCGCGTCGCTGCGCGGGCACGGCGCCGAGATCGCGGAAACCGACGTGCCGCAGCTCGACGACGCGTGGAGCGCCTATACGCCGATCGTGCGCGCCGAGGCCGCCTGGGTGCACCGGGCGGCGCTGGACGCCGGCGGCGAGGGTTTTTCGTCGCTCGTGCGGCCCGCGCTCGATGCCGCCCGCCGGATGCTCGCAGTGGAATACGTGGATGCGATGCAGACGCGCGCGGCGATCTCTCGCGCACTCGATGCCGCGCTCGCCGATTGCGATGCGTGGATTCTTCCGACGAGCACGGTGCTGCCGCCGCTGCGCGGCCAGATCGAGGTCCAGGTCGAGGGCGGAACGACGACGGTGCGCGAGGCGGTGCTCGGCCAGACGCTGCCGTTCTCGCTGTGCGGCCTGCCGACGCTGTCGCTGCCGCTCGGCCTGGTCGACGGCCTGCCCGTCGGCCTGCAGATCGTCGCGCGTCGCGACGCCGACGCGGCGCTGCTCGCGCTCGGACGGTGGGTAGAAGGCAAGGCGCCGTGACCCCGCGGATCAGCGCGGCGTTTCCGACCGCCGCGTCGCTGCCGCCTCCCACGCGTCGATCCCGCCTGCGAGCGGACGCACGCGCCGGATGCCGCGCTCATGCAACTGCTGCGCGATGTGCGCGGCGGTCGCGTCGTTCGGGCATGCGCAGTAGACGACGACCTCGCGCTCGGGCGGGATCGCCGCCAGCACGCGATCCAGGTCGTCGGCGTCGAACGCGATCGATCCGGGGATGCTGCGCGCGTCCATCCGGCGCGATGCGCGCGAGCGCGCGTCGAGCACGAGCGGCGCCTCGCCGCGCTCGATGAGCGTGCGCAGCTCGTCGACGCCGATGCGTGCCGCGTACATCGCACGACGGAAGCGCCACCGCTGCAGCCAGCGATGGCCGGCATACAGCGCGACGGCCGCGGCGATCACGACGAGCGCGCGATTGCCCTGCGCCTGCAGCGCCTCGAGCAGCCATTCGACCTCGGCGTGAAAGGCCCAGCCGAGCGCGAGCCCGGCGAGCGCCCACAGCGCGGTGCCGGCGCCGTTGTAGAGCAGGAAGGTCGGCGTGGAGATGCCGAAGCCGCCGGCCAGCGGCGGGGCGACGAGGCCCAGCCCCGGCACGAGGCGTCCGAGAACGAGGCTGCCCGTTCCGTATCGCTCGAACGCGTTCTCGGCCTGCCGCACGCACGATTCGGGCGACAGCGACAGCGTGCACAGCGCGTCGAGCACGCGATGTCCGTGGCGCCTGCCGGCGACGTACCACGCGTAGTTGCCCAGCGAAGACGCGACGATGGCCAGCGCGAGCGCCCACAGCCCGTGCAGCGGATCGTCGGCCGTTCGCGCACCGGCGAGCACGAGCAGCGGCAACGCCGGGACCGGCACGCCGAGCTGCTGCACCAGCACCGTGCCGAAGACGATCCACAGCCCGTGCTCGACGTAGAACGAAGCGACGTCCATGCCGTTTGGCGCGTCGGACGTCCGTGCGCCGGTCGTCAGGACATCGGGTTGGCGGGCGGGTTCGGCGCGGCGGGCAGCGGGATGAACTCGTCGCCGTCGCCGTCCGGCAGCTTCATCCGTCCCGCCTGCCAGTCGGCCTTGGCCTGCTCCAGGCGTTCCGGGCGCGACGAGACGAAGTTCCAGAACAGAAAGCGCTCGCCCACCGGCTCGCCGCCGAGCGCCATCACCGTCGACGGCTCGAGTGCGACGAAGTCGGCGGGGCCGGGTGCCATCACCAGCATCTCGCCCGCGCGGTGCCGCGCGCCGTTCATCTCGATCGCGCCGGTCGCGACGTAGAGCGCGCGCTCGGCGTATCGATCGGGCAGCGTGCCCCGAGCGCCGCCGTCCATCTCGAAATGCGCATAGAAGAGCGGCGAGAAGGTGCGCACCGCCGCACGCATTCCGTAGGCCTCGCCGGCGATGAGGCGTCCGTGCACGCCGGCCTCGCGCCACGCCGGCAGGTCTTCGCCCTCGTGATGCGCGAACCACGGATCGGTTTCCTCGTCGGCCTCGGGCAGCGCGACCCAGGCCTGGATTCCGTGGATGCGGTCGCCTTCGCGCCGCGCCCGCTCGAAGCGTTCCGAATGCGTGATTCCGCGTCCGGCGGTCATCCAGTTCACTTCGCCCGGCACGATCGGCTGCGAGCTGCCCACGCTGTCGCGGTGCATGATCTCGCCGGCGAAGAGATAGGTGACCGTGGCCAGTCCGATGTGCGGATGCGGCCGCACGTCGACGTCGCGCGGAATGCCCGCGTGCAGCTCGATCGGACCCATGTGGTCGAAGAACACGAAGGGTCCGACCATCCGCCGCTTCGCGAAGGGCAGGACGCGCCCGACGTCGAATCCGCCGAGGCTGCGCCGGCGCTGCGGGATCACCAGTTCGATCATTTGCGTGCCCCTGGTCGTTCGCGGATCAACGATATCGGAAACCGCACGCCGCGCCGCTCGCAGGGCCGGCCATCGGAGCGACGGCGTCCTCGCGGCGCCCCTCGGACGGTCGCGCACGGCGAGCGACGTCAGCGCCTGCGCGCGGACGCCGGCGGCCTTTCCAGGCCCAGGTAGTGCGATACCCGCGGAGGCCGATCGCCGCGATGCAGCCGGTTCGCCTGCGCCTGCAGTTCGGCGTCGGCTCGGGAGACGCGGCGATGCTGTCGCAGGTGCTCGGCCCACGATTCGACGAAGAACCATTCCAGGATGGTTTCGGGCTGCTCGGCGTCCTCGGCCACGCCCCACGCATAGGCGCCGTCGCGCTCGCGCTGCTCCGCGAGCCGGCCGAGGATTTCGAAGAACCGCTCGCGGTCCTCGCGACGGATCCGGTACTCCACCGTGACCAGCACCGGTCCGCGATCGTGGGGTACCGGCTCCGCCAGCGACGGCTCGGGCCAGTGGTTCGACGGCGTGAGATCCGCCTCGCCCTCCGGCAGCGGAAAGCGGCGCGAGACGAACGCCGCGGCCGCCAGGCAGGCGCTGCCCGTCACCAGCGTCGCGGGAACGCCGATGCCGCTGGCGAGCACGCCCCACAGCACGCTGCCGAGCGCCATCGCGCCGTTGTACACCATCAGGTACGCGGCGAGCCCTCTGCCCCGCACCCAGTTGGGCAGGACGGCCTGTGCAGTCGCGTTCAAGGTCGTCAGGACGGCCGTCCACGCGGCACCGAAGACGAGCGCGGCAGCGACGCCCACCCATTGCGGCGGCGCGAAGGCGACCAGCGTCACGACCGCCGCGATCGCGAGCGAGGCGCCGAGGACCAGGCCGTCGGAACCCAGTGCCGGCCGAAGCCGCGGCAGCACGATCGCGCCGAGCACGGCGCCGAGTCCGATCGCACCGAGCAGCGAGCCGTAGAACCCGGCCTCTCCGCCGAGCACGTCGCGCGCCACCAGCGGGAGCAGCGCCCATGGGGCCGCGGAGAACAGGAAGAAGACCGCGGTGTGCGACAGCACGCGCCGCATCTTGGCGCTCGCGCGGATGTAGCGAAGGCCTGCCCGCACGGCGCCGCTGAATTGCTCGGCGAGCGGATCGTCCGGCACCGGCGGGCGTCGCCACCACAGCAGGGCGGCGATGACGAAGAGGTATCCGGCCGTGTTGATCCCGTAGGTGGCGGTCGCGCCGAGTGCGCCGAGCAGCGCGCCGCCGGCAGCCGGGCCGACCGCCCGTGCGACGTTGAATCCCATCGAGTTCAGCGCGATGGCACTGCGCAACTCGGTGCGGGGCACGAGCTCGGGGGCGATCGCCTGCCAGGCGGGGCCGATCAACGCGGCACCGATGCCGCCGAGGAAGGTCAACGCGACCAGTGCGTGAACGGTGATCCGATCGGTCAGCGCCAGCGTGGTCAGCGCCGCGCTCACCCCGATCAGGTAGAGCTGGACGATCGCGAGGAACCTGCGGCGATCGAGGAGGTCGGTGAGCGCGCCGGCGACGATTGCCAGCAGGAAGATGGGCAGTGTCGCGGCCGCCTGCACGAGCGCGACCCAGACGGGAGAGTCCGACAACCGGGCGACGAGCCAGGCGCTCGTCACGTCGCGCATGAAGACGCCGACGTTGCTGACCACGGTGGCGCCCCACAGCACGGCGTACACCGGGTGTCGCAGCGCCGCGAATGCGTGTTTCACGCTCGGCGGAAAGCCCCTGCAACCATGGATTCGAAGCGCTCAGGCGACGTCGACGAGCACGAGCTCGGCGTCGTCGAGCGCGACCACGTGCAGCTCGTCTTCGTCGTGGATCGCGGCGCCGTCGCGCGCCTCCAGGATCGTGCCGTTGATCTCGACCCGTCCGGTCGCTGGCACCAGATACGCGTGGCGCCGACGCCCGAGCGCGTAGCGGGTCGACTCGCCGGCCTTCAGCCGTGCGCCGAGCACGCGCGCGTCGGCATGGATGCGCAGTGCCTCGGCGTCCGCTTCGTGCCCGCTGGCGAGCGCGACGAAACGCCCGGCGCGATCCTCGCCGGGGAAGGGTTTCGCACCCCACGAGGGCGCGTGTCCGCGTCGATCGGGCAGGATCCAGATCTGGAAGATCCGGGTGACGACCGGTTCGAGGTTGTACTCGGAGTGCACGATGCCGGTTCCGGCGCTCATCACCTGCACGTCGCCCGCCTCGGTGCGGCCCGCGTTGCCCTGGCTGTCGCGGTGCGTGATCGCGCCTTCGCGCACGTACGTGATGATCTCCATGTCGGCGTGCGGATGCGGCGGAAAGCCGGTCTTCGGCTGGATCGTGTCGTCGTTCCACACGCGCAACGCGCCCCAGCCCATGCGCTGCGGGTCGTGATACTGCGCGAACGAGAAATGGTGCTTCGCGTCCAGCCAGCCGTGGTTCGCGCCGCCCAGGCTCTCGAAAGGTCTGCGCTCGATCATGGCACTGCTCCTCGATCGTTGGGTTCCGCGCCGAGTATGGCCAACGAACGATTGCCGCACTAGCCGGGCGGGTGCGAACTCGCCGTTTCCATTCCGAAACGATCGCACCGAAACGATCGCACTTCAGTGCGTGTCGTCCCGCCGGGACTCCGCGAGCAGCGCGCTCACCTCGGTGACTAGATGATCGACCAGTGCCCGCACCGACGGGCGCAGTCCCTTGCGCGTCGTGTACACCAGATGCACGGTTGCGGGGGGCGTGGACCATTCGGGAAGCACTTCGAGCAGCTCGCCCGACGACAAGGGGCGCCGGCAGACGTGGCTCGGCAACAATGCGATGCCCACTCCGCGCAGGGCGGCCTCGAGCAGCGGCGCGCTGTCGCCGCTGACCAGCCGCGGCCGCTGCACCACGCTGCCGGTGGCGCCGTCCTCGCGCGTGAAGTGCCATTCGGCGGGCCGCGCGTCCGCCTGCAGCGCGATCGTCGGGCACCGCGCGATGTCCTCGAGGCACGTCACCGGGTGTCGCTCCAGGAACCCGGGATGGGCGACCAGGACCAGGCGCGACATGCCGAGGGGGCGCGCGATCATCGAGCGTTCGTCGTCGATCCGTTCCCGCGCGCGCATCGCGACGTCGATGCCTTCCTCGATCAGATCGACGCGGCGGTTGATGACGTGCAGCTCGAGTGTCACTTTCGGGTAGCGCAGTAGGAAGCCGGGGAGTGCCTGCTCGGCGAGTTCGTGCAGCAGGCCCTGCGGGCAGCTCATGCGGACGTTGCCCGCAGGCTCGTTGGTGGCGCGCGCCGCGACGGCCTCGGCCGCTTCGGCGCTTTCGAGCATCGCCAGGCAGTGCTCGTGAAAGTCGCGCCCCACGTCGGTGACGCGGAAGCGGCGCGTCGAACGCTCGAGCAGCTTGAGCTGCAGGCGGTTCTCGAGGCGCGAGACCGACTTGCTCAGGCTCGATTTCGGAATGCCGGTCGCGCGCGAGGCGGCGGTGAAGCCGCCGTGCTGGGCCACGGCGGCGAAATGGGCGAGCTCGTTCAGATCGTGCATCGCTTATTGTTTACGCAGGTAGACAGTTTGTCTATGCGGACCCGGTTTTTCGCCTGTTCGTTTCTTCGTACGATCCATTCATCGAAACCCGGAAACGAGAGGTACGACAGATGACGCAGATCCACCAGATCGCCCTGGCCGCCGCGTTCGGCCTGGCCGCCGTCGGTGCGCAGGCGCACACGATCGAAACCGACTACCCGCTCGTCGGCGGAACGGCGCTCGTCGCGGAACGCGTGATCGATTCGCGCGACCTGCAGCCGGCCGAGCCGCTGCTCGCGCAATCGAACGCCGAAGGACCGAAGTTCGTCGGGGATGCGCGCAGCGCAATCGTCGCCGGCGAGGCGTCCGGTTCCGAGCCCACCGTGCGCTTCCTGCAGGCGCCGGACGTCGAGTACCCGGCGAGCTGATTTTCGCCGATCGCCGACGGCGCGACGTCGAACGAGCCCCGCGACGCAACCGCGCGCGGGGCTCTTTTCGTCGTTGCGCGAATCGGCGCCGGCCTTCGCCGCGCGGGCCTCAGCGCGGTGCCATCCGGATCGCGCCGTCCAGGCGGATCGTCTCGCCGTTGAGCATGACGTTCTGGAAGATCTGCTCGACGAGCTGCGCATATTCGTCGGGACGGCCCAGGCGCGAAGGGAAAGGCACCTGGCGGCCGAGCGACTCCTGCACGTCCTTCGGCAGGCTGTCCATCAGCGGCGTGAGGAACAGGCCGGGCGCGATCGTGACGACGCGGATGCCGTCGCGCGCCAGATCGCGAGCGATCGGCAACGTCATGCCGACGATGCCGCCCTTCGACGCCGAATACGCCGCCTGCCCGATTTGTCCGTCGAAGGCCGCCACCGACGCGGTGTTGACGATGACGCCGCGCTCGCCTTCGTCGTTCGGCTCGTTGCGCACCATCGCGGCCGCGGCGACGCGGATCATGTTGAAGGTGCCGATCAGGTTGACCTGGATCACTTTCGTGAACAGGTCGAGCGGATGCGGACCGTCCTTGCCGACGGTCTTCGCGGCCGGGCCGATGCCGGCGCAGTTCACCAGGCCGACCAGCCGCCCCATCGAGCCCGCCGCGTCGACGGCGGCCTTTGCGTCCGCCTCGGCGGCGACGTCGCAGCGAACGAAGCGCGCGGACGCGCCCAGCTCGTCGACCAACCGTTGACCGAGCGCGTCGTTGACGTCGGCGACGAGCGCCTTGCCGCCGGCCGCGACGATGCGCCGGACCGTTGCCGCACCGAGTCCGGAGGCACCGCCGGTGACCAGAACCACGTTGTTCGAGACTTGCATGAAGAACCTCCTGGGAAAACTTCGGGTTCGCATTACAGCACAGGCGCCGACGCGCGCGCGTTCGCAACGATACCGTCGCTGCTCGCGTGCCTGTTCGGACGGTGCGACGCACATCGGTTAACGTGCGCGAAAACCGCGTGCCGGCCGCCTCGTTCGAAGCGAACGCGACGTGCGAACGGCCATGCGAGATGCGAGAGACGACGATGGATGGTTTCCTGCAGTACTGGCGCACGCTGGTGTGCAGCGACGAATCGCTGCCGCTGTTCGAGGCCGCGCTGGCGATCGCCCAGGACGAATACCCGGAGCTGCCGATGTCCGACGTGCTCGCGCGAGTCGACGGTTTCGCACTGTCGCTGCGCCGTCGCGTCTCGAAGCTGCGCCAGCCGATCGCGCGCGTCGACGCGCTGCGCGAGCATTTCGCCGACGAGCTCGGGTTTCGCGGCAACGCGAACGATTTCCACGACCCGGAGAACAGCTACCTGAACCGCGTGATCGAGCGCCGCCTGGGCATCCCGATCAGTCTCGCGGTGCTGTATCTCGAGCTCGCCGAGCAGGCCGGCGTACCCGCCTGCGGGGTCGGCTTCCCCGGGCATTTCCTGGTGCGCCACGACGTCGCCGGTCGCAGCCTGATCGTCGACGTGTTCGCCGGCGCGCGCGTGCTCACGCACGACGACCTCGAGTACCGGTTGCTGCCCTACGCCTCGGGCGACCGGCGCGAGGCGAGCCGGATGCTCGCCACGGTGCTGCCGCCGACCAGCGCGCGCGAGATCCTCGCGCGGATGCTGCGCAACCTGCGCGCGATCCACCACGAGCGCGGCGACCTGCATCGGCTGCGCGCGGTGGAGCGGCGCCTCGCGGTGCTGCAGGAGACGGGCGGCTGAAAAAGAAGCCGCCGGCCCGTGCGCGAAGCACGGTGCCGGCGACCGTAGCGGCGCGGCGACGCGCCGCCCGCGAAGCCGCTCTCGCGCGGCTTGCTTGTCGCGCGCCTTACTGGCCGAACGCGGCGATCAGCGGAACGATCAGCAGCGCGACGATGTTGATGATCTTGATCAGCGGGTTCACGGCCGGGCCGGCGGTGTCCTTGTACGGATCACCGACCGTGTCGCCGGTCACCGAGGCCTTGTGCGCCTCGGAGCCCTTGCCGCCGTGATTGCCGTCCTCGATGTACTTCTTCGCGTTGTCCCAGGCGCCGCCGCCCGTGCACATCGAGATCGCCACGAACAGCCCGGTGACGATCGTGCCCATCAGCACGCCGCCGAGCGCCTCCGGACCGAGCAGCAGGCCGACCAGCACCGGCACGACCACCGGCAGCAGCGACGGGATCATCATTTCCCGGATCGCCGCCGCGGTGAGCAGGTCGACCGCGCGCGAATAGTCGGGCTTGGCCTTGCCTTCCATGATCCCGCGGATCTCGCGGAATTGGCGGCGCACTTCCTCGACGACCGAGCCCGCGGCGCGGCCGACCGCTTCCATCGCCATCGCGCCGAACAGGTACGGCACCAGTCCGCCGATGAACAGGCCGACGATCACCATGTGGTTCGACAGGTCGAAGCTCGCGACGATGTTCTCCGACTCGAGCGCGTGCGTGTAGTCGGCGAAGAGCACGAGCGCGGCCAGACCGGCCGAGCCGATCGCGTAGCCCTTGGTGACCGCCTTCGTCGTGTTGCCGACCGCGTCGAGCGGATCGGTGATGTTGCGGACCGAATCGGGCAGCTCCGCCAT
>DATGRE010000081.1:0-18090 GCA_035303885.1 Zeimonas sp. | reverse complement strand
ACAACCACGAGTACCATCACAGCGGCGTCCGCTATGTCAGCCCCGCTTAGCGCGATGCGGGTGAAGACGCGACGATCCGTGCGGCGCGCCACCAACTGTATCGCGAGGCCCGCGCGCGCAACCCGCGACACGGGTCAGGTGAGACCCGCAACTGGACGCCGGTGGGCGTGGTGACTTTGAACCCAGAGCGCGACGATGTCGTCACGGCGCAATCAGCCTGCAGCGGGAAATCCGCCCAAGCAGCATGAACGAGGCGACAAGTAGATTAACGCGGTTCGTACTACTGCAGACTCCGCGGAGATTGCAGTGAAGGTATGTCGATGAACGCTCGTGGTCAATGCCGACTTGATAGGGCGAGGCGTTATGTCCCAGCGCGTGTCTTGCTCTTGTCGCTTTGGGTGAATGTAATTAGCGCGTAAGCCTCTCGTCATCCACGTCCCCCTATTATGGGCCTTCGTTGGGAAGGCCGCGCGTTTGCGGCAACGGCGCTTCGGCGTGTTCGCCGTGGGGTGTCTAGCAGGAAGACACGAGCTCGAGAGGCCGAGATGTAGATCCGCTTACCCTCCTTCGCAGCTCTGCTGAGCATCGAAACGCGTTCGTTTGGTTTCCACTCGCTAAGCTGCGCGAACTCGCCGATCCCTGCATCGTGGATGGCAGCAGGGAGACTGTTGCGCCATCGACCTCTTCAACGCAAGGCACAGAGCCAACAATGCTCGTGCAGGTGCAGCTGAGCTAGTGCTGGAACAAGCGTCGGAGACCGACTCTTGTCATGACTCACATCCTTCCGAAGGAGAACTGCGATGAAGCCCACCGACAAATTGTCTAGGCCCGCTTTGCCTACCGCTGCACCAACTGCGCGTGGCAACGAGGCGGTTCTGCGTCCGTTTTTAGCGAGTGCATTGCTCGTACTCGCATTCGCCGCCTCGCCCGCAGGCGCCGTCGAGGAGCACCATCCGCAAGCGGGCGCGGGATCGATGCCGCCAGCCAGTGCGAATGCGACGCAGGAGACGGACACTACGGTCGAGAAGATGCAGGAAAACGTGCGTCGGATGCAGTCGCAACTGGAACGCGTCGCCTCAGCGAAGACCGATGAGGAACGCCGCGCGGCACTTGCCGATCACATGCGAACGATGCAGGCCAACATGATGTTGGGTCGCAGCATGATGATGGGCGGCCATCCGGCAATGGAGGGCGGGATGATGGGTCCCGGCGCGATGGGCCCGGGGATGATGGGACCGGGGATGATGAGCGGGATGATGGGCTCCGGGATGATGTGCCCAGGCATGATGGGCCCGGGAATGATGGGCCCGGGAATGATGGGCCCGGGCATGATGGGCGGCCCGGGCATGATGGGCCGCGGGTCGAGCGGAGCGCCCGATTCCGCCGACCTGCAACGCATGGAGCGCCGGCTCGACATGATGCAGATGATGATGGAGCAGATGATGCGCAGCCGACCGGACCAACCCGGCGCGGGTCCTTCAATGCCGGCCCGATGAGCGGGAGCACCGTGATGGAGTTGCTCAACGCCGGCGCGCAGGTCGTCGCCGGCGACGACCTGTACGGCGAGATGCACTACCTGCTCGAGCGCGTTCGAAGGGAGAGCGCCGGGGTGGAGTCGCCTTCGGCTTCTGTCTAACCAAACACGTATGCCCGCATCGCACGACCTGCCGCTTCGTGACTTCGGCGAGACGCGGCTCGATTCGCTGCAACGACATGCGTTCGAGTACTTCCTGCAGGAAACCAGCCCAGCGAACGGGCTCGTCGCGGACACCTCGCATCCCGGGTCGACGGCAAGCATCGCTGCCACCGGTTTTGGGCTGGCGACCTATGCGGTGGGTGTCACGCGCGGCTGGATGACTCGTGCCGATGCCGTTGAGCGAACACTGGCGCTGCTGAGGTTCTTGCGTGACAGCCCGCAGGGACCGGAACCCGACGCGACCGGATACAAGGGCTTTTACTATCACTTCATCGACATGTCGACCGGCCGCAGGGCGGGCCGCTGCGAGTTGTCGACCGTAGACACCGCCTTTCTGCTTGCAGGAGTGCTGACTGCCGCGGCGTTCTTCGATGGCGAGTGCGAAGAGGAGGACGAGCTACGTCGGCTCGCCGACGCGCTCTATCGGCGTGCGCAATGGACCTGGGCATGCAACGGCGGCGCGACGGTCACGCATGGATGGACGCCCGAGGGCGGTTTCCTGCCGTACCGCTGGGAAGGCTACGACGAATCGTTGCTGCTGTACGTCCTGGGCCTGGGCTCGCCGACGCATCCTCTGCCCGCCGAGAGCTACGCTGCGTGGCTTTCGACCTACCGCTGGAAGACGATCTACGGGTGCGAGTTCATCTACGGCGGTTCGCTCTTCATGCACCAGTACTCGCACGTCTGGCTGGATTTTCGAGGCATTCAGGACTCCTTCGTGCATGAGAAGGGGATCGACTACTTCGAGAACAGCCGCCGTGCGACGCAGGTGCAGCGCGAGTACGCGATACGCAATCCGCTTGCGTTCGCCGGCTACGGCAAGGATTTCTGGGGTATCACCGCGAGCGACGGCCCCGGCTGGACGACACGACGCATCGACGGCATCGAGCGCTCGTTCTTCGATTACGTCGCTCGCGGCGCGCCGTACGGACCGGACGACGGCACCGTTGCGCCGTGGGCAATCGTTGCCTCGTTACCGTTCGCCCCCGACATCGTTCTGTCGGCGGTCCGCAATTTCCAGGACGTGTACCCGCAGGTAACGGGCCAGTATTGCTTTCGCTGCAGCTTCAATCTGACCTTTTCCGATGACGTCGAGGGCGGAATCGGCTGGACCTCGCCGTACCACTTCGGCATCAATCTGGGGCCGGTCGTATTGATGTGCGAGAACTACCGTTCCGAGCTTCTCTGGCGGTTGATGCGCTCGTGCCGATACGTCGTGACTGGACTTCGACGGGCCGGGTTTCGGAACGGGTGGCTGTAGCGCGCGCATGCAAGCAACATGAACGAAATGTAACCTCCCTGACCGGTTCCCGTTGGCAGGGCACGCATAGAGTGATGCGTGTGCGGCAAAGAAATGGAAACGTCGCAAGGAGGGAGTCGGAATGTTCTTGAGTATGTTAACCATCGCCGCGATCGTCCTGACAGCGAGCACAACGTCTGCGACTGCGCAGAGTGTTCCCGGCTTTTCGAGCATCGAGCGAAGTGTTCCCGCGGTTTTCGAGATTGCTGCCGAAAACGGCGACGCGGCGTCGACGCTGCCACATCGGGTGGCTCGGCTCGGCGACGTTTCGGAGCAGGAGCAACCGTTGGCAGATTCCGCTGCCCGCTCCGCCGCCCGTGCCCGTGCTTCGGTTGAGTGCACGAGAGCCAGGTCGCAGCACGATCATGGCGTCGAACGCGGCGCTGCGCCAAGGTGGCTTACACCTTGCGCGCGGGCTGAAGCGGGCGTGGACCGCGCACCACCCGACAGGCCGCCACTGCACGATCACCGCAAATTCCACAAACAGCAATGAGTTGCGCTATCGCGGAACCAGGCGGACAGGTCGAATACGTATCAGAACGTCGAGCACGACGGGTACAAACGCTTGAATCAAGGGAGTGATTTCATGAACACGGTAGAACTCACTGTCGACGGAATGACGTGCAACTCGTGCGTCACCCGGGTCAGACGTGCGCTCGAGTCCATCGAGGGCGTTGCAACAGTAGCTGTCGACCTCGGGGCCGGTCGTGCGCGCGTAGAGGGAACGTTCGGCCCTTCGGCCAGCGCGCTCATCAATGCTTTGACCGACGCCGGCTATCCGTCGCGACTTGCAGGCGCGCCTGCTTCCTCGGCCGCAACGACGCAGTCGAAAGGCGCACGAGGCGGATGCTGCTGTAGCTGACCCGCGGATCGGAAAATCGCGCGCCATCGCAATTCGCGCCCTGCCGCCTCCTCTCGACCTCGGCTTGTGTGGAGCATCCAATGAAGAAGTTTCGACGTGCGATCGTCACGATGCCGGCCCTCGCTCTCGGCGCGTTCGTCACTGGCTTCCCAGGCTGGGTCGCCGCGCAGGCGTCGATGCCGTCGGTCGAGGTTTGGAAGAGCCCGACCTGCGGCTGCTGCAAGGATTGGGTGAGGCACATGCAGGACAACGGCTTTCGCGTGACAGTCAACGATAGCGGTAATACAAATGCGCGGGCTCGAGTCGGGATCCCGCAGAAACTCGGCTCCTGCCACACCGCCGTCGTCGCGGGATACGCGATCGAAGGACACGTTCCCGCCGGCGACATTCGACGTTTGCTGAGCGAGAAGCCGAAGGCAATCGGATTGGCGGTGCCCGGCATGCCCATCGGTTCACCCGGCATGGACGGCCCGGAGTATGGCGGCCGAAAGGATGCTTACGAAGTCCTGCTTGTTCAACACGACGGAACGACTTCAGTGTATCGACGTTATTCGTGAGAATTCGTGAGATTGATTGGGCGCTGAGCATTCCGGAACCCCAGGACGAGCCGCAGGCCGCGCTCCGGGCGTTCTAGCCACAGCCACCCGAGCCCATTTTGGCCCCTCGGACCACAGCCAATGCGTGATCGCGAGGGCCAGCCCGCTGATGCCGAGACACTTGTGCAGCCGTACGTTTTGTCCAGGCCGCCGATCCATCGCTCGAGCGCGCGCCAGAACGTGATCTCGATCCGCCTCATCGAGGCGTCCCACGCCCTCGCTGTGCAGTCTTAGTGATAGCCGCCGGCGCCTTGCGTCTCCCGTCCGATCCGGCGACGGCGCCGGCGCTCGATGCGCGCGCCTCCTTCGGGCTGCGCGCCGCCGCCTCGAACAGCGCTTGCATCTGTTCGAGGCGCTGCCGTTCTTCCGGCGTCTGCTCCGCCGAAGCCGCCACCGCCTCTTCGACGATCGCGGCCACGTCCCGAATGTCGGCCGGATCGGCCTGTTCCAACAGCGCAGGGATCGCAGCCACTGCGGCATCTTCGTCAAGGTCCATGAGCAGCGCCTGCTGGCGAACCATCTGCTTATAGTCCGAAAGGGGAAGGATGCGGCAGCAATGGACCTCGCGGAACTTGCGGAGGATGTTGAACCCGCGCTCGTCGACCTCGCCGCGCGAGCGAGTGATGAAGCCGATCGCCCGCAGTCCGGCCTCGACCGCGCCGCCCTCGGCCAGGCTGGCGCGCAGCCTTTCGACTTCCCGTGCGACGTACTCCCGATGCTCGGGCGTCACCCCCGGATGGGGTCGGGGGGCGGCGCCGTCATCGGCGTTCAGCCCGGCGAGCGCCTGGATCCAGGGCGAGCCGTAGATCGCCTCGAAGGTCTTCTCGCAGGCGTCGTCGCGGATCATGCGCCACTGGTCGAGCGATCTCGCGACGGTCTGCGAGAACATCTCCTGCAGCTGCAGAAACGGATTGGCGGCGCTCGCCGGCGCGCGGTTCTCGCGCACTTTGTCGGCGCCCTTGGCGATCGGACCCGACAGCGGACTGGCGTCAGACATCAGCTCGTAGGACAGGCGCAACGGATGCAGCCGCTGCAGCGACTCCGCCCAGTGGGGGGTGACGGCTGCGCGCACCAGCGGCTGGAGGAACGTTCGGTACAGGCCCAGGTTCATCTCGGAGATGCGGGCCGCCGCCGCGAATCGCCGGTCCGACTCCGGATCCGGCGCGACGATCTTGCGCACCTCCTCGACCCCGCTCTTTTCGAACGCGAGCACGTAGTCCCCCACCACGAGGTCCGGGTTGAGGGTGTGCTCCGTCTTCGCGTCCAGCCTGGCGTGGTAGATGCCCGGCGGCAGCACGTCGATGTAGTCGATGTTCTCGCCGAACTCCTTGTGCTCTTTGCGTCCCACGCTTCCCGACACGAAGATGCCGAGGTGGCCGACGCTCTCGTGCAGGGCGTAGACGATGGTCTGGCCGTGCGCCTTTACGTCGGCGTCGTCGCGATAGAGGTCGATGATCCAGCCGAGCGCCTGGGGCGGCGGTGTGATGTTGTCACCCATCGAGCAGAACACGACGATGGGCGAGCGGATGTTGCGCAGGTCCAGGCGGATGCCGTCGGAGGTGATCAGTTCCGCCGTCGCCAGGCGATTCCCGACGAACAGGTTGTCGACGAGCCACTGCATCTCGACGTCGCTCAGGAAGACGTACCCGCCCCAGTACTGCTCGAAGCCGAGATAGCGCTCGGCCTCCGTATCCACCTTGGCGTACAGGTCGTACTGCTTGGTCCACAGGGTATTGGCGGGATTGAGGTTCTCGAAGTTCGCGACCAGCCACGCGCCGTCGAAGCGGCCGGCGCCCAGGTCGCTGGTGAGCGCCGTCAGCCAGCTCCCGCCGAGCAACCCGCCGGCGTAGCGCATCGGGTTCTTGCCCCGCCAGCCGGCCCAGTACGAGAGCGGCGTGCCGGGCACGATGATCGGGCCGAAGAGCTCCGGCCGCATCGCGGCGGTCATCAGGACCTGCCAACCCGCCTGGCAGTTGCCGATCACCACCGGCCTGCCCTCGCTCTCCGGGTGCAGAGCGATGACGCGCTCCAGGAATGCCGCTTCGGCGCGCATCACGTCCTCGACCGTTTGTCCCGGCACCGGGTCGGGCAGGAACCCGACGAAATAGCAGGGGTGGCCGGCGCGCAGGGCGACCCCGACCTCGCTGTCGGCCTTGAAGCCGCCGATGCCCGGCCCGTGTCCGGCCCGCGGATCGAGCACCACGAATGGCCGCTTGCGCGGATCGGTGGTCACGTCCTCGGAGAGCAGGATGCGGACCAGCCAGTAGTTGACCGGCCGCTCGAGATCGCGTCCCGACATGACCGGCTCGAAGGGGAAGTCGAGTACGTGCGGCACCGCCTCGCGGAGGTGCTCCTGGTACTGGTTGCCGCGTCGGCGCATCACGTCGGCGTACAGCGCGCCGCGCTGCCAGGCGTCGACGGCGTACTCCGTCGCGGCCTGCGCGAGGCGCCATCCGCCGAGCTCGAGAGGATTGAAATGGATGGGTTTCGTTTCGTCGGTGCTCATGTGTCGTCTATGCCTTCCTGGTTACTTGCACGCTGCGTGCCGTTGCCGAAAACGCGTCGCGTTGAGTCGTTCACAGCCGCACGCGCCGCAGGAGCTGCGCATTGACCGCCACGATGATCGTGCTCAGCGACATCAGCACCGCGCCGACCGCCGGAGTGAGCAGCACGCCCCACGGCGCGAGCACGCCCGCCGCGAGCGGGATCGCGACGATGTTGTAGCCCGCAGCCCACCACAGGTTCTGGATCATCTTGCGGTAGCTCGCGCGCGAGAGATTCACGATACGCGGCACGTCGCGCGGATCGCTGCGCACGAGCACGATGTCGCCGGCCTCGTGTTGCGGAACATCGACACGCTGTAGCCGGCGTGCTTGTCATGGGCGTCGCGCGCGTGTGCCCGCCCTCGTGCATGGGCGGCGCCGCTTCGGCATGCGTAGTGCGGGCGCCGTGCGGGCCGTGATCGGTCGTCGGTTTCTCACTCAGTCGTCACCGAACCGCTTCGAGCGCGAGTGCAACCCCTTGCCCCCCGCCTATGCAAAGCGTCACCAGGCCACGGCGGACGCCGTCGCGTCGCATCGAATGCAGAAGCCGGGTGGTCAGCACCGCCCCCGTGGCGCCGATCGGGTGTCCATGCGCTATTGCGCCGCCCTCGACGTTCACAACCTCCTCCGATAAACCGAGTTCCCTGGTGAGCGCGAGCGCGATCGCCGCGAACGCCTCGTTGATTTCCGCTCGCTCGATGTCTGCAAGTTGCCAACCGGCTCGCTGCAGCGCCTGACGTACGGCTGGCAAGGGGCCGAGTCCGAACATGCCCGGCTCGACGGCCCCGACGCCGTACGCCACAAGGCGTGCCATCGGCTCCAGACCGCGTTTCTCGGCCCACGCGGCGTTGGCAACGATCAGCGCGGCCGCACCGGCGTTCAGGCCCGGAGCGTTGCCCGCAGTGATGGTGCCGTCGTTGCGGAAGGCCGGCTTCAACTTCGCGAGCGACTCGAGCGTCATATCGGGGCGGTTGTGTTCGTCCCGCTCGAAAACGACGCGTCCCTTGCGCGTCGGGATTTCGACCGGCGCGATCTCCGCGTCGAACTTGCCCGCCGCCTGCGCGCCGCTGAATCGTGTTTGTGAACGCAGCGCCCAGCGATCCTGAGCCTCACGCGAGATCTCGAACTTCGAAACCAGGTCTTCGGTCACCCAGCCCGAATGCTGGCCACTGAACGCATCGTTCAGTCCGTCGCGCAGCATGCTGTCGTGGATCTGCGCGTCCCCCATCCGGTAGCCCCATCGCCCGCCGTTCATCAGGTACGGCGACTGATCCATGTTCTCCATGCCACCGGCGATTGCACACTGGACGAAACCGAGCATGACTTCCTGCGCTGCCGTCGCAATGGCTTGTGCGCCCGATCCGCATACACGATTCACCGTCATCGCGGGGACTGCGTCTGCGATACCCGCCGCCATCGCGGCCTGGCGCGCGGGATTCATCTTCGCGCCGGCCTGAACGACCTGGCCCATGACCACCGTATCGATGTCATCGCCGTTCAGGTTCGCTCTCGAGAGCACCTCGCGAATCGCCATTGCACCGAGGTCGGTCGCGGGAACGTCTTTCAGCGCGCCGCCGTAGCCTCCGATCGCGGTGCGCACAGCTGCGCACAGGACCACTCCAGGATTCGACATCGAAAGCTCCTTCGCCGCTGTACCGGGAAGCAACGGCAGGCACAAGACGAAGGCCCGGTGAATCGATTGTCCTTCCTCGACCCGGCCCTGAGATGACCCCGGGATTACTTCTATGTAACCCGCGCTTTGCATTACGGACATGTAACGCACGCGTCATCTGATCACCACTTCCTCAGCGTCATACTGGCGCTAGCGGAATCGAGAACGACGATCGAACGCGACGTATTCGTGCAGTCCCAGGCCCGGTCGATGAAATCAAGCAGCAGGAAAGGCAATCATGTCGAACCGCTCACAACGAGATCCCGGTCGAGGCGAAAGCGGCCGACGTGCAGCCTCATGGGTGTTCTTCGGCTTCCTCGCCATTGGCGCCTTCTTCCTGTGGACCGAACATCGCGCGCATCTGCTGGGTTGGCTTCCCTTCCTACTGCTTGCGCTGTGTCCGCTGATGCACTTCTTCCACGGGGGACATGGAGGTCATGGCGGCGGTAATTCCGGCTCGGACGCTTCGACGCGCTCTTCGTCGCAGCAACCGACACACAAGCACTGAACACGCCAACGAGAACGAGCATGTCCCACGACAACGTACCGGCCTATGGACTGTGGTCCCTGGTAGTCATCAATTCGCTGGTGTTCATCATCTTCGCCTTCAGCTTCGCCAAGCCGCAGTCGAGCCGCGACTGGCGCTCCTTCGGCGCGTTCTCCGGATTCTTGGTCGCGTTGTTCGCCGAGATGTACGGCTTTCCGCTGACGATCTATCTGCTGTCGGGTTGGCTGGGCTCGAAGTTCCCCGGAGTCGACTTTCTGTCGCACGATGCCGGCCACCTGCTCGAGATGATGTTCGGCTGGCGCACAAATCCGCATTTCGGACCGTTTCACCTGTTGAGCGCGGTGTTCATCGGCGGCGGCTTCTGGCTCTTGTCGGCTTCGTGGACGGTGCTCTATTCGAGCCAACGCTCGGGAACGCTGGCAACGACCGGGCCCTACGCGAGAATGCGTCATCCGCAATACGCCGGCTTCGTGCTGATCATGTTCGGCTTTCTGCTGCAGTGGCCAACGCTTCTCACGTTGGCGATGTTCCCGATCCTGTGCGTGATGTACCTGCGTTTGGCGCTTTCCGAGGAGCGCGAAGTCGAGCGGCGCTTTGGCGCGCAATGGCGTGAGTACGCGCAGCGTACCCCGCGCTTCTGGCCAAGGGTTGGCCCAATCGCCGAAGCAGGTTCCGCGTGAAAGGGAGACAACGAGAATGAGCACGATCCCGACCGATCGAACCGGGGATGTTTCCGACGGCTCCCCGCCATTCCCGTACCGTCACGAAGCAGGTGCCTCGCTGCCGACGCATGAAATGCACCGCCTCGCGGCAGCGGCGGCGAGGGCACGACTGCGCGACGAAGACTTCGCACGGTGGACGAAGGGTTTCGGTGCGATACGTCACGACGATCAGACGCAGTTGCGCGTTCGTCGCCTGGTGCACGAGGTGGCACTGGAGCGCGAGCCCGCTGATGCGTCTGCCGACGTGTGGCGACTCTTCGCCGCCGCCGACCGCCTCGCCAGCGCAGCGATGTGGCTCGTCGTGCACATGAGCTATGCCCGGAAGGTACGACTCGACGGAGAGCCTGTACAAGCCGGTGATTTCAAGAAGACGCCCGAGGGGCACGTCGGCGGATCGCTGAACATGGTCCCCGCATACGTCGGTTATCTGCTCGCCAACGCGCTCACCGGGCGGACGCGTTCATGGCTGATGGGGCAGGGACACAGTGTTGCGGCCATCGAGGCCGTGAATGCGCTGACGAGCAACCTGCATCCCGAACAGTCAGCGCGCTACGACGTCTCCGATACGGGCCTTTCCCGCCTGTGCGCCGATTTTTACTCGTACGCGATCGACGCCGACGGCGAACCGGGCACGCCGCTCGGCAGTCATGTCAATGCGCACACGGCCGGAGGTCTCATCGAAGGCGGATATCTCGGTTTCGCCGAGCTTCAATACGTGCACATGCCGATGCCGGGCGAAACGCTCGTCGCTTTCCTGAGCGACGGTTCGTTCGAGGAGCAACGGGGTGCGGACTGGGCTCCGCGCTGGTGGCGGGCGCAGGACACGGGGCTGGCGGTGCCGATCATGATCCTCAACGGCCGCCGCATCGAGCAGCGCAGCTCGATGGAACAGGATGGGGGCGTCGCCTGGTTCACCGATCATTTGCGCCTGAACGGCTTTGACCCGATCGTCATCGATGGCACCGATCCCGCTGCCTTTGCATGGGCCATCCTGGAGGCGGAAGCACGCCTGGCTGCGTGCGCGGCCGCCGCCCACGCGGGTGCGCTCGAATATCCCGCCGCCCTTCACTACACGATTGCGCAGGCCCCCAAGGGGTACGGATTCCCCGGCGCCGGGACGAATCTTTCGCACAACCTGCCGTTGGGCGCGAACCCTGCGCTCGACGAGCAGGCGCGAACCCGCTTCAACGAGGCGGCACGAAAACTCTGGGTGCCGCCGGACGAGCTCTCGCAGTCGCTGCGCCGATTGTCCAATCACGAGTCGCAACGGCGCCCGTTGGAGCGCGACCACCCGCTCGCCGTGCGCGACGTTCGTTGCGAACCGGCCGAGCTGCCCTGGCGCGATGCGGATTCCTCAGCGACCCGATCGCCGATGAGCGCGCTCGACGACGCGTTCATCGCGCTCGCGCAAGCAAATCCGACGTTGCGCGTGCGGATCGGAAACCCCGATGAATTGCGCAGCAACGGCATGGCTCGCACGCTCGAGCACTTCCGGCATCGAGTGGCCGAGCCGGAAGCGAACGTGCCGGAAGCGGTCGACGGCGCAGTAATTACCGCGCTCAACGAGGAGGCGGTCGTCTGCGCGGCGCTCGCCAACAAGGCGGGGCTGAATCTCGTCGTCAGTTACGAAGCGTTTGCGGTGAAGATGCTTGGCGCCATGCGTCAGGAGATGATTTTCGCTCGCGGCCAGGCGGCGGCGGGACGCCCACCGCGCTGGCTTTCGGTGCCAATCGTCGTCAGTTCTCACACTTGGGAGAACGGCAAGAATGAGCTGTCGCACCAGGATCCGACGTTATGCGAAGCGTGGATGGCCGAGCCCCCCGATCGTGCCCGGGTTGTATTTCCGCCCGACTGGAACGCGGCGCTCGCCTGCATGGATGCCTGCTACCGCACTCAGGGCCAGATATGGGTGATGGTCGTGCCGAAGCGACCCGTGCCGAGTGTATTGAATGAGGCGCAGGCTCGGCGACTTGCCGCACAAGGAATGTTGCGCCTGGTCGGCTCTGGTGCGTCCGAAGAGAAGCTCGTTCTGGTGGCGGTCGGCTCGTACCAACTCGTCGAGGTGCTTCGTGCATCGAAACGGTTGGCGCAGCACGCCGTGGCGCATGCAGTGGTCGTCGTCATCGAGCCCGGCAGATTCAAGACGCCGCACGACAGCGCCCAGGCCGGCGCTACCCTGACGGACGACGACCTCGCCGAGATGTTTCCCGAGCACAGCGACGCGCGGATCGTTGTCTCGCACACGAGGCCTGAGCCGATCGCCGGCGCGCTTCGCCGGATCGACACCGGTCCGCGACGAACCTCGTACCTTGGCTTCATCAACCGCGGCGGAACGCTGGACACGTTCGGCATGTCGTTCGCGAATCGATGCACCTGGGCCCATGTGCTCGCGCGAGCGGCGGAGACGATGGGCGTTCCGTCGGAGAACTGGCTGGCGGCGCCCGAATGGGCTGCCGTGCAGGGGCACGGCGACCCGGAAACCTTGCGTTGAACCACCATGGCCGATTCCGCGAAACCTCCCGTTCCAGCGAAACCCATCGATCGACCCGATGCTTCGCGCCGCCGCATCACCTGGATGACGACCGGCGTCGGTGGCGCCGGAGTGGTCGCTGCCGGCGTTCCGTTCGTTGCGTCGTTCGCGCCGAGCGAACGCGCGAAGGCGGTCGGCGCGCCGGTTACGGCGTCGATCGCCGGCCTGCGGGAAGAGAAACTGATGACCGTCGAATGGCGGGGAAAGCCGGTATGGATCCTTCGACGCAGTCCCGCTCAGCTGGAAAGCCTGCAGTCGCAGGAATTGCACGCATTGCTGGTCGATCCGTTGTCGCACCGCGCCGAACAGCAGCCTCCCTATGCCTCGAATCCGTATCGTTCGATTCGTCCGGAGATCGGCGTCTACGTGGCGATTTGCACGCATCTCGGCTGTATTCCCACGTACCGCCCGGACGTCAACGCGCCCGACCTTCGTCCCCGCTGGCCGGGCGGCTTCTTCTGTCCGTGTCACGGCTCGTATTTCGATCTCGCCGCCCGCGTCTATCGCAACGTGCCCGCGCCGACGAATCTGGTCGTTCCTCCGTACCGCTTCGTCTCCGACGCCGTCATCGAAATCGGCGTAGATCCGAAATCCACTTGAGGTAGTGATGCAACTCGCTTTCCATGGCGCTGCCGGAACGGTCACCGGCTCCCGGACGCTGGTGACGCACGGGGGCCGCAATGTTCTCGTCGACTGCGGTCTGTTCCAGGGTTACAAGAACCTGCGGTTGATGAACTGGGACCCTTTCCCGTTCGACCCGGGCGCGCTTGAAGCGGTCGTCCTGACGCACGCGCATCTCGATCATTCGGGAGCTCTTCCTCTTCTGTTCAAGCGGGGTTTCACCGGCCCCGTGTTCGCGACGCCGGCGACCATCGAGCTTTGCGAGATCCTGCTGCGCGACAGCGGGCGGCTGCAGGAAGAGGATGCCGAGTACGCCAATCGGCGCAAGACGTCGAAACACCGACCCGCATTGCCGCTGTACACGGAAGACGATGCGCAGCGATCCCTACGCCTGTTCCGAGCGCTGCCGTTCGAGGAGGAGCGAGAGATTGCGACCGGCATTCGCGTGCGGCTGCAGGGCGCGGGGCACATTCTCGGCGCCGCCTCGGTCCGGCTTTCGGCGAACGCCACCTCCGTACTGTTCTCGGGCGACCTCGGTCGACCCGATGACCCGATCATGAATGCACCGGCCCCGATCGGAGAGGCGGATTACGTGGTCGTCGAGTCGACTTATGGAGATCGCCTGCACGAAGCGCAGGATGTCGAGGCGGTCCTCGGCGACACGATACGACGCACGGCCGCACGCGGCGGGACCGTGCTCATCCCGGCCTTCGCCGTCGGTCGCGCGCAGTCGCTGCTCTACGCGATCTATCGCCTGAAGCAAAGGCGCGCCATTCCCGACCTTCCGGTTTTTCTGAACAGCCCGATGGCGATCGACATGACCGACATTTACCACCGGCATCGAGCGGAGCATCGATTATCCGACGCTGAGTGCGCCGGCATGTGCAAAGTGGCGACGATGGTGAGGAGCGTCGAAGAATCGCGTGCGCTCAACGCGATGACGTATCCGGCCGTAATCGTCTCGGCCAGTGGAATGGCCACCGGGGGGCGCGTCCTGCATCATCTGAAGACACTCGCGCCCGATCGCCGCAACACGGTCGTCTTTGCGGGGTACCAGGCGGCAGGAACGCGCGGCGCACGGATGGTCGCTGGCGAGAGCAGCATCCGGATCCACGGACAGGACATCCCCGTGCGTGCAGAGGTGATGAGCCTGGAGGGCATTTCCGCGCACGCCGACGCCCGTCAGATCGTCCAGTGGCTCGCCACCGCGCAGCGTCCACCGCGCCGGGTATACCTGACCCATGGCGAACCGGGGCCAGCCGACACGCTGCGCCAGCGTATCGAACGCGAACTCGGCTGGGATGCCTACGCGCCGCGGCTCGGCCAGACGATCGAGGTCGAATCGTGAGCGTGCGGCCTCTCGATACGGTCGACGTGCCCTCGTCGGACGCGTTGCGTCTTCGAAACCTCGGCATCGATACGCACGACGAGCATGTCGTCTACATGCACCGCGACTGCCACGTTTGCCGCGCCGAGGGCTTCACTGCACTGGCACGCGTCGAAGTAAGGCTGCACGAGCGGCGAATCGTCGCTACGCTGAACGTCGTCGACTCCGATCTCGTCAGTGTGCATGAAGCGGGACTATCAACCAGCGCGTGGCGGGCGCTGCAAGCGAGCGATCGGGAGTCGGTGTGGGTATCGCACGCGCCCACGCTCGACTCGCTGAGTGCGTTGCGCTCCAAGATCTACGGCAACCGCCTCGATGCTCGCGCGTTCGCGTCCGTCGTCGGCGATATCGCCTCGGGCAATTACGCGGATGTGCACATCGCCGCGTTCCTCAGTGCGTGCGCCGGCGGGCGCATGTCTCTGGAGGAGACCGTCGACCTCACCCGGGCGATGGTCGGCGCCGGTGACATCCTTTCGTGGGGGAAGACTCCGATCGCGGACAAGCACTCGGTCGGCGGTCTGCCCGGCAACCGCACCACGCCGATCGTGGTCGCGATCGTGGCTGCGGCCGGGCTGACGATTCCCAAGACGTCGTCGCGCGCGATCACTTCGCCGGCAGGCACGGCCGACGTCATGGACGTGCTTACCCGCGTCGACCTCGACACGCGCGAGATGCGCGAGGTCGTCGACCGCGAAGGCGGTTGCCTCGTCTGGGGCGGCGCGATCAATCTGAGCCCGGCCGACGACATCCTGATCCGGGTTGCACGCCCGCTGGACATCGACGGCGACGCGCAGCTTGTCGCCTCGGTGTTGTCGAAGAAGATCGCCGCCGGTGCGAGCCACGTCCTGATCGACATGCCCGTCGGTCCGACGGCAAAGGTGCGCAGCGCCAGCGACGCGGATCGGCTCCAGGTGCTGCTCGAGCAGGTTGCCGCCGCTTTCGGGCTGCAGACAAGCGTGCAGCGTACCGATGGCAATCAGCCGGTCGGTCGGGGAATCGGGCCGGCACTCGAGGCGCGCGACGTCCTCGCGGTGTTGCGTCGCAGCCCCGATGCACCGGCGGACTTGCGCAGTCGGGCGCTGAAGCTGGCCGCCGAGGTGCTTGAACTGTGCGGTGACAGCCCTGCGGGAACCGGCGAAGCACGAGCATCCAGCCTGCTCGACAGCGGTGCGGCATGGGCGAAGTTCCGGGCGATCTGCCAGGCACAAGGCGCGTTTCGCGAGCCCGATGTCGCGCCGTTGATCGACCCGATACCGGCGGGTCGGGTCGGACGCATCACCGCCATCGATTGCCGCCGGCTCGCCCGCGTCGCGAAACTGGCGGGAGCGCCGAATGTTCCGGTGGCCGGTCTGGAGCTGCATGTCCGACTCGGTGACCTCGTGCAGCGCGATACGCCGCTGCTCACGCTGCATGCGCGAGCACCTGGGGAGCTGGCCTACGCGAAGCGGTACCTCGCCTCGCATCCGGTCGTCTCGCTCGGCCCAGTGGAGGCACCATGAACCCGGTCATTCTGGCGATGCCGGGTAACGAGCGCGTGGCCGATGCGCTTGCCGCTGTGCTTAGCTTCGATCGAGGCGCTGCCAGCGTGCGACGCTTTCCGGACGGTGAATCGCACGTCCGGGTGGAGTCTCCGCTCGAGCATCGCCATGCGCTGATCGTATGCACGCTCGACCGACCGGACGACAAGCTCGTGGCGCTGCTGCTGCTTGCCTCAGCGGCGCGCGACAGCGGGGCGCGCTCGGTCGGCCTGGTGGCGCCGTACCTTGCCTATATGCGCCAGGACCACCGCTTTCACCCTGGCGAAACGATCAGTGCACGACATTTTGCCGAATGGATTTCGCGCCGGTTCGACTGGCTCGTTACGGTCGATCCGCACCTGCATCGGATCAAGGAGCTGTCTGAGGTATACACGATCCCGACTCGCGTCGTGCATGCTGCCGACAGCATTGCCCGCTGGGTCGATTCCGAGGTCGAGCGGCCCCTTCTCGTCGGTCCCGACGAGGAAAGCAATCAGTGGGTGGCCGATGTCGCGCAGCGCGCCGGCGTGCCGTTCACCGTGCTCGAGAAGACGCGTCGCGGCGATCGCGACGTGGAGGTGTCGGTGCCGGATGTCGCCCGATGGCGCAGCCACACCCCGGTGCTGGTCGACGACATCGTGTCGACCGCCCGGACGATGATCGAAACGGTTCGTCACCTGCGGCAGGCGATGACTGAGCCGCCCGTGTGCGTGGGCGTTCATGCGATCTTCGCCGGTGCTGCGTTCGACGACCTCAGGCGCGCTGGCGCGGGAACGATCGTCAGTTGCGACACGATCGCCCATCCGTCGAATCGCATCGAACTCAGTGCTGCGATCGCCGACGGCGTGCGCGCTCTGATGCCGACCTCGTTCCGGGAGATCTCGCCATGACCCCGCTTCGCGCCGGATCCACGCTCGCGATCACGGTCGCAGTCTTCTATTCCGCCTGTGCGTTGATCTGGGCACTGGCGCCACAAGCCTCGCTGACGTGGATGAACAGCCTTTTCCACGGGCTCGACTTCACGACCATGATGCGGCCGCGCGCGTTCACCTGGGGCGGCTTTCTCTATGCAATCGTCGTCCTGGCGATCTCGGGGCTCGCGCTCGGCGCCTTCTACAACTGGCTGGCTTCGCGGCTGAATGTGTAGCCGCCGCGGAGCGCCTGGAATGTACGAATGAATGCGGGCGAACTGGCCCGCCTTCGGGAGATCGCGCGGGTAGCGGTCGCCAAAGGTTGGAGACACTACGCCGAGCAACTCGGCTTCCGGGCCGACCGAGGCGATCGCTCCTCGAGGTCGGCAAGCGACGCAACCCGCCTGCGCGAGGCGCTCGAGGAGCTGGGGCCGACTTTCGTCAAGTTCGGCCAGATGCTCTCGCAGCGCGAGGATCTCTTCCCGGACGCGTTCGTGACCGAGTTGCGCGGGCTGCAGGACCGTGTCGGATCGTTCCCGGCCGAAGTTTCAAGACGGATCATCGAAGACGAGACCGGGCGCACGCTCGGCGAGTTGTTTACCGGTTTCAAGGACGAACCGATGGCTGCGGCATCGATGGCGCAGGTGCACTGCGCAGTGCTGCCCGACGGAACGGACGTGATCGTCAAGGTGCAGCGCCCCGATCTCGAGCGGACCGTCGAGGCCGACATTGCCGTCCTGAAGCGCCTCGTGCGTATGCTCTCCGGATTGCTTCCCGCTCTTCGCGCACTGAATCTTGCGGAGCTGGTGGACGAGTTCTCCGTCACGCTGCGGGGCGAGCTGGACTTCGAGCAGGAAGCGCGCAATGCCGAGCGCTTCGCGGAGCTCAACCGCGACGAACCTCTCGTGTACGTGCCCCGGATTTTCTGGCACGCCACCACCCGTCGCGTGCTCACGATGGAGCACAGCACCGGTCAGCGAGCCGATGCGCCTCACGGCGCGAGCGAGGACCCGCGCGCCCTGGCGCAGTCGCTCATGCGCGTCTTTCTGGCTCAGGTCTTCGAGCAGGGCGTCTTCCATGCGGACCCGCATCCGGGGAACGTCTTCGTTCTGCCCGATGGTCGGCTGTGCTTTCATGATTTCGGTGCGATCGGCGAGTTGTCGCCCCGCGTGCAAGAGAGCCTGCGGCAGCTGTTTCTCGCTGTGATGGCGCGCGATCCGGATTG
>DATGRE010000080.1:0-7954 GCA_035303885.1 Zeimonas sp. | reverse complement strand
ATCAGCGTGAGCGGGCCGGGCCAGAATGCCTCGGCGAGCCGCTGCGCACGCTGCGGCCACTCGGCCCACAGCCGCGCCGACGCGTCGTCGAGCACGTGCACGATCAGCGGATGCCCCGGCGGGCGCTGCTTGATCCGGTACAACTCGGCCACCGCATCGGCATTGGCCGCGTCGGCGCCGAGGCCGTAGACCGTCTCCGTCGGGAAGACGACGAGCTCGCCGCGCACCAGGCGCCGGGCGGCCTCCTCGATCGACGCGCCCAGCACCGTCACGTGCCCCATCTTGCGGCCGCGCCGCGCCTCGCGCTTGCCGTACAGATGCAGCTTGGCGGACGGCTGCCGCAGAACGGCCGACCAGTCGGGCTCGCGCACCGTCTCCGAAGCGGCCCCGTACCAGGCGTCGCCCAGCAGGTTGATCATCACCGCCGGTGCGAGCAGGCGCGTATCGCCGAGCGGCCAGCCGGCGAGCACGCGAGCCTGCTGCTCGAACTGGCTCGTCACGCAGGCATCGATCGTCGCGTGTCCGGAGTTGTGCGGGCGCGGCGCGATTTCGTTCACCAGCAGCGCTGCGTCGTCGAGCACGAAGAGCTCGACGCACAGCACGCCCACGTAGGCGAGCGCGTCGGCCAGCTGCCGTGCCACGTCCACCGCGCGCTGCGCGAGTGCGTCGTCCACGCGCGCCGGCATCGTCGTGTGCGCGAGGATGCCGCGGGCATGCACGTTCTCGCAGACCGGCCATGCCCGGCTCCGTCCGTCGAAGCCGCGCGCGAGCAGCACCGACAGCTCGCGCCGAAGCGCGACGCGCCGCTCGAGCACGCACGGAACCGACCCGAGCTCGACGAACGCGGCGCGCGCCTCGTCGACGTCGGCGACCGGCACTTGGCCCTTGCCGTCGTAGCCCAGGCGCGCCAGCTTGACGATGCCGGGAAAGAGCGCATCCGGCGCATCGGCGAGGTCGTCGAGCGAACGCAGCGCCCGATACGGCGCCGTCGCCAGGCCCGCGGAGCGCACGAAATCCTTCTCGCCGATGCGGTCCTGCGCAACGGCCACGCTCGCCGCCGACGGCGCGACGATCGTCCGCGCCGACAGGCGCTCGAGCGCCTGCGCCGGCACGTTCTCGAACTCGGTGGTGACGGCGGCACAGAGCGCGCCGAGCTCGTCGAGCGCCGCCGTGTCGAGGTAATCGGCGCGCAGATGTCGCTCGGCCACCGAACCCGCCGGGCTGTCGCCCGCCGGGTCGAGCACGCAGACGCGGTAGCCGAGGCTCTGCGCCGCATGGCAGAACATCCGGCCGAGCTGCCCGCCACCCAGCACGCCCAGCCAGCTGCCGGGCACGAGCGGCGTCCGCGACCCGGCGCTCGCCGGTGAGGCCGAAGTCGCGTCGCGATCGGAAGCACGCCGCCCGGACATCGGCTTCGCTCAGGCGGGCGGCAATGTCGTCGACCGCGCCGCTTCGGTCTGCGCGTCCCGGAACGCTTCGAGCCGCGTCGCGAGCGCCGCGTCGCCGACCGCCAGCATGGCCACCGCACAGAGCGCCGCGTTGGCCGCGCCGGCCTCGCCGATGGCGAAGGTCGCGACCGGAATGCCGCGCGGCATCTGCACGATCGACAGCAGCGAATCCTCGCCGCGCAGGTACTTCGACGGCACCGGCACGCCGAGCACGGGGACGATCGTCTTCGCCGCCAGCATCCCCGGCAGGTGCGCCGCGCCGCCGGCGCCGGCGATGATCGCGCGCAAGCCGCGCTCGCGCGCGCGCGCCGCGTATTCGAACATCTCGTCGGGCATCCGGTGCGCGGAGACGACTCGCGTCTCGAACGGCACTTCGAACTCGCGCAACACGGCGGCCGCGTGCTGCATCACGTTCCAGTCGCTGCCCGAGCCCATGACGATGCCGACGACCGCGTCGACGGCGGGGGCGGGTACGGGCTCGTTCCCCACGGACAGTTCGCTCATCGCGGCTCGCTCGTGCGGTGGGCGCCGCCGGCGGCGACGGCGGCGTTCATCGGAGATCCTCCGCGACCGAGGCGGCACCCGTGTCCGGATCGTCGGGCGGAAGCTCCTCGCCCGTCAGCCGGCGCAGCGCCTCGCGATAGCGTGCGGCGGTCTGCTCGACGACGTGCCGCGGAAGGGGCGGCGCGGGGGGCTTCTTGTTCCAGCCGGGAACGCTCTCGAGGTAGTCGCGCACGTACTGCTTGTCGAAGGACGGCGGCGATTCGCCGGGCCGCCAGGCGTCGGCCGGCCAGAAGCGCGACGAATCGGCGGTGAGCACCTCGTCCATCAGATGCAGCGTGCCCTGCTCGTCCAGACCGAACTCGAATTTCGTGTCGGCGACGAGAATCCCGCGCGACGCGGCGTATTCGGCGGCGCGCCGGTACAGCTCGAGGCTGACGTCGCGGATGCGGTGCGCCAGCGCCACGCCGACGCGCTGCGACATCTCGTCGAACGAGATGTTCTCGTCGTGCTCGCCCTGCGCGGCCTTCGCCGCAGGCGTAAAGATCGGCTCGGGCAGACGATCGGCGATGCGCAGTCCGGCCGGCAGCGCGATCCCGCACACCGACCCGCTCGCCAGGTAGTCCTTCCAGCCCGAACCGATCAGGTAGCCGCGCACGACCGCCTCGACGAGGATCGGCTGCAAGCGCTTGACGACCATCGAGCGGTCGCGCACCTGGTCGCGCTCGTCGGGCTGCACGACCGACTCCGGATCGATCCCGGTGAGATGGTTCGGCACCACGTCGGCCAGGCGCTCGAACCAGAACAGCGCCATGCGGTTGAGCACGCGCCCCTTGTCGGGAATCGGCTCGGACAGCACGACGTCGAAGGCCGACAGCCGATCGGTGGTGACGATCAGCAGGCGGTCGTCGCCGACCGCGTAGTTGTCGCGCACCTTGCCGCGCGAGACGAGCGGCAGCGAATGCAGTGTCGAGCGATGGACGATCGGCATCGGACGGGACCGGAAAAGCGCCATTCTGCCCGATCGCGTCAGGCGACTCGGGCATACGCGCGCATCCAGCCGAGACCGTCGCGCGTTCCCTGGCGCGGCCGGTACTCGCAGCCGACCCAGCCGTCGTAGCCGAGCTCGTCGAGCAGCGAGAGCAGGTACGGATAGTGCAGCTCGCCGACGTCGGGCTCGCAGCGATCGGGCACGCCCGCGATCTGCACGTGGCCGATGCCGGCGAAGTGGCGCCGGATCTTCGTCGACACGTCGCCCTCGACGATCTGGCAGTGGTACAGATCCATCTGCACCTTCAGGTTCGGCTCGCCCACTTCGGCGACGATCGCGTGCGCGTCGGCCTGCGTGCGCAGCAGGTACCCCGGCATGTCGCGCGGATTGAGCGGCTCGATGAGCACCGTGACGCCGGCGCCGGCCGCGCGCCGGCACGCCCACGCGAGATTGCGCAGGTAGGTGGCGCGCTGCGCCTGGCGGCGCGCCTCGTCGCGCACGAGTCCGGCCATCACGTGCAGGCGGCTGCAGCCGAGCACCGCCGCGTATTCGAGCGCCTGGTCGATCGACGCGCGAAACGCGTCGACGCGTTCCGGCAGGCTCGCCAGGCCGCGCTCGCCCGAGCCCGCCTCGCCGGGCGGCGCGTTGAACAGCACCTGCTCGAGCCCGTTGGCGAGCAGCGCCGAACGCAGCTCGACCGCCGAATGCTCGTACGGAAACAGGAACTCGACGGCCCGGAAGCCGTCGCGTGCCGCCGCCTCGAAGCGCTCGAAGAACGGCAGCTCGGTGTACAGCCAGGACAGATTCGCGGCGAACTTCGGCATGGATGCTCCCGGCGCCCGGCAACGCAGCGGGCGCGTTCCGTCATCATAGAGGCGCTCGCCGGCCGGCACGACCCACGCCCGGCCACGCCTTCGACGCGCACCCGACTCGTACCCGACTCGCACCCGCCACCACCGATGCCCTGTCCCCGATGATCTGGATCGCCGCCTACCTGGCCGCCGGCGCGGGCGTCGGTTTCCTCGCCGGACTGCTCGGCATCGGCGGGGGAATGACGTTGGTGCCGGTGCTCGCCACGCTGTTCGGCCTGCAGGCGCTCGCCCCCGACTACCAGGTGCATCTCTCGCTCGGCACCGGGATGGCCTCGGTCCTGTTCACCTCCAGCGCGAGCGTGCGCGAGCATCACCGCCACGGAGGCGTCGACTGGACGCTCGTGAAGCGAATCGCCCCCGGCATGCTGCTCGGGACGCTTTCGTCGACGCTCGCCGCCGGCTGGATTGCGCAGCGCACGCTCGCCCTCGCCTTCGCCGTCATCGTCTTCGCCGGCGCCACGCAGATCCTCGTCGGTCGCCGGCCGACGGCCGCGCGCGCGATGCCCGGCAGCGTGCCGACCTTCGGCATCGGGTACGCGATCGGCGTCGTCTGCGGCCTCGTCTCGGCCGGCGGCGCCTTCCTCACGATCCCGTTCATGCTGTTCTGCGGCGTACCGATGCATCGCGCGATCGGCACCGCGGCCGCGATCGGCCTGCCGGTCGCCCTCGTGGGCACGATCGGATACGTGATGGGCGGCTGGCGCGTCGACGGCTTGCCGGCAGGCGCGCTCGGCTTCGTCTACCTGCCCGCGCTCGCGGCGCTGGTCGCGGCGAGCGTGCTCACCGCGCCGTGGGGCGCGCGCAAGGCGCACGCGCTGCCGGTCGCGACGCTGCGACGCGTCTTCGCGTGCCTGCTGTACGCGCTGGCGACGAAGATGGCGATCGGTGCCTGGTGATCCGTCGCGCGCTGCGGGGGACAATCGCGGGCAACCGATCAATTGCGCAACGCGAATTCCAAGGGACCGAGAGGATGATCAGCGAACTCGTCTGGTTCGACCTGCCGATGGACATGCGCCGCGAAGAGGTGGTCGAGGGCATGCGCGAAGTCGCGCCGCACTGGCGCGCGAACCCCGACCTGATCCGCAAGACCTTCCTGTACGACCCCGAGCGGCGGCGCACCGGTGCGCTCTACCTGTGGAAGACGCGCGCGGCGGCGGACGCCGCGCACGGCGAGGCGTGGCGCCGGCGCGTGCTCGAGAAATACGGCAGCGAGCCGACGCGCGAGTTCTTCGAGACGCCGCTGGTCGTCGACAACGCGCTCGGGCGCACGGTGGAGGAAGACGCCTGAGGCGCGGCTCTTCCGATGACCGCCGCCCGAGCGCCGCGATCAGCGCACGACCTGCGCGAGCTCGCCCTTCTTGTAGCGGTCGATCATCACCGACAACGGGATCGGCTTGATCTTGCTCGCCTGCCCTTCGCAGCCGAACTCGCGGTAGCGCGCGAGGCAGATCTTCTTCGCCGCGGCGCTCGCCGGCTTCAGGTACTCGCGCGGATCGAATTTCGACGGCTGCTCGGCGAAGAAGCGGCGGATCGCGCCGGTCATCGCCAGGCGGATGTCGGTGTCGATGTTGATCTTGCGCACGCCGAACTTGATCGCCTCCTGGATCTCCTCGACCGGAACGCCGTAGGTCTCCTTCATGTCGCCGCCGAACTCGCGGATCTCGGCGAGCAGCTCCTGCGGCACCGACGACGAGCCGTGCATCACCAGGTGCGTGTTCGGGATGCGCTGGTGGATCTCCTTCACGCGATCGATGGCGAGGATGTCGCCCGTGGGCTTGCGCGAGAACTTGTAGGCGCCGTGCGAGGTGCCGATGGCGATGGCCAACGCATCGACCTGGGTCTGCTTGACGAAGTCGGCCGCCTGCTCGGGATCGGTGAGCAGCTGCTCGCGCGTCATCGTGCCCTCGGCGCCGTGGCCGTCCTCCTTGTCGCCCTTCATCGTCTCGAGCGACCCGAGGCAGCCGAGCTCACCCTCGACGGTGACGCCGACGGCATGCGCCATCTCGACGACGCGCTTCGTGACGTCGACGTTGTACTCGTAGGAGGCGATCGTCTTGCCGTCTTCCTGCAGCGAGCCGTCCATCATCACCGACGAGAAACCCAGGCGGATCGCCTGCAGGCAGACCGCGGGCGACTGGCCGTGGTCCTGGTGCATGACGACCGGCAAATTCGGATAGCTCTCGACGGCGGCTTCGATCAGATGGCGCAGGAAGGTCTCGCCTGCGTATTTGCGGGCTCCCGCCGACGCCTGCATGATGACCGGCGCGTCGACCTCTGCCGCCGCCGACATGATCGCCTGCACCTGCTCGAGGTTGTTGACGTTGAACGCGGGGATTCCATACCCGTTCTCGGCCGCGTGATCGAGCAGCTGACGCATCGAAACCAGGGGCATTCCTGAGTCCTCCGGAAGAAGTCGAAACGGGGTCGTCGGGCGCGCAGGCGCCCGCCGACCGGCGGATTCTGGGGCTCGTCGATTATCCCCGATCGGGCAATGCCACGGCAGGACGGCCTGCACAAGGCCCGAAGACGCGCCGAGCGTCGACGCGCGCGGTCCCGCCTGCGCATGAGACGACGCACGCGAGCCGATCTTCCCGGCCGACACGAGGCACAAGGCGTGCTTGGGGTTCGAGATCGCCAGGCACGAGCGCAACTTCGACATGTACCTGATCGCCTTCGCCACCGACTACGACGGAACGCTCGCCCACCACGGCACCGTCGAGGCGCCCACGATCGACGCGCTCGAGCGCCTGCGCGACAGCGGCCGAAAGACGATTCTCGTGACCGGAAGGGAGCTCCCGGACCTGAAGCGCGTCTTCGACCGCCTGGATCTCTTCGACATCGTGGTCGCCGAAAACGGCGCGCTGCTCTACTTCCCGGAGACGCAGGAGGAACGCTCGATCGCATCCGAGCCGCCCGCCGAGCTCGTCGCCGCGCTGCAGGCGCGCGGCGTCGCGCCCCTGTCCGTCGGCCGTGGCATCGTCGCCACCTGGGAGCCCAACGAGGGCGTGGTGCTCGAATGCATCCGCGAGCTCGGTCTCGAATGGCAGATCGTCTTCAACAAGGGCGCGGTGATGGTGCTGCCGCCCGGCGTCAACAAGGCGACGGGCCTCGCCGCCGCACTGTCGGAGCTACGGCTGTCGCCGCTGAACGTCGCGGCGATCGGCGACGCCGAGAACGACCACGCGTTCCTGACCATCAGCGGCTGCTCGATCGCCGTGGCGAACGCACTCGAGGCGGTCCGGAAGACCGCCGATCTCGTCACCCGGGGCGACCACGGCACCGGCGTCATCGAAGCGATCGACGGCATCCTCTCCGAGGAATCGCGGCCGGTGGCGGCGGCGGCGAGTCGGCGACGCATCCGGCTCGGCGAAGACGACGAAGCGGGGTTGACCGTCGACGGCGGAGGTGTGCTCATCGCCGGGTCTTCCGGGATCGGCAAGTCGACGCTGGCGACCGCGATCCTGGAGAAGCTCGCCGCACAGGGGTTCCAGCTCTGCGTGCTCGACCCCGAAGGCGACTACGACGAGCTCGAGGACGCCGTGGTCCTCGGCGACGCCGGCAACCCGCCGCTCACCGACGAGGTGATCGACTTCCTGAAGCAGCCGGACGCGGCGCCCTTGGTCGTCAATATGCTCGGGCTGGAGCTGCGCGACCGCCCCGCCTTCTTTCGCGAGCTCGTCGCGCGCATCGGCGACCTGCGCGGGCAATACGCCCGCCCCCATTGGCTGCTGATCGACGAAGCGCACCATCTGCTGCCCCGCGTCTCGGATCTCGCCGCCGCCTCGCTGCCCGCCGCGCTCTCGGCGACCCTCTACGTGACGGTCCATCCCGACCAGATGTCCCCGCAGGCGCTCGACGGCGTACGCACCGTGATCGGCGTCGGCCCGCAGGCGCCCGACGTCCTGCACAGCTACTGCGAGACGCTGGGTATCGACATGCCGCCCGTCCCGGAAGGCGATGCGCGCGAATCGGTGCTGGTCTGGCAGCGCGATCGCGACCGCGTGCCGCGCTGGCTGCGACCCGATCGTCCGAAGCAGGGACACAAGCGGCACACGCGCAAGTACGCCGAAGGCGAGCTGGGCGAGGACCGCAGCTTCTACTTCCGCGGCCCCGACGGCAGGCTCAACCTGCGGGCGCAGAAC